>JASHPI010000042.1 GCA_030038215.1 Vulcanimicrobiota bacterium | reverse complement strand
TGCGCCGCGGAGGCGAGATCGACTATCACAATGCCGCGCAATCGTATATCCGTGCGTTGAACGAAGGTGCCTTCGGACGCATCTCGTTCGAGTCCCCTGATGACGCCGAAGCAGCGTAAGGCTCGCAATGCGTACGAACGCGAGCGGCGCCGGCTGCACCGCTTGCACCGTTTCGAGTACGCCGCGCGCGAGCGGGGCTTCTCTCTGATCGGCGGCATCGACGAGGTCGGCCGCGGCCCGCTCGCAGGTCCGGTCGTGGCGGCGTGCGTCGTCGCCGCCGAACCGCTCTTGATCAAGGGACTGAACGACTCCAAACAGGTGCGCCCGGAACTTCGGGCGCAGATCGCCGAACTCGTGAAAATGCAGGCCATTGCGTGGGCAGTCGGCAGCGCCTGCGTGGCCGAAATCGATCGCCTCAACATCTACTGGGCGAGCGTTCTCGCGATGGAGCGTGCGATCGCCAGTCTCTCGTTCGCGCCCGAATACCTCATCACTGACGCAGTTCGCGTACGGTCATTCATCGGACCGCAAGAGCCGCTGATCCACGGCGATGCCCGATGCGCCGTCGTGGCGGCCGCGTCGATCGTCGCAAAGGTCCATCGCGACGCGTTGATGGTCGATCTCGATCGCGAGGATCCGCGCTACGGATTCGCTTTGCACAAAGGCTATTCGACCCCGCATCATCTCGAAGCGCTGCGAAACCATGGCCCTTGCGTGCACCACCGCGCCAACTGGGCGCGCGTGCGCGACGCTCAATTGGAGCTTGGCCTGACCTCGCTCGAATCGTTCGAAGCGCTCGCGGAGTTCGACGACGCCACCGGGTATGATGCGCAGCCGGCCGGATAACGGAGAGAAGGGGCGTCAGGGCGAGGAGCGCGCAACCGAGTTTCTGCGCCGGAGCGGTTATCGCGTGCTGGCGTGCAACGTGCGCGTGCCGGGCGGCGAACTCGACGCGGTCTGCCTGGATGGCCCGACGCTCGTCGTCGTTGAAGTGAAGCGACGAGATTCGCGGCGTTTCGGTTCGGCGCTCAGCGCGGTCGACGCGCGCAAGCGCGCGCGGCTGCGCCAGATCGCCGCGGATTACGCGCAGATCGTGGCGCCGGCGGCCACGATTCGCTTCGATGTCGTGGCACTGGACGGAGATCGCCTGAGCTTGCATCGGAACGCATTCTAGTGGCCCGTAACTAGTGGCCGCCGTCAAACCGCGCCCAAAGAACCCCGAGCTGCGCCGTGCGATGAAGCCGTGGGGATCGTTCTCATGGGGCTATTCCGACGTCGGCGCCGATATCTTCGTAGGCCTGGGCCTCGTTCTGGGCGTGGCCGCGGGCGCCTCGAACGTCGCGTTTCTCTTCGCCGGCGTCGTCTACGTCTGCATCGGCCTCGCGTACACCGAGCTCGCGGCGACGTATCCGGTTGCCGGCGGCGGACAGTACTTCGTCATGCGTGGTCTCGGCGATTTCTTCGGCTTCGTGGCGGGCTGGGCGGTGCTGCTCGACTTTACGATCGACGTCACCCTCTTCGCTTGGTCGTCCGTCGACTACACCAGCCAACTCTTGCCGGCGCTGGTGAACTCCGTGAATCCCTGGCTTCATTTCCTGGTCGTGCTCAGCTTGGTCTTGGGACTCTGCATTCTGAACGTGGTGGGAGTACGCGAAAGCACGGCGTTCAACGGCGCCGTTTCGGCGTTGGACGTCATCAGCGAAACCTGCATCCTGTGCTTGGGTTTCCTCTTCGCGTTCCGGCCGCATCTGCTGATCCACGCCATGCAGCTAAACTGGCCCTCGCCCTACCAGCTTATGCTCGGCACATCGCTGGCCATCATCTCGTTCGTCGGCCTCGAGTCGATCTCGCAAGCGGCGCAAGAGACCCAAAGGCCGGCCTCCGTCATCCCACGCACGTCGATCTCGTTGATTCTGACGATCTTGATCTTCGCGCTGGCGTACTCGAATTTAGCCCTGGGTCTGCACCCGTGGCATCCGATCACCGATGCAGCCGGCCATCCGCTGCAATTCTGGCAGATCTTCCCGCACAACGCGGACAATCAAGGCAAAGCGGTCGCATTGCTATCCGCTCAGGTCCCCTACTATGGCGCCTTCGCCGCCCTTTACGTCCCGGTTCTCGGCGCCGTGTTGCTCCTGATCTCGTCCAACTCGGGCGTCTTCGGCAGCTCGCGCATCGCCTATGCGATGAGCACTTCGAACTTGTTGCCTTCGACCTTCCAGCGCGTGCACCAGAAGTTCCGCACGCCAGTGATCTCGATCGTCTTCTTCTGCGCGATCGCCGTGATCGAGCTGATTTTTGCCGCCATCCCGGGGCTCTTTCCCTCGTTCGAACCGATCTACGGGCGTTTCTTCCGCGGCGAGGGCGGCCTTGGATTCCTAGCCGACCTTTATGCGTTCGGCGCGGCGACCAGCTATTCGTTCGTTTTTCTGGGATTGATCAGCTTGCGCTTGACCGATCCCTTGAGCCCGCGCAAATTCAAGATTCCGTTGAACATTCCGCTGCGCTTTCGCGGCGAGCGGGTTGAGTTTCCGGTCGTTGGCGTGATCGGCTTCATCGGAATCTTCTCGATCCTCATATTCACGCTGCAAACGCACCCGCTCGGGCGGCTCTTCGGTCCCAGCTGGCTCGTTTTGGGCGTGATCCTTTACCTGGTCTACCGCAATCATCGCCGGCTGCCGCTTCTACGCTCCCAGAATCGGGATTGGCGCAAAGCGCAGGTCGAGATCTTGCGTAAGGCCGGCGAATTCGAGCTGATGGACGAGTACACCGCCAACGTCAAGGCCAGCGACGCGCGACGCGCGGAAGAATCCGTTCCATGATGATCGTTCGGGCCGCGCTGGCAGTCGCGCTGATGCTATGCGGAGCCGCGATCGTGGCGCGGATGGTGGCATGGGTCCGTCCGGCCGGCTGGGAGATTCTTCCCGGCGTCTTTCTCGGTGCCGCGATGATTGCGCTCGGCGCGCACCGTCTCTCGCTGATCCTGCGCGCGCGAGGAAGCGCGTGAACGCCGCGTCGAGCGAGATACAGGTGACCGTTGCAGGCGCCGTGGTTGCCTTGGGCATCGCGGGCGCAGTCGGTGCGGTCCTGTGGTGGATGCTCCACCCGCCGTCCTCATACGTCCAGCGCATCGCCGCCGAAGCCGAGAGCGAACTCGAGCGGATGGTCGGCAGTTTGATCGTCGCCTTCTCGCCCGAGATCGACTCGAGCCACATGATGGTGCTGGCGGCGAGGCTTGCCCGCGGCGAGCGCTCCGAGCTGCTGGCGATCTACGTCATCGAAGTGCCGTACACGTTGCCTCCCGACGCGGAGATGGAGAGCGAGGAACGTGCCGCGCTCGACGCCTTAGGCGCAGCCGAGACGATTGCGCAGAAAAGCAACGTGACCATTCGTACCGAGACGATCAAAGCGCGCTCTACCAAGCAGGCCGTTCTTGACGTCGCGAAACGTGAGAAGGCGAACCTTATCATCCTCGGCTCTTACCGCGAAGGGAAGTACAGCGGCGCGCCGTTGGGGAGGGAAATCGAAGAGATCGCCGCCGATGCGAAATGCGACGTGCTGATTGGCGTCGAAGGGAAACACGGGACGCTGCTGATCGACGAGAGCGGCGCATCATCGCAATCATCCTGATCTCAATGGAGTATTGAATGAAACGCTATCTATTGCACGCCGCGGTAGCGATCGGAGGAGCGCTGCTTGCGCTCTCGGCCTGCCCAGCCGCGCGCGCCCAGAACACCGCCCCGGCGCTCGCGGCGTTCGATGCGATGTTTGCCGGCATCAACGATTATACGGCCATAATTCACGCCCATGAGACCAAGGGTACGGCGACACAGGACCGCGTCTATCAATACATGTTCATGAAGCCGCATTATGCCAAGACGCTGATCCTCGCGGGCGACGGCAAAGGCTCGGGCGGCGTCTGGGCCGGCACCAATCAAGTCAGCGGGCACCAAGGCGGAATTTTGTCCGGAATCCACCTCAAGGTAGACATCCACGATCCCCGCGCGGTCTCACTGCGCGGCGTCACGATTCCCGAGGGTCTCCTTCAAAACGTCGTCGGCCGCTATGCAACCATTCCCGGAGCGCTCACCCAAAGCAACGGCGGCATCGTCGGCGGCGTAGAGACCGATCGCCTCGACCTGAAGGTCACCGATCCCGCGAGCAACGACGGGGTGTCCGAACAGATCCTCTACCTCTCGCGCGAGACGCATTGGCCGGTGCGCCAGATCCTCTACTCGGGATCGCAGATCGTGCTCGACGAATCGATTACCGATCTCAAAACCAACACCGGTCTCACCCAGGCCGACTTCCCGTTCTAACCCTCGCGGATCAAGAACCGCTTGCGGAGCTCGTCGAGGACGACCGCAAGGAGAATGACCGCGCCTAGGACCACCTTCTGCAGATAGGAATCGACGCCGAGAAGGTTCATCGCGTTGTAAAGCACGCCGATGAGCAGCGCGCCGAAGAAGGTGCCGATAATGCTGCCGCGGCCGCCCATCAGGCTCGTCCCGCCGACCACCACGGCAGCGATCGACTCCAAGAGCTCGTCGCCCGTGCCGGTCTGCGGAGATCCCGACGAGAAAAGTGCCATGTAGAGGAAGCCCACGATCGCCGCGCATGCGCCGCTGATCACGTAAACCATCGTCTTCACGCGCGCGACGTTAATGCCGGCCAAGCGTGCCGCTTCCTCGTTTCCACCAATCGCAAACACGTAGCGGCCAAAACGCGTGCGATTGAGGACGAGCGAAGCGAGAACGATGATGGCAAGCATCCAAATGACGGGAATGGGCACGTTGGGAAGATGGAGCGCGTTGGTTACCGCCGGGAGAAACGAGCCGATGCCGGTGTTCTGGAAATCGGTGCTCACGAGCGCGACGGGGCGGCCGTGCGAGAGAATGAAGGATGCGCCGAGGGCCATTTCCAGCATCGCCAGGGTCGTGATGAAAGGCGGAAGATTCAACTTAACGACCGGCAGGGCGTTCACCCAGCCGGCGACACTGCCGACCGCGACGGCGACGAGCAGCGTCGCAGCGATGAGCGCGAAGCCGCTCAGGTGCACGGAGTTGGCAAAGAGCGCGGCCACGACGCCGGTCAACGCCACCAGCGATCCGACCGATAGATCGATCCCCGCAGTGATGATCACGAACGTCTGTCCGACGCCGAGCACGCAATTGTAGGTGATTTGGCGCAGCACGCGGACGATGTTGCTGGGCTCCAGGAACGTACCATGCGATGCGACGTTGACCACGACGATCAACGCGATGAGGAAAAGGCCCGCCCCGCCTATGCGCAGCCAATATCCGAGGCGGCTGCCCGGGCTCATGCCGCGGCGCCGGTCGCGATGGCGATGATCTTGTCGGGCGTCGCCTGGCGTCGGTCGAACTCGGCCGCGATTCGCCCGCCGCGAATCACCAAAATGCGGTGTGCCATGCCCAACACCTCGGGTAGGTCGCTGGAAACCATTACGATTGCCGACCCGCGGGCAGCGAGCTCGACCATGATCTTGTAGATCTCCGCCTTGGCGCCGATGTCGATGCCGCGCGTCGGCTCGTCGAATAGGAAGACGCGGGCGTTACCCAGCAGCCACTTCGCCAATACCACCTTCTGCTGCGTTCCTCCCGAAAGGTTCCGCACCAGCTGCTCGGTGCCGGGCGTGCGGATGTGTAGCTCGTCGATCATGCGCGCGGTGGCCGAGCGCTCGCGAGCGACGTCGATCAGCAGATCGCGATCGACGAACGTTTGCAAGTGCGCGAGCGTGACGTTTTCACGCACGTTCATGCCGAGCACGAGGCCTTGGGCCTTGCGATCCTCGGTAATGAACGCGATGCCGGCGGCGATGGCGTCGTGCGGTCCCCGAATACGCACGGGCGAGCCATCGATGCGGATCTCCCCGCTTTGCGCGACGTCGGCGCCAGCGATGGCGCGCAGAATTTCGGTGCGCCCGGCTCCGATCAAGCCGCCGAGGCCGAGGATCTCTCCGGCGTGCACCGAGAAGCTTACGTCGTTGACGGCCGGCTTTCGCTCCAGACGGCGCACCTCCAATACGACCGGACCCACCGGTGCCGCCAGCTCCGGAAAGTGCGCTTCGAGCCGGCGTCCGACCATCGCGTGAACGATCTCATCGGAGGGGAAGTCTCTCGCCTCACGGGTCTCGATGGCGCGGCCGTCACGCAACACGGTCACGCGATCGGCAACGCGCGGAAGCTCGTCCATGCGGTGTGAGATATAAACGATCCCGGCGCCCGAAGCTTTCAGCCGCCCGACGATCGTAAACAGATGCTCGATCTCCCGGTCCGAAAGGGCTGCCGTCGGCTCGTCCATGACGATGATGCGCGCGCTGCGTGCCAACACCTTAGCGATTTCGACCAATTGCTGCTCGGCGACCGAAAGATGTCCGACCGCGACGTCGAGCGGCAGGTCGAGTCCGAGTTCGTCGAGCGCGCGCTGGGCGCGCTCGCGGACGGCGCGCGCATCGATGAACCCGCCCTGCACCGGCTCGGCTCCGAGCGCGATGTTGTCGGGCGCGGTGAGCTGCGGTACGAGCGTAAACTCCTGATAGATCATTCCGATGCCGAGATGCTGGGCTCTCTGCGGCGAATCGATCTGCACGGGCACGCCGTCGATGAGGATCGCACCCTGGTCGGCGCGGAGCGCCCCGGAGAGGATCTTCATCAGGGTCGATTTGCCGGCGCCATTTTCGCCGACCAACGCGAGCGTCTCTCCGGAGCGGAGCGTCAGCGAGACGTCGGCGAGCGCGCGAACGCCGGGAAAGCTCTTCCCGATGTTGCGCATCTCGAGAAGAGGCGCGTCAGTCAACGCGTAAAGGTGCCGACGTCGATTTTCACGAGCGCCGGTGGTTTTTTTCCGGCGAAGTAGTCGTGAATCACGTCGATGGTCGTCGCGCCGATCTTCTTCGGATATTGAATGGCGTCGCCGTACATGTCGCCGGCGGCGATCGCCGTGCGCGCTTCGGGCGTTGCATCGTAACCGACGATCGCGATCTTTCCGGATGAACCGGCGGCTTTCACCGCGGTAAGCGCGCCGAGCGCGGAGTCATCGTTGATTCCGAAGATCGCCGACAGATTCCGATGCGCCTGCAGGATATCGCCCGCATCGCTGCTCGCCTTATCACGCGTTCCACCCGAGTCGACGTCGGCGACGATCGTGACGCCCGGGCAAAGTTGCGCGATCGCCTGTTTGAAGCCCCTGACGCGATCCTGAACGCTGGTAACTTCAGGTTCGTCGATGATCGCAACGGTGCCGCTCTTGCCGACGGCCCGGCAGATCAGTTTCCCGGCTTGAAAGCCGCCCTGCACGTTATCGCTCGCGATGTGCGCGACGACTTTTCCCTCCCGGCTCGTGCTGGCGATGTCGGCGGTAAAGACCGGAATGCCGGCGTTATTCGCCTCCACGATCGCGCTGCCGATTGCCTGGGAGTCATACGGCGTCAGAACGA
>JASHPI010000041.1 GCA_030038215.1 Vulcanimicrobiota bacterium | reverse complement strand
GGGCGCAGACCAATCTCGCCCAGCAGATCGCGGATTGCCAGCGCCACGGTCGTCAGCGCGCGCAGCGTGCATTTCTCCCCCGGATCGAGATCGAATAACACGAAGTCCGGATCGTCGAGCGTTTTGGCGCGCGACGTCCAGATATGCAGGATGATCGCCGCCAGGTTCGCCAGGTAGACGAGGCTCGGCGCGTCGTTGCAGACTACGTAGGTGATCGTGCTGCGCGGGCCGTCGCTCGGAAGCGTGATGCGATCGACCCAGTCGGGCATGCCCTTTGGCATCTCTTTTTCGAAGAACGACTGCTTTCCAATTCCGTTCGGATAGCGCTCGAGGGTAAGCGGACGTCCTTTCAAGTAGGGCACGATCGTCGAGGCGACGCTCTCGTAATAGCCGATCAGATCGCCCTTCGTGTAACCGTCATGCGGCCAAAGAACCTTATCGAGGTTGGAAAGGGAGAGCGTGCGCGAGCCGACTTTTACACTGACGCGTTTTTCCGCCATCAGGAAACCTTTGGAATCTCGGCAACGACGTCTTTGGCACTCTTGTCCGGACGTAAGCCGAGATAGGCCGGCTGACGCAGATAACCGTCGCGCGTCCACTCCGCAAAGCGAACCTCCACCACTATTTGAGGCGAGGCCCAATGAATCGGCGCGTTTGCCTCGACGTCATTGTCAAACGGCGTCGTGCTGCGCTCGAGTTTGCGCAGGCGCGCGTGGAGATCGTGCAGCTTCTTCGCGTCGAATCCGGTCCCGACCGAGCCGACGAAGCGCAGCGCTTTCTTATCGTACACGCCTAAGAGCAGCGCCCCAAAGCCGGCGCGGCTGCCCTTCGGCTCGGTCCATCCGCCGACGACGAACTCTTGCTCGTAGTGCGCCTTGATCTTCAGCCAGTCGCGGCTGCGGCGCTCCTGGTAGGTCGAGGCGCGCTTCTTGGCCATGATGCCTTCGAGGTGACGCTTTTTCGCGCTCGCGAAGAGCTTTTTGCCGTGCTCGACGACGTGCTTGGAATAGAGCACCAGCGCATCGTCGGCGATCAGGCGCTCCAGCAAGGCTTTGCGCTCCTCGAGCGGCGTCGAGCGCAGGTCCTTGCCGTCGGCGTAGATCAGATCGAAGGCCGCGTAGGTCAATCCGGCGGTTTTTTTCTGCGACTCCTGCAGCCGCTGAAACTCCGAGCGCCCCGCTTTGTCGAGGCTGACGATCTCCCCATCAACCATGATGGGCACGCTGGCAAAGGCGGTCGCGAGCTCGCGAAGTTCGGGAAAGCGCTTGAGCATGTCGAGATTGTTGCGCGATTCGAGGGTGAGCTTGCCTCGCGCATCGATCGTGCAGAGGGCACGATAGCCATCCCACTTCACTTCAAAGAGCCACTCCGGATCGTCAAAGGGTCCCGGGGCGAGCGTCGCAAGCATCACCGACTTGAGGTGCGGCAGCGGATCCCGCTTTGCGCTCGCGCGGCGCGGCGCCGTGGCATGACGCGCGCTCGCTTTTGACTGCCACGTCTTCGCGCGTGGATCGGCGGCGACGTCCTCAAGCGTTTTGCCGCTCTTGACCGATTCGGGGTGCTTCGCGGGATCGTACTTCGGATCCACATACTCATCGCGATCCTTGATCAGCAGCCAGGGTTCGCCGTGCTCGCCCTCACGCTGCTTGATCTTGACCAGCGTGAACTCGCCGTGCAGCTTCTTGCCGTGCAAGATGAACTTGATCTTTCCGCCCGCGATCTCGGCGGCCGGATCGGTGCCTTCGGCGAGCGTGTAGGTGCCGCGGTCCCAAACGATGACGCTCCCGGCGCCGTATTGTCCCTCCGGGATATTCCCCTCGAAATCGCGGTATTCGAGCGGATGATCTTCGACGTGCATCGCCAGTCGCCGGTCGCCGAGAGCGAGGGTCGGACCCTTGGGAATCGCCCAGGATGCAAGCACGCCATCGGCCTCGAGCCGAAAGTCGTAATGCAGGCGGGACGCGTGATGCATCTGAACGACAAAGCGCAAGGCGCGCCGCGATGCGCTACGGGCCTTGCGGCCGCTCGGCTCAGGCGTCGCACCAAAGTCACGCTTCTTGCGGTACGTTTCGAGCGAGGAATGCGCGGGCGGTTTCTTAGACGCCATGGCTGTTGGCGTTCGACGCGTTCCAGCGCTACCCTTAGAGGCAGGATGATTTGGACCTGGATCGGCCTGCTGCTCGCACTTGCCCTCGCAGCGGCCGCGTGGCGGCGAAGCTTGGGTAGCGGCGGCTTTTACGACCACGACGTCTATGCGATGAGGCCGGCAACGCACCGCCGCTACGCGATTGCCGGCCTAGCCTTTGCGATCTATTTTGCAGCCGCGCTGGTCTTCGGGCAGGAGACGGCAGGCATCGCCGGACTCGCGCTGTATGCGTTGGTTGCCGTGATCTACGCTACGTCGTTCCTGCGGGGAGCCTCCGACCTCGATGAATGAGTTTCGCTTCTCGCCGCGCGCCAACCGCGCCGCGGAGATCCAGTGGATGGCGTGGGGAGCCGATGCGTTTGCGCGGGCCGCGACCGAAGACAAGCCGATCCTGCTCTCAATTTCTGCTGTTTGGTGCCACTGGTGCCACGTGATGGACGAAACGTCCTATTCGGATCCGGACGTGATCGCCGCGATCAACCAACGCTTCGTCCCGGTACGCGTCGACAACGATCGCCGCCCGGACATCAACGCGCGCTACAACATGGGCGGCTGGCCGACCACGGCCTTTCTCGCTCCCGATGGAACGACGCTGACGGGAGCAACGTACTTGCCGCCGGAGCAGATGCGTCGGGCGCTGGACGACATTGCGGACTTCTACCACGAGCATAAGACCGAAATCGGCGAACGCGCGGCGCAACTCGGCGCGCGCCGGCCCTCGTATCGGCCGGTGGCCCCCGATGATCTGCGCGAAAGCATGGTCGTGCGCCTGGTCGAGGAGTTGCGCGACGCCTACGACGAGGAGTATGGCGGATTCGGCGATGCACCGAAGTTTCCACAGCCCGAGGCGCTGGAGTTTCTTTTGAACGAGTGGCGCCTAACCGGCGATCAACGTATCTACGCGATGGTGGCGCAAACGATGCTGGCCATGGCGCGGGGCGGAATGTACGACCACGTCGAGGGAGGATTCTTCCGTTACTCGACGACTCGCGATTGGAGCGTGCCGCATTTCGAGAAGATGACCGAGGAGCACGCCGGCTTGCTGCGTGTGCTGGCCGGGCTCGAGCTCTTCGCGCCGACCGACGAAATGCACGCGACGCTCGTTTCTACCATCGCTTACACGCGCGACGTCCTCCGCGATGAGAAGACCGGGTTCTTCGCGGGCAGCCAAGACGCCGACGAGACCTATTATGCCCTCTCGCTGCCCGAGCGACGAGCTTACGGCGCACCTTACGTCGATCGTACCTCTTATACGAACTGGACCTGCGCGCTCGCCGGCGCCTGGTGTCTGGCAGCGGCGGCGCTCGATGACGACGCATTGCTCGCGCAGGCCTTGCAGACCCTCGACGCCGTGCACGAGCGGCTGCTCGACGACGACGGCCTCGTCTATCACTTCATCCCGCCGGACGGCGCGCCTCACGTTCGCGGGTTGCTCACCGATCAGGTCGCATATGCGCGCGCGCTGCTCGACGCGCACGAGATTTCCGGCGACGCGCGTTTCCTCGACCGCGCGCGCTCGCTGGCCGATGTCGCGATCGCGCGTTTGGAGGCGCCTGAAGGCGGTTTCTACGATCGCCTTCCGGACGACAAAGCGCTGGGCTCGCTTGCGCTCCCGGACCGCCCGCTCTACGAGAACGGTCTCTTCGCCGAAGTGCTCTTGCGACTGCACGCGCTGACCGCGCAGGAACGATATCGCGAGCATGCGCAGCGCATCCTGACGCTTTACGCGCGGACGTTTGCTGCGGCCGGCACGCTGGCTGCAAGCTACGCGCGCGCGTTGCGGCGTTATCTCTCGCCCGTCGTCGCCGTCCGGATCGTCGGCAATCCGGGAGCGACTGCAGAGTTCCGGGAAGCGGCGCTGCGTCTTCCATCGCCGTTCGTCGAGATACGGACGCTGCCCGGCGATGCGGCGGTCGAGCTGGATCTGCCCGCGGATCCGAGTCCGGCTGCTTACGTCTGCGCGGGGAGCGTCTGCGCGGCCCCGGTTCGCGAAGGCGGCGCCCTCCGCGAAGCGTACGATCAGCTAGCGGCGCTCAACGCTTAAGAAACCTCCGAGGTTCCCAAGGGCGGCGCAACCTCTTCGAGCATGCGCCGTGCCGCTTCGACGCCGACGGCGAGCTCGACGATCGCGGCGCCGATCATCGCGGCGGCGCCCAGCAAGTAGCCATGAAAGATGGCAACCGGCGAGCGCGTTGCGATTAAGATGCCGAAGAGCGTCGGCGCGAGCGCGCCGCCCGCCAGTGTGCCGGCGCAATACACGATGGCAATTGCCATCGCTCGCGACTCCAACGGAAAAATCTCGCTGACCGTGAGATAGGCCGAGCTTGCTCCCGCCGAGGCAAAGAAGAAGACGATCGACCACGCAACGGTGATCGTCGTCGCATCGAGCAGCCCGCGAACGAACAAAAGCCCCGTGATCATCAACAATACTCCCGAGAGCGCATACGTCGCGAAGATCATGGGCCTGCGTCCAAGCGTATCGAACAAGCGCCCCAAGATCAGCGGCCCGAGCAGATTGCCGATTGAAAACGGAATGATGTAGAGGCCGACGACCGACGAAGGAACGCCGAAGAAGGTAGCCAGCACCAGCGCCTGAGTGAAGAAAATCGCGTTGTAGAGAAAAGCCTGCGAGATCATCAGCGCCAGCGAGACGAGCGTGCGCGACGGATAGCGCGTGAGCATCGCGTGCGCGACCGCGCGCAGACCGGTTTGCACGCGCGCCGGATCGATCGTGATGCATCCGTCTGCCGGCGCGAGCGGCGTCTTGGCTCCTCGTTCGATGCGCCGCTCGATCGCGGCGGTGATCTCGTCGGCTTCGGTGCGGCGCCCGTGCATGAGAAGCCAGCGCGGGCTCTCGGGCAGTGCGGTGCGCACGAAAAGCACGGCAATTGCGAGCGTCGCGCCCAGGCCAAAGGCTAGGCGCCATCCGAGTTGGGCCGGCACCAGACGCTCGTCGAGCAGCGGCAGGCT
>JASHPI010000040.1 GCA_030038215.1 Vulcanimicrobiota bacterium | reverse complement strand
ATCACTGCGGTCGTTACGAGCGCATCGCGGAGCAAAGCGTCGAGGACGTCCACGCCTCGATGCTATCGGGCGGCAGTTACCTCAACATTACCGCATTATTGTGGAGCGCCACGCGCTGGCGGCGAGCAGCGAGGATACGATTGCGCGCGTCGCGGGCGAGCGATTGAGCGTATAGAAGTGAATTCCGGGAACGCCGCCCCGGAGGAGCTCGATCGCCTGCATCGAGGCGTAGGCAACGCCGAGATCTTGGACGGCCTCGACGTCGCCTTTCCGCGCCTCCATTTCGACGCGCAACTTGGGCGGAATCGTCGCTCCGCACACTGCGATGAAGCGCTGAATCTGTTCGAAGTTCGTGATTGGCATGAGTCCCGGAAGCATTGGAAGATTTACGCCCGCCGTGCGCGCGCGTCGTTCGAACTCAAAAAAGAGCTCGTTGTCGAAAAAGAGCTGCGAGACGAGAAAGTCAGCCCCGGCGTCGGCTTTGGCCTTTAGGAACGCAAGATCGGTCTCAAAAGTGGGTGCTTCGGGATGCTTTTCGGGATGGCACGCGGCCCCTATGCAAAAATCGTAGTTGCGGCGAAGCATCGCGATCAGCTCGTTGGCGTGGCTGAATCCGCTCGGCGCTGTTTCAAATTGACCGTCCTTCGGGGGGTCGCCGCGCAGAGCAAGCACGTTCTCGATGCCGCCGCGTGCTAGATCATCGAATAGCGCTCGGAGCTCGGAGCGGCTGGCACCTACGCAAGTAACGTGCGCGACGACAGTTAGTCCGATCTGCTGTTGAATCTCTTTAGCTAGCTCGACGGTGCGAGCCCGCGTCGATCCCCCGGCGCCGTAGGTGATCGAGACGAAAGCTGGGCGGAGGGGCTGTAATGCCTCGATAGTTGCGAGCAGCTGGCGGGAACCGGCATCATCCCGTGGCGGAAAGAACTCAAACGAGAAGAACGGCCGAACCGTCGCTAGCGCATCTTTAATTCGCACGGGCGTTGTTTATCGGAACGAGGCGGCGACGCCTCCGCAGACCAGCGACCAGCCATCGACCATCACGAAGAGCAAGAGTTTCACGGGCAGCGAGACAACCGGGGGGCTCAGCATCATCATGCCCAGGCCCATCAGCATCGCCGCGACTGCCAAGTCGATTGCCACGAACGGCAGATAGAGCGCGAAGCCGATCGCGAAGGCACTGCGTAGCTCGCCGACCACGAAAGCAGGAACGACAACCGTTAGGGGCACGGTTCGTTCGGCATTTCGCGCTTGGTGCGAGATTCGCTCGAAGAGCTCGATGTCGGCCGCGCGCGTCTGGCGGAGCATGAACGAGCGCAGCGGCGAGGTTGCCCGCTGCAGCGCTTGAGATGGCGAAATCCTGCCATGCGAATACGGGTCGACGGCGTCGCGGGCGATGCGTTGGGCGGTTGGAGCCATGACAGCCAGCGTCAGGATCAGAGCTAGACCCGTGAGCACAGCATTTGGGGGAAGTGCCGACGCGCCGATCGCGGAGCGCACGAGCGACAGCACGACAATAATGCGCACAAATGACGTGCACATCACGACCAAGAACGGTACGATCGAGAGTAGCGTTAGAGCGATCAACACTTCGAGCGGCTCGCTCGCATGGGAGCGAGCCGCGATCGTTAAGAGTCCCTCCGCGTTCATTCGCGTCCAATCAACCCGGTGATTCGCACACCGAAGTTGTGGTCGACCGCGACGATCTCTCCGCGCGCGACGGGTCGACTGTTGACGAGCACGTCCACGGGTGCGTCGGCGGCCCGGTCGAGTTCGAGGACCGAGCCGTTGCCAAGCTCCAGAAGCTGCGCTATGGACATTGTCGTGCTTCCGAGTTCTGCAGTAAGCCGCAACGGAATGTGCATGAGCAGTTCGATATCCACGGGCTTAGAGCCCATCTCTAAACGTCGCCTTGTACTGTAAGCGCGTAGCGTCCATTTCGTACTCCGCATTCGCCACGGGCGAGTACACGACCGTCCAGCTGTAGGGCGACTCGATGGAGATTGAGGCCGAACACGGGCAAGAGAGCGCCGAGTGAGAGGCAAGCAATCGTCTCAGCTTCGATGGTTCCGAGATCGAGCAATGCAACCGGCGTCAGCTCAACCTGCGAGAGATCTTCGAGCGTCAATTGGCCGCCCGGTTCCGGCGACGGATCGCTTGAGAGGGCAATCCCGATGCGTGCGTCGACCGGCGCTTCAAGGTGCAGCTCGAAGTACGTCACGAAGTCCTCGATCTGAGCCACATTCTCAATCTCGTCTCCATCGCGTGTGCCGCACACGGCGGCGAGACTGCGAGCAATAGCGCGCACTATGCGGTCGACCACTTCCCGTTCGATAGTTGACAGCGCGCGGTTCGCGCGACCGGCGGGCTGCGGCTCGCCGAAGGCAGCGGCCGCGAGGGCGGCGGCGTCGGGCGGCCTGAGAACGATTGCCGCGTCAGCTTTCCTGGCACGAAGTCGATAGATCTGCGCACCCTGCACGATCGCCGGCCACGCAGGAGCTGGTGGAATCGTAGGCTCGAAGAGACTCAGCGCGACGGAAGTGCGCAAGAGCGCGCTCAGTGTTTCGCGTACACCACTTGCGACGACACACACCGCGCTTGTCGGCAACCAAGACCTCTCTTCGAACCGCGCATTCTGCACCCGCTCGTGGCTCTCGCGAACGGAGGATCCGAAGACGAGCGATTTCACTTGAGCAAGTCCATTACGGTCTTACCCAGGTGACCCTTGGCGGCTTCCGCAGCTGCCAAGGCGTCGAACGCGAGGTACGCGTCGTCGAGGCGCGCCAGGCTCTCGTTGAGATTTACTCGGCTGCGCTCGCGTTGCATCGTCGCGAGCGGCGCAAACCCTACATCGCCAGCGAAGCCAACCTGCGGCGTCTCACCAGGCGGAGCGGGGGAGCGATTCGGGTCACTCCGATCGAGGCGCGTTCCCGCGGGAAAGCGCGCAAGTGCGATGCGGCCAATAATCACTCGTTGTGTTTTCCGCGCGCCGCTGCGCGGATCGATCGTATTTCGCTGATAGAGTAAACTGCCGTCCGGCTCGATGCGAGGCTGGTCGATCCGGTTCAAGGCCGCATCGACGGGATCCGCGCGCAGCTCGGTGAGCTCGGCGCCGGGGGCCCGGATTCCGAAAACCGGCACACCGTCCGCGGCGACGAGCCGACCGCCGCGTAGTGCAAACGCACCGTCGCGGGTGTAAGCCAGGTGCCCGCGCGAATCGCTTACGATGAAGTATGTTCCGTCTGGCGCGGCGACAGAGAGCGGATCAAGCGTGAATCCCGACGAGGGCCCAGCAGTCGCGACATCGTCGCGCCGAGGTACGGCGCCGGGCGTAAAAGCACGCCGAACATCTGTAGCGCGTTCGGCGATGCGATCAAGCGCCGCGCTCATGGTAGAATTCAAAAACACCGCTAGGCTCCTTTCGCTTCGAGCTCTCCTCGGATGCCGCGCGCGGCGAGCGCATAGCGTGCCTGGGCAAGCGCCCGAGCGACGATGCCGCGCAAGGCCGGCGAACAGAGCGCAACCAGCGCAACCCGATCGCCTTTACTTTGCAAAACAACGTGCACGCGACCGCGACCGACTGTGAAGCTCGCTCGTTTAGCTTGCGAGCGGGGATCGAATAAGACGCTTTCGATTCGGTTTGCAAGCAGCGAGCGTGGCACGCGCCGGTCGGTGAAGCGCCTGGCTGCGTCCTGGCCAGTGATCGGGGGAGACTCAAAGCCGGCGAGAGACGCCCGCGCGGGAGCCCCGCTGCATATACGTCCGGGCAACACAACCTCGATCCCCGCTCGTTTGCGCACCTGCTCGCACCGCGGATCCCTCCCGCGCGCGCGTGGAGCGGGGCGTTGGTCGCGCGCTAGACGCAGCGCCGAATACCACGCCTGAGAGAGCGCTCGCCGATCGATGGCAGCCAGCGGCGCTGCGAGAATACTCACCTGGAGTGGGCGCGTCATCATCTCACGATGATGCCAAGTTCGTGTGATCGCGCCATCGCCCTTAGGTTAACTCTTTATTGCTCGCGTCCAAAACGGTAGCGGCCGTCGTCAAACGTGCGGGCGCGCTCGAGCAGCAACCGTCCATTAGCGAGGTCGAACGTGACCACGAAGTTCCGTAACGAACCCCAGCCGATGTTGCCGGCGTCGTTGCGATCGGCAAACGCGCCCGTGTCTGAAAGAATTACGTTGCTGTAGCGGTTGTAAAGGGTGAAAGGCCCGATTGCGAGGCGATCGACCATCACCGACACCGCCGAGCTCGATCCTCCGACCCCGCTGTTTGGAACGAAACCATGCCCGACGTATTGAGCGACGCGCGGATGCGCCTGGACGAATCGGTGAAAGAGAAGCAGCTCGCTGTTGTTGCCCGTATCGGCTAGGAACCGCGCGTCGATCCCGCTGACGCTGGCGGAGATCTCGGGAAGCTCCCGATCCGTGTCGACTGGAATCTCGCTGCCAAGCGCAGGCAACGCGCCCGGACGCGCCAGTGTCATCGTGAGCGCATCCGGATCGATCCGGACCTCGGCCGCGGCAAATAACGGATAGCCGAGCACGCCGTCCACGGGAACGCCGAGGTATTGGACCGAGCTGAGATCGACGACAGAAACGACTCCGACCGGAAGACGCGCGCCGCCGATGTCGACGTCATCGAGGTTCGCGAAACCCGCCCCGCTAGTCCGTTCCGCGCCGCGAATCTCGACGCGCCCTTGCGCGACGAGACCCAGCTCTTTTGCAGCACTCGGATCGAGGACGATCGCCTGCGAACCGCTGTCGATCAAAAACGTCATTGCCTTGCCGTCGACGACGGCGCGTACGAAGAGATGGCCTTTGTCGCTCAGCAGCCGCACCGTGATCGGTGCCGACGCCTCGATGACCGTTGACTGGAACGGCGCGAAGATCGCTGCGTCAATCGGTTCGTTGACATCGACCTTCTCGACCGCGAGGTGCAGATCGAACCGATGATCCCCGCTCGAGTCGATCTCCTCAAACGGGACGAGCGCACCGTCGAGGACCCGGTAGTCGTCGTAGTCCAACGTTGCGATCGCGTCGCCGTCGGGATAGGACTTTTCATCAACGAGCCAGGTCTTCGCGTCGAGCGCCACGCCGTAGGGCTCTCCGCCGGGCGGGGTGACGCGCAATCGCCAGACGGCTCGGCCGTCATCGAGCGTTCCGCGTCCAAGCAACACATCGTCTTCGGGGTGGCGCGCGAAGTCGCCGGAGTCGATGAAGTCTTCGGTGATTTGCCGCCGTGCCATCAAGCCACGCAGGACACGCACGTCGCCGTTCGCGTTCTGAACGTATTCGTCGCCGCCGATGCGCAGCGTTCGCTCGACGCGAATCCCGAGCGTCTCATCGTCGCGCTCGTTCTCTCCTTCGCGCCACGTGCGAAAGGCGCCAGACACGCCCAAGCCGTTCAGTGTCCCTTCGGTTTGCAGGGTGTGCGGCAGCGTGACGCGCAGGACGTGCAGCGCGTGCAGATGGGCGCCCAGGATATCCTCGAGCGACAGCCCGTCGCGTGCCTGTTCGGCCTGACCTCGTTGCGCCGGGAAAAGTGCGACGCATACCGCGATGGCGATGCCTACAAGCGCCGCAGCGCGCTCAGCGGAGGCGTTGCGCCCTATACTTCTGTAAGCTCGCGACGACGTTTCGAACGTAGGCTCTGGTCTGTGCATAAGGCGGTACGCCGTGATACTTCGCGACGGCTGCCGGTCCGGCATTGTAGGCTGCGACCGCCAGCTCTACGCTGCCCCTGAACTGCCTGAGGAGTGCGTGAAGGTAGCGAGTTCCGCCCCAGATGTTCTGGGCTGGGTCGTAGGGATCACTCACCCCAAGCGACGCGGCGGTTCGTGGCATGAGCTGCATTAAGCCCTGAGCGCCGGCGCCGGAGCGTGCCGTGGGATCAAACCCGGACTCGTTGGCCACGATCGCCTTGATCAATGCGGGATCGACGTTGCACGTCCGGGCGGTTTGGATAATTAGCCGGTCGATTTCCGGCGTCGGCGGGGGCACGCTTGTTTGTCGACCCTTACCGAGTGCTCGCATCAGGTCCTCGAAGACTGGACTGGGGGTTGGCGTTAACTCGGCGATCTCGCGAATGCGGCGCATAACGGCGTTTAGGTCACTAACGATCTCCATGGCGTCCCTCCAGGCGTTCACCAAGAGCAATGAGCTGTTCAAGCATGACGACGTTGCCGCACCGATCGCCTTGGCGGAGAAACTCCTCAAGTTGAGTTTCGGAGGCGATTACCGCCTGGGCGTACGGATCGGATGGCTCGACGCCCAGCGCGCGTGCATCGTCAATACGCTCAAGGAGTGCGAGTGCGCGGCGCACCGCGCGCGCAGCGCGACGGTGCGGCTCGTCGGCGACGGATTCCATCGTTCGGCTCGTGCTCGCGGGAACGTCGATGGCTGGAAAACGTCCTGCGTCGGCAAAATCCTTCGAGAGCTGGATATGTCCGTCCAGGAGCGAGCGCGCGGCGTCGCTGACGGGGTCGCGATCGTCGCCGTCGTTCAGAACAGTAGCAATCAAGGTAACGGAGCCGCCGCGCAACGCTCCGGCCGGCTCGACCATACGCGCTAGCTCGGCGAAGACGCTCGGTGGATATCCTCCGCGTCCAACGCTCTCGCCGGCGGCAACGCCGGTCTCGCGCAGCGCCGCGGCGACGCGCGCGAGACTATCGAGCACTAGAAGCACGTGAAGTCCGCGCTGACGCAGCGCCACTGCTTGAACGATCGCGAGATGCGCAGCAGCAATTCGCTCGTGGGCGGGACGGTCGCTGGTCGCGCAGACGATGGTCGTCCGCGGATCGCAGAGAGTAACCCACCGCTGTGCTTCGCGCCCCCGCTCGCCGATGAGCGCCACGATGATGGCATCGGCGGCCGCGCCGTCGACGATCGACTCGATCAGCCTACTCTTACCAGTCCCCGGCGCTCCAAAGATGCCCATGCGCGCACCGCGTCCAATCGTCAGCAAGCCGTCGATCGCGCGAATGCCGCTCCAAAGGGGGGTAACGATCGGACTGCGCTCGTTTGGTCGCGGGGATCGCAGCTCCAGTGCAACGCGTCGTCCCTGTAACGCCGGTCCGCCGTCGAGCGGCTCGCCCCGAGCATCGATCGCACGGCCGAGCGCACACGTCCCAAGCGAACGAGATCGCGCCGCGGTCATCGTGTGGCCTTCGTCAGCAGCGCCTCGAGGCGCGCGCGCAACCTCATGTCGATTGTTCCGCTTCGGAGTTCGATCTCTGCGTCGCCGTGTGCGAGACGATCGTCCGCGACGACCTCGACCTCCAGCGACTCCAGCGCGCCGATCTCGTCGGAGTGCGCGCGAATCACCAGTACTTGTTCGCGCCCGAAACGCTCCACGGCCTCGGCTACGACGCCGGCAAGATCAGCTGGTTGGATGCGAAGCTCGCGCCCGAGCACGTCTCGCGCAATTGACGGCAGAAGGTTTTGTATGGCGACTTCGAGCGCATCAACCAGCGCGGCTCGAAAACAGCGAACCGCAGACAGCGCCTCGGCGACCTCATCCGGAGCTTGCACGCACTCGGGAAGTGCAACGTCAGCATCAATTCGTTCGGGGGTGCAAGTCGTCGTCGGTCGTACCGAGGGTTCTACCCGATTAAGGAAGATCCCGAGCGGAACGAATGCACCAAAGCTAAGCACGACGCTGCAATAACTCCTCGGCGTCCTCAAGCAGCGGTGAGTGAGGGCGTTGCATCCGGCGTACGATTGCCTCGCGCTCATGCGGCGGGTAGAGTTCGAGTACGGCCGTCGCGGTCGCAGTCGGGAGAGCGCTGATGATCGCCGCTGCCGCGTGCGGCGGTTCATCGGCCAACATGCCGCGAACGCGCGCCGGGGCAAAATCGACCGCCGCCTTCGACGCTCGGTCGATCGCGCTTCGCTCGATCAGTGATTGCAGCAGCGACACTACCGCCGGAATTGCAAGGCGCGCGGTAACGACAAGGCCGATCGCCAGGATGACGGCCGGCGCCAGCGGCACGATCGTACCGTACAGCAGCCACCAAACGTCTTTGGGCTCGGGTGGCGTATGATGAAAGTCGATCGCCTCAACGGCCAGCGCATCGCCGCGACTCGGATCGTAACCAACAGTCGCGGCCGCAAGATCGCGCACCTTCGTCAGGTCGACTGCACGCGCTTCGTCGACAAAGACTGCGGTCGAGAGCCTCTTGAGCCCACCCGGCTGAGCTTGTGTAAGGAGCTCGCGCGTTTCGCTACCGCGCCCTTCGTTTTCCTCGAGATGCCGGTACCGCCTGCCACCCCCGTCATAGCTTTCGCTGCGCGCCGCGCGCACGATCGCCTGCGCACCCAGTGGAGCCTGCCGCAAATCGCGCTCGGAGATCTGCTGACCATCGTATTCGGCATGCACGCGCACGATTGTCGCGCCCTCACCAAAAGCAGAATCGAGCGCCGATTGGAGCGAGCGCGCGAGGTCCGCGGCGTCGCCGTCTTCGGAACCGTCTTCCTTGAGCGCGACACCACGGTCGTCGAGTATCGTTACGCGTGCCGGCGAGAGATCGGCGACGCTTCCCGCCACGAAAGCCCGAACGCCCGCAATGGCGTCGCGAGAAAGCTCCGTCCCAGATCGCAGCCGCAGCCGTACGCTCGCGCTCGCACCGCGAGCTGATTGATCGGCGAACTCCGAGGTTTGTGCCGGTGCGACGATCACGCGCGCATCGTCGATGCCATCGATCCCACGCAACCCCGCTTCGATGTCGCCGGCCAGACCCGCGCGAGTCTGCGCGTCGATAACTGTTTGCGGGGTGAGCACGCCGACGCTCGCGAGTGCTTCGCCAGTGCTTTCATGGTGCTGATGGGGAACGCCAGCCAATGACAACCGCAGCAAAAGGTCATTGCGTCGTCCGCTATCGACAATGATATTGTCGGCCACCGGAGTGAAGGCAACGTTCCATCCGGCCAACTGCTCTTGGACCTCGGACAATTGCTCAGGATACAACGGCGTTGCAAAGAGCATGGCTCGTGGCTGATGAGCGAGAACCTCTGCAAGGATCGACAGCACGATCGCCGCTAAGATCAAGATGCCCGCAATGAAGCGCGCTGTCTTGGGCAAGCTCTTCCAGCGACTCAATAGGTGGGGAAACCAATGCACGGCTTACACTTGCATGTTGAAGATCGATTGCAGCGCTTGCGCGGCTCGCTGCGCGGTCGCAGTCGCGACCGAAAGTGCGACGTCGGCGCGCGCCCGTTCGTAAACGGCGGCTTGCAACGTTCCACTGCCCACGGCAAAAGCGTCTTCGGCACGATCCGCGCCGACGAGCGCTGCGCCAACCGTATCGAGCGCCTGCGCGAATGCACCGCTTTCATCGATCGCGGCTCTGCGCACCGGTGGAGCGTCCGGAACGAGCAGCTCGACTCTCATAGCCGCTCTAGCTCGATCGTCTTCTCGGCCAGCGTCTTGCCAACGTCGAAGATGGAAGCGTCTGACTCGTATGCTCGCGACGCGTTCATTGCGGCAATCATCTCGGTGAGAATGTCAACGTTGTCACCGTGCTCGGTGCGCGTCCCAGTGAACTCGACCCGCGTGTCCCCGTCAGGATCGTCGGTGACGCGGAACTCTGGAATCATACGCGCATATTCGGCATCGGGACCCGCCGCTTCGGCGGCAGCTACGTTGCGAGCGGCGACGTCAAGTGCCGCTCGCTCAGCATCCATACCGCTCGCCGCGGCATCCAGAAGATCAATCATCATCGGCTGGCCGTCTTGATCGCTTCGAAACGGGCGCGTTCCGCCGTCAGAAGCGCCTCGGTAAAAATCGCAGCCTCGGCGGCCTGCGCCAGGGCAGCACCGGCTGAGCGGCCGCCTTTGTCGCCGGCGTTGGCGCGAGCGACGGTAGCCTGTGCCTCAAGCAGCCGGTCGCGGCCTGCTGCCAAGGCGTCGCGGAGGGAATCGCCTACATCGAACATGCCTTCCAGCATAAATGGGCGGAGTGACCGCGGCACGTACGCGAGATGGACGCGTTGTGACCTGAAAAAGCTGTGAAGATGCGATGGGAAGGCGCTGATAACCGGGTAAGAATCCTGTGAAATCGCTTGGCAGCCGCGTACTCGGGGCGATGAAAACCGGTTGCTACGTTATATAATCACTCCGCAAAGGAGGAGTTCGTGCGTACTTTAAAGGCTTTACCCGCACTCATCGCAATCGTACTTATTACTGCTGT
>JASHPI010000039.1 GCA_030038215.1 Vulcanimicrobiota bacterium | reverse complement strand
AAACTAGGAAACCGCAGCAACGCTTCGGCCGAAGTCGAGTTCGACGCTACGCACGGCTGGCTGATCGGCGAAGAGGGGCGCGGTCTAGCGACGATCGTCGAGATGGTGAACTACACGCGACTCGATTGCACGATCGGCTCGGCGGGGCTCATTCGCGCGGCACTCGCGCAAGCCGTGCATCACGTGACCTATCGGTTCGCTTTTGGTGCAGCGCTGATCGACCATTCGCTGATGCAGAACGTGCTGGCGGATCTGTCGCTCGAGTCGGAGGCCGCAACCACCCTGTTCATGCGCATCGCGCGCGCGATCGACGACGCGCCGAACGATCGGCGCGCTGCCGCGCTCAAACGCATCGGCACCGCACTCGGCAAGTACTACGTCTGCAAGCGAGCGCCCGCGATCGTGGTTGAGGCGCTCGAGTGCCTAGGCGGCAACGGCTACGTCGAGGAATCGATCATGCCCCGTCTCTACCGGGAAGCGCCGCTGAACTCAATTTGGGAGGGTTCGGGTAACATCAACGCACTGGACGTGCTGAGAATCGTGAACAAACAGCCCGATGCGCTCGAAGCTTGGCGAAGCGAGATCGAGCCGGCCCTGTCGCAGGCGCGCATTGCGGCGGAAGCGCATCGCTTGGAACGCGACCTTCGCGATCCGAACGAGCTCGAAGGACAGGCCCGCTGGATCGCCGAGCGCATGGCGCTGCTTTGGCAGGCGGCATTGCTCGTTCGCTATGCACCCACCCAGGTGGCCGATGCGTTCGTCGCAAGCCGCATCGGCGGTGAGTCCGGGCGCACGCCGGGGACACTGCCGCGCGGCGTTGCGTTGCGCGCCATCATCGATCGAGCTACGCCATGAAGTTCCGCGAGTTCGACCGGCGAGCGCGCCAGCTCGCGCAGCGTCCGTGGACGCAGCGCGAGCGGGCCATCGTCTGGCGCGGCTTGACCGGGCGCTTCGCCCTGGCCGTCGAGCCGCTGCTCGGGATGCTTTTCATGGGCGCGCTCACCTGGGGCATCGTCTACCGCGCGCACCACGTTGCGGACGATGCGAGCTTGATCAAGATTGCGTGGATCTTCGCGTTGGGGATGATCGCCTTTGCGGGCTATTTCGTCGCCGTGCTCGTCGCTCCGGTCGTGGCTTATTTCCAAACCTTCAAGCCGATCTACATCCTCGACGGCTACGTGCGCTATCGTGAACCCGACGAGCACTCCGAGCTCGACGCCTGCGGCTACGTCGCCGCACTCTTTGCCGATCAGTCGGTCGCGTGTGAGTGGGAATGGCTCGGGCGCAAACGCCTACCCAACCGCACGATTCCGGCCATGGTCGAGTTTTCGGTCTACGCCGGGATTCACAAAATCGACGGCAAGCCGACCGGATTGTTACCCGATGACGAGCTGCCGTTGCTGGCGATCGGCATCGCCAGCCGCCACGGCCGCCAAGCCGACCTGTAGCGCTCCCTTCGCGGCGGCTAGTGGTTCTCGAGCGGGATACGCAGCGTCGTTTCGGACGGCCAATGGTGGCCGTAACCGGACATCAAAACCACCGAACCGCCGATCGCGAAGATGACGAGAATGCCGATCGCCACAACGCGATAGAGAAACGGCGGAATGCCGCGGCTCTCCGGGACCTTGCTGAAATCCAGACGCTCGTCCTCGCGTACGATCACGACTTCACCGGAGGCGCGAAGCCGACCACGTTGAGGCCGGCCAAGAGCGCTAAGATGGCGCCGATTCCGAGCAACAGCAGCATCAGCTTGAAGACTTGGTTCTCGACGCCGGTTGAATTCCAATCCTTGTAGAGCGCGTAGAAGGCGACAACCGCAACCACGATTCCCGCGATCACCGCCCCGAGCCGCTCGATTATGGCCGCATTCATTCGTGCGCGCTCCTTACAGCAGATAGAAGATCGAGAAAAGCACAACCCAGATCACGTCGACGAAGTGCCAGTAGAGCGTGCCGGCGGTGATCCCGAAATATTTTCCTCGCGTATAGACGCCGGCCGCCGACTGCAGCACCAGCACCGTGAGGTAGCAAACGCCGATGAAGACGTGGAAACCGTGCATGCCGGTCAGCGTGAAAAAGGACGCGCCGAAGATGCCGCTTCCCGCCCACGTCACGTGCTCGCCGAAGATCAAGTGATTGTATTCGTAGGCTTGACCGCCGAGGAACATTACGCCGAGGACGATCGTTGCCAACAGAAACCACATGTACCGCATGAAGTGCCCGTACTTGAAATTCTCGAGCGCGTAATGCATCGTGGCGCCAGAACCGAAGAGCACGACCGAGTTCCAGGCGGCAAAGGCAACGTCCAGGCGCTGAACCCCGGGCGGCGGCCATCCCTGCCCGCTGTTACGCATGTAGAGATAGGCAAAAATGAACGACGAGAAGAGCACGCAGTCGCTGATCAGGAAGAAGAGAAATCCCTGCAGCCGCAGCTCCCGGGTCTCGATATAGAGCTGATCGACCTCTCCGGCGTCGGGCGCGAGCGATGCGACGGCCATCAGTGCGCCCCCGCCGCGACCGCAGGCGGCGAGTCCGTCAGCTCCTCTTCGAGGCCCTTATAGGGCAGCGGCTGCGAGAAGTCGTACGGCAAGCCGTAGACGGTCGGAACGTGCTTGAAGTTGTAATAGTGCGGCGGCGATGGAACTTGCCACTCGAGGGTTCGTGCGCCCCACGGATTGGCGCCGGCCTTCTTTCCATATCGGATGCTCCAGATGATGTTCACGAAGAAGATCAAGATGGCGAACGTCATCAGATACGACGCAAACGTCTCGAAGCGGTTCCAAAACGTGAATTGCGGATCGTAGGTCGCGACTTCGCGCGGCATGCCGAGCATCCCAAGCCAGTGCATCGGTATGAACGTGCCGTTGAAGCCGATGAAGAACAGCCAGAAATGCCACTTGCCGAGCGTCTCGTTCAATAATCGCCCGGACATTTTCGGGAACCAATAATACATCCCGGCGAAGATGCCCATCATGCTTCCCCCGACCAGCACGTAATGGATGTGGCCTACGATGAAGTACGTTCCGTGCACGTGGAGATCGAACGGAATCGCGGCCAGGAAGATGCCGGTGATCCCGCCGAGCGTGAACAACGCCACGAACCCGATCGCAAAGAGCATCGCGGTCGAATAGTGGATCTTTCCGCCCCACAGGGTTGCCGTCCAGGAGAAGATCTTGATTCCGGTCGGCACGCCGATGATGTAGGTGAGGATCATGAAGGGCAGCTGCAAGAACGGCGCCAGGCCCGATGTGAACATGTGATGGGCCCAAACCATGAAACCCAGCAAAGCGATCGCAGCCGACGAGAAGGCGATCATCTTGTAGCCGAAGATCGACTTGCGCGCGAACGTCGGCAGCACCTCGGAGATAATGCCGAAGGCCGGCAGGATCATGATGTAGACGGCCGGATGCGAATAGAACCAGAACATGTGCTGCCACATCACCGGGCTGCCGCCTTTGGTCGGATCGTAAAACGGCACTCCGAACTCGCGGTTGATGAAAAGCGCGGCCAGCGCCGCGGCCAGCGCCGTCGTCGCGATCATCAGCAGCGGCGCGGTCGCGAACTGTCCCCAGACGAAGAGCGGCATCCGCGTGAAGGTCATGCCGGGTGCACGCATCTTCAAGATCGTCACAAGGAAGTTCAACCCAGTCATCGTCGAGCTGACGCCGACCAGGAAGATGGCCGCGGCCCACATCGAGGTTCCGGCTTGACCCTGCAGCGAAACCGGCGGATACTCCATCCAGCCTGCGGTGGGGGCGCCCATCAGAAACGACGAGAAGAGCATCAAGCCCGAGACCGGAAAGATCCAGAAGCTCAGCATGTTGAGCCATGGAAATGCCACGTCGCGAGCGCCGATCTGAACCGGGAAAACGAGATTGCCGAAGCCGCCGGTCAGCAGCGGGATGACGACCAGCCAAACCATCGCGCTTCCGTGTATGCTGTAGACTTCGTTGTAGGTTTCGGGCGAAACGAAACCGCCATTAGGATTAAGCAGCTGGGTGCGGATCGTCTCGGCCAGCAATCCCGAGAGCATGAAGAAGACAAAGCCGGTAACCAGGTATTGGATGCCGATGATCTTGTGATCGAGCGAGAAAACGTATCTTCGGATAAACCCCTGCGGCTCGGGGTGGATGTGATCGGCGATGCCGCCGCTGTGGACCGCTGCTACTGACATGCTACCTTCGATTTTATCATAATTTCAGTGTATTCAAGAACGCGACCAAGTTGGCGATGTCTTGCGATGACAGGCCGTTTGCGCTCGCATTGGGCATCGTCCCCAGACTGCCCGTGAAGCCGTTCTGCAGGATCCCGGCCACGTTCTCGGGCGTCGCCGGCTTGCCGTTGACGAGGTTGGGATGAGCCGGATCGTGCAGCACGCCCTGCAAACCCGGGCCGACGAGTCGCTGATCGAAGGGCGCAAGCTTGTGACAAGCGGTGCACTTCTGCGCGAAGAGCGTCTTGCCGGCTGCCGCGTCGCCGCCTTGCAGTGAGATCGCCTGCCCGGGCGCGGCGGGCAAAGCATTGCTGACGTGCGCGTTGCGCTGCTGCCAACCTTGATACCACTTATCGAACGAGGCCCTATCCTCGATCACCAGCACCTGCTTGTGCATCTGGCTGTGCAACACGCCGCAGAACTGCGTGCAGATGATCTCGTAGCGCCCGGCCAACTGCGGCGTGAATCGAATCGTCGTCACCAAACCCGGAACGGTGTCGTTCTTGAGCCGCATCGCTGGCACCCAAAATCCGTGAATGACGTCGGCCGAGGTCAAATTCAGCGTGACCGGTTCGCCGAGAGGCAGATGCATCTCGTCGGTGATCTCACCGTTGACGTTCGGATAGCGGAACGAGAAGTAAAACTGATGGCCGATCGCTTGGATGACCAAGCCGTTCTCGGGCTCCAGCAGGATCTCGTACCAAATTCGTACGCTGATGACGGATAGCAGCAACACGAAAATTGCCGGAAGCAGCGTCCACCAGAACTCCAGCTTGGGATTGTCGTGGATCTGCACGCCGATCGCATCCGGCGGATCGGTGGCCTTCGCGCGAAACGCGATCGAGAAATAGATCAAGTATCCCACGATGAAGACGTAGAGCGCGCTGCCGCTCGCGGCCATGAAACGGAACATCGTGTCGACTTGGCGCGCGGTGATGATGGCCTCGGGCAGATATTTGCTAATCGGGAACAGAATCCAGAAGACTATCGAGGCGACCGCCAGCACCGCCAAGACCAGGGTGACGGTCCAGAAGCCACGATCTACGGCGATAGGCTGCGCTCTCTGCTCTGCCAAGCAAGTTCTCCAGACTTATGGTACCAAAATGGGACCCGGGTTGCTTAAGAAATCCGGTTGGCGGACCCTGCAAACTCGCGCACGAGCCAGTCGACGTTGGTGATCGCGCTCCCGACGACGACTGCGTCGGCCCCGGCATCGAGCGCTTTGCGGACCTCGCCCGGCGAGCGTACCCCGCCTTCGCAGATCGCAAAGCTATTGAGCTGCGCGAACTCGCGCACGAGGTCGAGCGCCGGCAGAGGATGGTCCTTGGTCTGCGCAGTGTAGCCGCAAAGCGTCGTCGCGACGGCATCGGCGCCCAGGTCGCGCGCGCATAGCGCATCGGCGGTCGTCGCGCAATCAGCCAAAGCGATGAGTTCGGCTGCGTGAATCGCATCGATCAGCCGGTCCAAACCGAGCGCGTCCGGACGCGCACGGGCGGTCGCGTCGAAGGCAACCAGGTCGGCGCCGGCGGCCGCGACCGCGCCCACCTCTTCAAGCGTCGGCGTGATGTACGGTTCAAAGCCGCGATAGCGGCGCTTGATCAGACCGATGATGGGCAGCTCGACGCGCGCGCGCACCGCGCGCAAATGCTCGGCGCCGGCGATGCGAACCGCGACCGCGCCGCTCTCTTGCGCGGCCCGCGCCATCGCGGCGATCACGTGCGGATCGTCGAGCGCGGAGCCTTCCCACGCCTGCACCGAGACGATCAGGCCGCCGCGCAGCGACTCCAGCAGGCTCACGCGTCCAACTCCTGCCGGTGAACTCCAAGCTCGCGGTAGGCGAGCAGCAGCGCTCCCGCCGCCGGCTGGTAGCGCGGCGGCACGATCTGCGCCGCGGGGATCGCTTCGCAAATGCGCGCGCTCACGCGCTCGCGGAAAGCCGCGTCGGCGAACGTGCCGCCGATGAACGCGACGGTGGGCGGCGCGCCCGCGTCGATCGCCCGCTGCGCCAGTACCGCGAGCCGGCCGGCGCCGGCGTCCGCGATCGCCCGCAAGGAGTCAAAGCGCAACACCGCCGGCGCGAACGCGGCCAGCCGATCGCGCGTCAGCGCTCCGTGGTAGAACGCGTGGGCCAGCTCGCGCAGCGATCGCACGCCGAAGAACTCGCATGCCGCCTGCGTCTCAGCGGCGAGAATGCCGGCGCTTTCGTCGTGCCTACGCATCAGCAGCGCCAGCGCTTCGCGCGCAATCCAAAACGCGCTCCCCTCGTCGCCGAAGAGAAATCCCCATCCGCCGAGGGTCTGCGCTGTTCCGTGTACGTCGCGCGCATAGATCACCGAGCCCGTTCCGGAGATCACCACGACGCCGGGCTCACCGGCCAGCGCCCCGGCCAGGGCGATCGGCGCGTCGTGCATCAAAACGAAACGCTCTGCCGGCAGGTCGGGCGCGCGGCCGTACACGTGGCCGCGATAGCCGCTCACGCCGGCCACGACCGCGGCAAAGACCGTCTCCTCCGGCAATCCCGCGCGGGCACGGGCGTCGTCGAGGGCCGCGCGCAGCGCATCGTGTAGCTGCGACGACTCGGGTCCGGCGCCGATCTCGTCGGCCGGACCGGCGCGTCCGCTCCCGAGAATGCGTCCGCCTTCGTCGCCGATGACGGCAACGGTCGAGCTCTGCCCTCCATCGATGCCCGCGGCGTACTTCACCGCGGGTGCACGTTGCGCGCGAGCGCGCGCGCGAAGCGATCGGCCGCCGATTCACGCGCCGCGCGGCCGATGATTTTGGCGACCTCGCCGATCTGCTCGCGGTGGTGGTAAAGCTCGTGCCCGATCGCGGTCACGACGAACTCGCGCAGCGCGTGCCCGCGCAGGCGCTCGACGATCCGACGGTTGATGCGAATCTCCGGACCGGCCGGATCGTATTCGGAGCACAGCTCGACGGATCCCCAACTGCCCAGATCGACAAAGCGAATGGCGACGCCGTACGATCGGGCGAGAGCGCGCGGGCTCATAGGAGCACGCCGTCGGCGATTAGGCGCGCTCGCAGCTCGCTAGTATCGACGTCGCCGACCGCCACGCGCTCTTGCGACGCCAATGCGGCCGCCGTGCCGGCGGCTTGACCGAGCGTCATGACGGTCGGCGTCAGACGCGTCGAAGCCAATGCTTCGTGCGTGGTCGAAATGCAGCGCCCGGCGACGAGCAGCTGCTCGCGGTTCACCGGCACGAGGCATCGATATGGAATTTCGTAGCTTTCGCCAGGCGCCAGCCGGTGTGTGGTCGTGCCGGCGCCGCTGGGATTGTGGAGATCGATTGGGTAGGCGCTGCGCGCGACCGCGTCGTCGAAGTGGCGCGCCTGCAGCACGTCCTCGCGCGTGAGTGTGTAGCGGCCGACGATGCGGCGCGATTCGCGAATGCCGACTTGCGTGCCGGTAGCGGCGATGCGAGCATTGCCGAATCCCGGAACGCGCTGACGAAAGAACTCCAGCAGTTGCATCGCTTGCAGGCGCGACTCAACCTCAGCTCGCGTCAAGTCGTCGGGGTCGAGCGGATCGATGTCGACGACGCGCGTCATGTTCACCGTAACCTCGTCGGGATAGGGCGAAATAAAGAACGAGACGAGCTCGCGCGGGATCCCGACCAAACCGTCGGCCCGAGCGCGCTCCCAAAGCGAATAGAGTCCCGCAACCGCAGTGAGCGCGCCCGCCGTGCGCTCGGGCACCGGCAGCGACGAGCGCATCTCCTCCGGATGCTCGCGAACGTAGGCCGACAGCTCCGCCAGATCGACGTGGCTCAAGCGAAGCATCAGGCTCGCCGGCTGCACGCGTCCGCGTTCGTCGCCTTGTTGCGTGGGGACGCCCGCCGAGGCCGCAACGAAGGCATCGGCGGTTGCATCGATGACGACGTTGCCGCGGCATTCACGGGTCCCGCCCACCGTCGCAAAGCCGGCGCCGGTGACGCGCTCGCCTTCGACTCGAGCGGCGAGCACGTACGCGTGCAGCAAGAGCGTGACGCCGGCTTCGTGCATCATCTCCAAGAGCAGAGATTTATGCACTTCCGGATCGAAGGGCGTGATCGTCGCAACGTAATCCGACGTGTCGGGAAGATGGCCGGGCGAAGCGCCCTTGCGCATCAAGCGCTCCACGATCTCCTGCGCGATTCCGCCGACGATGCGCTCGCGCCCCGAGTGAAAGGTCATCCATGGTCCGACCATCGCCGCGGTTGCCGTGCCGCCGAGAAAACCGTAGCGTTCGGCCAGAAGCGTTCGCGCGCCATGGCGCGCCGCGGCGATCGCTGCAGCACACCCTGCATTGCCTCCCCCGACGACCAACACGTCGAAATCTGACGGCATGCAATGCGATTCGTCGCCGCGCGAAGCAGGCCATTCGACTCGCTTCCCAAATACCCGGCCCATGCAGGTTCAGCCCGCTGCCCAGGAACGTAATTGGGCGATGGCGGCACACCTCAGCGCACTGCTTGCGGTCGCAGGCATGCCCTTTGGCCACGTTCTCGGGCCGTTGATCGTCTATCTCATAAAAGGGCACGAATCCGAGTTTGTGGGCGAGCATTCACGCGCGTCGCTCAACTACCAGATAACGGTGTCGCTGCTCGTCGTCGTGGCTGCGATCCTTGCGACCGCCGCCACGTTCTCGCTGGCGGTGTACTCGACTTCCGATTCGAGCGCCGCTTTCAAACCCTTCGTGGGATTGTGGATCGGCTTCGCAATCCTCGTCCTGCTGGTCCTGTTGTTTTCGCTCGTCTTCATTGTCATGGGTACGATTGCGGCCGCCGAGGGACGCCCGTACACCTATCCCTTGGCTATTAGGTTCTTGCGCTGATGCTGATGCAACGAGTTAAGCCGCTTTCGCGCATTCTTGCCGAAGGCAGCGACGAAGACCGCGGTCTCAAGCGCTCGCTGGGACCCTGGGCGCTCACTGCCATGGGGATCGGCGCGATCATCGGCACCGGCATCTTCGTGCTGACCGGCGTCGCCTCGGCGACGCGCGCCGGCCCCTCGCTGACCATCTCGTTTGTGGTTGCCGGCATCGTGAGCGCGTTGGCCGCGCTCTGCTATGCCGAGGTTTCGAGCAAGATCCCGATCTCGGGAAGCGCGTACACGTACACGTATGCGACGCTCGGGGAATTCCTGGCATGGATCGTCGGCTGGGCGTTGGTGCTCGAGTACGCGCTCGGCGCCGCGACCGTCAGCGTCGGCTGGTCGGGCTATTTTACGTTCATCTTGCACACGCTCTTCGACTGGAACATTCCGCAGGTTTGGCAGCACAGCCATTGGGACATGACGCCCGGAATCGCGAACCTCCCTGCAGCGGGCATCATCTTGCTGATCACAGCCTTGCTGGTGAAAGGGACGCGCGAATCGGGCACCGTCAACGCGATCATCGTCGCGATCAAAGTCGCGGTCGTCCTCTTCTTCATCGTAATCGGCGTGGGCCACATCAATCCGGCGAATTACCATCTGCCGCCGAGTCCGCAAGCCGGCTTGGGCGGTTACTTCCCGTTCGGGATCGCCGGCATGTTCGGCGGCGCTGCGTTCATCTTCTTTGCCTATATCGGCTTCGACGCGGTTTCGACGACGGCCGAAGAGGCGCGCAACCCGTCACGCGACCTGCCGTTCGGTATCATCGTAAGCTTGGTGATCTGCACGATCCTGTACATCGTGGTCGTCGCCATCCTCAACGGCCTGGTGCCGTTCTACACGCTCAACGTGAACTTCCCGGTCGCCTATGCGGTCGATAGCGTCGGCCTGGCTTGGGCGGGCGTGATCATCTCGTTCGGCGCGATCGCCGGTTTGACGACGGTGCTGCTCGTCATGATGTACGGGCAGACGCGCATCTTCTACGCAATGTCGCGCGACGGGCTGATCCCTCCGCTCTTCGTACAGGTGCATCCGACGTGGCGCACGCCGTGGCTTTCGCAGATTCTCTTCGGCGTGCTGATCGCGGCGGCCGGCGCGCTCTTCCCGATCAGTATCTTGGGATCGGTAACCAACATGGGCACGCTGAGTGCCTTCGTGCTAGTCGCAATCGCGGTACCGATACTGCGTAAGCGACACCCCGAAATGCAGGGCTCCTTCACGCTCCCGTTCGGACCGTATATCATCCCCGTACTCGCCGCAGTCTCGGCGCTCTTTTTGATCTACTTCCTCAGAGTCGGCAATCCGGTGGTTTGGGGCTTCTTCCCGCTGGTCTGGCTGGCGTTCATCGTGTGGCTGGTGCTGGGGTTGATCTTCTACTTTTCGTACGGCCGCCACAAGAGCACGGTCGCGGTCGAAGAGCTCGAGCGTCTCGCCGTACGGCAGCCGCGCGTCAACTAGGGAACCTTAGGCCGGCCGCGCGACGGTCAACAATGCGACCGGCTCGCACGGGTCGCAGCCCTCGAGCTCTTCGCGCACCAGCGCCTGCGCCTGTTCGCCATCGGTGAGACCGTCGAAGGCTGCGATTCGGCCTCCGTGAACGAGATGGAGCGCCGGTAACGCGCGCCCGACGTCGCCGAAACGCGTAGCGCGTTCGACTGCGGCGTGCACGCGTGGCCCGAGATCGCCGGCTGCGGCTCGCGTCAACTCGGGGTTCTCGAGCGCCAACCGCACGACGGCGCGCTCGTCGAGCACGCGCATCTCGCGCAGCTTGCCGCTGCGGCTTTGGTACGCGATCAGCAAATTCGTCAGCTCGATCACCTCGAGCTCGCTGGGATCGCGGCCCATCGAGCGAGCCGCCGCCGCGCGCCGCTCCGCCTCATCGCAGACCCGGCGCGCTGCCGACTCGACGAGCGCCGTGGCGCCCGAGGCCGTTGCGCGGACTCGATTGCTTCGGGCATCGATCTCGACTTCGACCTCGACCCGATCCGGCGACGCGCCGGCGGCGATGACGCGATCGGCGGCCTCGCTCCGGATACGCGCGATTTCGCGCGGCGTCGGCGAGACGATCGTCCGTTCGACCACGTCACGCACGAGCGCGAGCGCGACGCCGATGGGTGCAATGACCTCGGCGTCGCGCGCCAGACGATAAGGCAGGCCCATCGCGGCGGCGGCGTACGGCACCAGCGCTCCGGCGCCGCCACCGCCCCCGAGAATGGTGAGCTGCGAGCGATCGAGCCGGTAGTCCGCGATCAGCTCCTCGATCGCGCGGCGCAGTTTGGCAGCTGCGATGTCGAGAACCGACCGCGCGAGCGCGATGGGCTCTCCGCCGGCGTGTTGTGCCAATAGCTCAAAGGCGCGGCGCGCGGCGCGCGCGTCGCCAGCAGCGAAAGCACCGGACGGAATGCAGCCTACCACGTTCGCAGCGCAGGTTGTGGTGAGCGCGATCCGCGCTCCATTGCGCGCGATGAGCACCGCATAGTCGGCGCGATCGTTGGCGGCCGGCGCGATGCATTCCAAACGCGCCTCCTCCAACGTCTCGGGTGCGACGAACGACGCATAGGCGCATCCGGCGATGTGGGCGCTGCGCGGGCCGACGTCGGCAATCGCGCCGCGATCGATGCGCACCATGCTGCCCCCCGCAATCGCGAGCGTCCGGACGTCGAGCGTGCGCAGCATCGTCCTGTGCCCGCCGATTCGCGCAGGCTGCATCTGCGGATGGCCGGCTCGAATCGCCGAACAGTCGGAGCTCGTGCCGCCGACCTCGATGAAGATGCCGTCGGTGAGACTTTCGTAGAGCAGCGCGCCGGCGACGCCGGCTGCCGGTCCGGAAAGCATCGTGAGGATCGGGCGTCGCTCGATCTCACGCACGTCCATGACCCCGCCATCGGAGCGCATGACCATCAACGGCGCTCGAATCGCCGCCTGTTCGACGGCGCCGGCGGTCATGCGCGCCGTGCGCACCATGCGCGGAAGAATTGCGGCATTGAGCGCGGCGGTGCGCGTGCGCGCGCGCAAGCCGTACATCGTGCTGACGTCGTGGCCGCTGGTCGCGTCGACGCCCAGCGCGCGGGCATACTCGACTGCCGACGACTCGGCCGTCGGGCGATCGACACCGAAGGGCCGGCTCACCGCGATCGACTGCGTGCCGTTGGCGATTAGACGGCCGATGGCGTCGCGAACCGCGCCTTCATCGTGTGCGCGTGCAAAGACGAACTCGGGGGCAAAGATCGCTCCCGAGGCAAGCTGCACGCCGTCGAATCGAAGCTGCTGCCGCGTCCACCATCCCCAACCGTCGAGCAACCCGAGAACGCCGACCCGCGCCAGATCGCCTTCGAGCAGCGCATTCGTTGCCTGCGTCGTTGAGTGGGCAATGAAAGCGACGTCGGCGGGATCGATGCGCTCTTCGCGGAAGAGGCGCTCGATGCCGGTCACGATTCCAGCAGCCACGCCTTCTCGCGCACCGTGCGTCGTCGGAACTTTGACGCGCGCAATGAGCCGGCGCGTCGCCGCATCGATCGCAACGACATCGGTAAACGTCCCCCCAACGTCGATGCCGACTCGGATGCGCTGCATCGTTACCACTCGGCGACCAGCACGTACGTCTCCATCGCGAGCGTTACCGTCCCGCCGCGAGCGTATCGCTCGAAGAGCGCGTGCAGATCGCGATGCAACTGCTTCGCCGCGGCGCCGCTGTTGGGGAGATACGAAGACGAAGCAGCGCGGCCGATCAGGCCGTTGCGGTTCAGACGTTGGGAGAACGGAAACACGGCACGGGTGACGCGCGCATCGGGAAAGGCACCAAATGCCGCCAGCCCGTCGCGCCGCAGGCGCTCGGTATCGTCGATCGCGTAGGCACGCACGACGTCGCCGTAGCTCTTTGTAAATGCGTCCCGCTCGTCGCGCTCGTACTGTAGCAATGCGGCGCGTCCGCGCGCAACGCGACGAAACTCCGCGATCGCCGCGGAGGCCATAAACCAATGAAAGGCTTGGCACGCGACGATGAGATCGACGCTCTGGTCGTCGAGACAGGTCGCTTCGGCGGTCCCGTCGCGCCACTCGACGTCCGGGTGCGCGGCCGCTCGTGCCCGCATGCCCACGTTCGGCTCGATTGCAATCACGTGAGCCCCACGGTCGGCGAACAGCCGCGCCGAGATTCCCGTTCCGGCGCCGACGTCGGCGATCGCGAGCCGCGACGTTTTGCTCAGGCCTGCCAGCACCGCGTCGACCGCTGCTGCCGGATACACCGGGCGATTCGCGGCGTACGTCGCCGCGCGATCGCCGAAACGCTCGAGTGGTCTCATCGCTGTGCGGCCAGGACGAACGGCGCGCTCAGCTGCACGTGGTACTCTTTCTCGCCGCGCTCGATGACGAAGGCGTGCGGCTTGCCGTCGTACGCGCGCTGTTGCGCCTGATACGTGCCATAGTCCCACCAATCTTTACCGTCGATCTGCTCGATGACGTCGTCGGAGCGCATACCGGCAACGTAGGCCGGTCCGCCGGCGCGAACGTAGGCGCGCATGTTGCCGTCGACCGTTCGAAAGAGGCTGTAAAAGTAGGTTGGCGCGTCGCCGGGTGCGACGGCGGCTCCGAACATGAACAGATTGCGGCTCCGCGCCGCGTTTGCCGCTGCCCAGGCGCGCAGTCGGGCCGCACCCTCGCGCCCGAGCTCGGCCGCATCGTTCGCGGCCGGAAGGTGCGCGAACACGTGGTGGTCGTGCCATTCGGTCACGATCCAGCCGCCGCAATCTTCGAGGCGCAACCCGACGTCGAGATCGTCGCCTTCCATCAGGTGAAAGGTCGACGTTTCGACGCGAACCAAGGCAGCGTACGTTTTGCGCGCGCAGTCGCTTGCGTTCGGATCGGCGTTTAGGCGAAATGCGCGCCAGCGCGTGCCGTTCACCGCCGTCGCGACGGCGTCGGCAGCAGCCTTCCCGAGCGCCGTGGCGTCGTCGGCGACCGCGACGCGGTCTTGCGCACCGGCCGGCGCGTAAAACCCCGCCGGGGTCCCCGTAGCGGCGCTGGCCGCTCGGATCGGCGATGTAAAAGGTTGCAGCCCGAAAAGCGCGGGCGACGCGATGACGACCGCCAACGTTGCCAGCACCGCCACCGCCGTTTGGTACGGTAGCGTGCGCTTAGTGATCGCAACGATCGGCACGCCGGTGAAGTTGGCGATCCATACGTTCGCGGTGTTGGTCGGATCGCACACGTTTTGCACCTGCACGACCGCCATCATCGCAGCGACCAATACCACCGGCGGCAAGACGTTGGCGGTCAGCAGAACCGTGAAGATCGCGATGCCGACACCAAAGGGATTGAGTGGTCCGCGATAGAGCACCAGCGGGCTCGCGAATCCGAAAACGGCCACGTATGCAACCGGGTTGCGAAGCCAGCCCCCCGCCACCAGCGGTGCCATCGCCGCAGCGAACTGCGGCTGTTGCGTCGCGACGAGCAGCATGCCGATTCCCATGAAGAGGAGAACCGCCGGCGCTACGTCCTCGAGGCCGCGAATCGCTGCGGCCACGAGACGCTGCACCGCCTCGCGCGGCCGCGTGACGAGCACGCCGAAGAGGGCTGCGATCGCGAAGGCGGGCACGGCCTGTGCGTGCAGTGCGTAATAGAGCAGCAGCGGCAGGAGCGGCGTGATCAGTGCCACGCCGGGGATGCGCTGCTCCGGTTCCTCTTGCCTTGCGGTCTGCACGGCCCACGTCGCATAACCGCGCTCGCGCGCAAAGGAGATGGCAGCGTAAATTAGCAGCGCGATCGCGTCGATCGCCGCCAGTAGGACTGCGTAGCGCACGAGCTGTTCGGGCGCAACGCCGAAGTATTTCGTGTAGAAGGTCCAGTTGGCAATGTTGAAGATGTATCCCAGCGCAAATGCCATAAGGAAGAGGGTGGCCGCGATCGCGCGCGGGACGCCGGTGGTCAACATGATCGGAAGCACGATCGAGCCAACCATAATCATCGCTCCCAATCCGGCCAGCGACGTGAAGAGCAGCGCCACGATCGCACACAGCCCGAGCGCCAATGCGAAGGGTCGATCGCCGCCGTACTCGGCGGCCAAATTAACCAGCGCGCGCGCGATTCCGGTATCGAGGGTGACGCGTCCAAGCAACGCGCCGAAAATCACAGCGACGTAGACCGGCGCGAGTTGCGCCGCACCGCTCGTTATGATCTCGCCGAGCCGCGAAGCCGGCACGCCTGCCGCGAGCGACATTGCCACCGCCATCAGCGGCACGGCTACGATCGCCGGAACCAAACGCAGGTACATCAGCGCCGCGAAGGCGACGAAGACCAACAGGACGAGGAGGGCGGTCACGAGGGTGAAGGGTTAAGGAGCGTCGTCAGTGACGGCAGGGGCTGCCCGCGCAGATAGCTTTGGGTGGCGCGGTCGAACGCGTCGGCGCGCTCGATGGCCTGCTGCGCCGCGAGATGGTAACGCTCGAGATTGCTCGCCAAATGTCCGTCGCGGCTCTCGTAGCGCCAAGCGCGCGCATAGAGCGGCGCCAGCTCCTCGTAGGCGTCGCGCAGCTCCCACATCCAGTACCGGCACCAGAGAAGATCCCGCAGCGTCGTCGTCCGGTCGTCGCGCGCGTGCGCGACCGCGTCGGCGTACATCGCCCGGACTTCGCTAGCGATCTGAAACTTGCGCGCCAACGCATCGTAGCGGCGGGCAGCCAGGAACATCACGAAGGCCGCGTTCGCATGCAGAGGCGGACGCGCGAAGTAAAGGTCTTGCTCTACGTCTTCGCTCCCGAGCCGCACTTCGCGCAGATCCGAGCTCGTGGCCACCGCCGCGGCCGCCGAGTCGAACGGATCTGCCCAGAAGAGCGCGTCTGTCTGACCATATGCCGCGCCGTTTGACTCGAACGTGCGGAGGGCGTACGAGAGCTCGATGGCGGGACTCGAGTACCGCGAGTCGTCCACACCGAAAAATGCGCTCGGAAAGGCGTTCAAGAATTGACCGACCTGGAGATCGCCGGACTGCCAAGCTGCGGCAGCTGAATAAATCACTGGATACCACGTTGCTTCGTAGAGCGTTTCGCCGTCGTCGTGCCAAACCGTTTGGAACAGTCCGAGCACGCGATCGGTCTTTCCCTCGTTGATAAAACGACGCTCATTTTCGATCGCGGCCGTGACGTTTGGAAATATCTCATTCCAGTTCCGGGCGCCCGGCGCGACCATCTGTTGAAAGCCACCGCGCGCGATCGTTTGGATGAACGGTTGAAACGTCGGTTCGTCGCCGTAATGCCAATTTACGACTACCGCGCTGCGCGGAATCAGCTTCAGGATGCCCGGGTCTTTTTCGATGCCGTCGTCCCACAGCATGATTCGCGCGCCCGACGGCGCAATCAGTCGATTCATCGCGACGATGTGATCGGCGTAAGCCGCCGAACGCCCCTGCTGCGCGACGTATGTCTGCGTTTGCCCCAACCCCAGCGTTGCGGTCTCGTCGGAGCCGACGTGAAAGAAGGGCGGCCGTCCCACAGCATCCAGCTCCTGCGCGATGATGCGGGAGAGATACTCTGACGAAAGCGGCACGTTCGGCGCCAGGAGAAAGCCGTGCGGCAGCTCGGCGGCGCCGGCGTAGCGTTCGATGCGCAGCGTGTTATGCATGTGCGCAAACGTTTGCTGCTCGGGAATCAGCGCGACGTGGAAGCGCGCGGCGTAGAGCGCCAACGCGTGCAGTTGCGCCGGCGTGATTCCATCGAGCGGCGCCGGCAGCGGATCGGTGGGGCTGACGAAGACGTGCTCCATGTACGGCGAGTAGCCGTTCATCTTGAAGGCGGCGATGGTCCGAATGCGCTCCTCGAAGTATTGCATCGTCGGCAGCGGGCCGCGCGAAACGTCGTCTGAGAGAATCCGCCACTCCAGCGCCGGATGGTCGTCGATGCTAACGCACGGCAACGCCCAGCCATTACGCGAACGGGCCGGCAGCTGCGCAAGCGTCATCGCTCCGTAAAATGCACCCGACTCGCCCGAGCTTTCAATCAGCGCCCGGCCCCCGGCGACGGTAAGCCGATAGGCTTGCGGCGCGAGCGATGGATCGCGACGCACCACGATCGCAGCCTCTCCGGGAGGGACCGTACGCAAGGCACCGATGTGCAACGCCGTCCAGCGCTCGTCGATTTCAGCGCGCGCGGCCGGATCGAAGCCGGCCGAAACGGTACGCGGCGGCGCGTTCGGGGAAAGGCACGGCAGGTTTTGGATGCGCGCCGGCTGCGGCACGAGATGCAGCGTCGCCGCCGCAACCGCCAGCAACAGCGTCAATCGGTTAGTGACCCGGCGTCAAGAGGCCGCCGCGGCCCGCAGCGTCGCGTCGCGGCGTTCGAGCAGTTTCTCGACCGCGGCGAGATAGGCCGGCAGCGCCGCCGCATCGATCGTAGCGGCGCGATCGGCGAGCTCGATGGTCTCAGCGTCGTCGGCGAGCACCGCGTCACATTCGGAGCCGCGGTCCCCCTCGTCGGGACCGCAACCGTGGCGCGAGAAGGCCTGCTGGTCGGCAAACCCGACGCGCAAGAGTAACGCGTCGATCTGCTCGCGGCACTCGGATTCGAGCGGCGCCAGGCGCGTCGATAGCTGGTCGAGCGCCTCGCCCAGATACGAGCGAACCAGCTCGTCGGAGTGACGCCGGGCCAGCTCGTCGCCGTAGCCGGGAAAGTCGGGAATCTTCGCGCGCAGCCCTTGGAGCGGGTCCATGTGGCGAGTTACGACGCGTTCGCCCGCGGAGCCTAGTCACCGGTGACGGACCAGTAGCGGCTACTAGGCGCCTCACAGGGTCCCTGGGGAAGATAGGTGCGTGAAGCAGAGCACGGTATGGCCCGCATATCTCGTCGCAGCGGCATGTTTCGTCATCGCGTTGATCTCGTCGATCGCGAACATCGCGCTCATCGGTCAGGTCAAGCAGGCGCAAGCGGAGGCAGCAAATCTATCCGAGCGGTCGACCTCGCTGGCACGCAGCCTCGTCGACGAACGAGCCGTGCTCTCCGACGTCTTCGATAGCCGCGCGAAACATCATCAAACCAACGACGGCGAAGTCATCACGCACGGGAGCCGCATCTACCTCGCGCTGCACGATTTGCCGCCACCGCCTCGCGGGAAGATCTACGAAGCCTGGACGCTCGCGAAAGGCTCGTCCAAAATGCAGGCCGCGCCCACGTTCGTACCCGATGCGCGCGGGGTGGCCCTCGTCGTCCTTCCCGCCGACGCCCGAAACACGGTCGAGGTCGCAGTGACCGTCGAACCGGACGGTGGAAGCAAAGAACCCACGAGCAAACCGTTCATCGACGTCGCCTTCGGCTCCGAGTAACGTGCGCCTCGAGCCGCTCTCGGTGCAAACACAAAACGCGGCGCTTGGATACCTCGCACCCAGTCCGTGCCTCAACGTCTTCATCAGTCACGTCATTCTGCACGATCCGACGCCGGCAACGCGCAACAGAATCATCCTCGCAGTCGATCAAAAAGCAATCCGCGGCGTTGCGTATTTTGGACGGCAGTTGGCGCTGGCTGCCGACGAGCCGGCAATTCCGTCATTCGTCGAGTATGCCAAGCGTTATCGCGGCGAACGCATGATCATTGGCCCGCGTGAAACGGTGCTCGCGTTTTGGAAGCTAGCTCGTAGTTGGCACGCGCCGCCGCGCCTAGTTCGCGACCGGCAACTGGTCATGGCGATCGACCGCGTGCATCTCCACCCGTACGAGAAGCGCGTCACCGTGCGCAATGCTCGCATCGGCGAATGGAGCGCGGTCGCCGAGAGCTCGGCCCAAATGGTCGCACAGGAGCTCGCCTATGACCCGCGCCGTTCTCCGGACTTCTCGGCGAACATCCGCGAGATGATCGAACGCAAGCTATGGTGGGTCGGCGTTGCGGGTAACCGCTTGTGCTTCTTCTGTAACCTCGGGCCCTGGTGCGGGCGCACGGTGCAGCTGCAGGGCATCTGGACGCCGCCGCCGCTACGCCGTCAAGGGCTTGCGACGGCGTCGCTGGCTGCCATCTGCGATCACCTGCTCGATGTCTCGCCGACCCTTTCGCTGTACGTCAACGACTTCAACCACGACGCGATCGCGCTCTACCGTCGCGTCGGCTTCGAGCACGTCGCCGACTTCCAAACGCTACTCTTCTAGCGGGCGCTAGAGCTTACGCTCGACATTGGCTACACCGCCTTCAACCGCTGTTTCGGCGCGCGTGAAGAGGCCGATAATCCAGCGACACGTTGCGTAGACGCCGATCAGCGCAAAGATGAAGACGATGACGAAGAACCATGCCGCCGTCGCGGCCAAATGCGCTAGTGCATGTTCCATCACTAGCGCTTGGCCGCTTTCAGTCCTCGCCCCTCTAGATTGCGCGGGTCACGACAAAGTTCACGGCGGCGCCTTGCAGGACGTACGCATCGGTCGGAATGACGGGCTGGCCCGGCGTACCGCCGTAAATCATACCGCCTCCGATGATCGTAAACGGATTGGCATAGACGTTGGTCAGATTCGTCCCGTAAAGCCCGTACTCGTAACCTCCGTGAACGTAGGCGATGTGCGCATTGACGGTTGCGAACGGCGAGCGGTTGAGCTCGTTATACCAACCTTCGTAATTGAGCTCCGCGCCGTATTGCAGCCCCAAAGCCGGAGCCTCCTCAACCGCGATGTAGGCCTTGTGCAAAGGTTGGCCGAGCGACTGCTCTCCGGCGGCAAGCGTTCCGTCCTGGATCGAGACCGGAATGACGGTCAGGAAGGAGCTATCGACGTCCCAGCCCGCGCGAACGTGCAGGTCTCGTGCGAGCTGCTGGTCCGCGTAGATGTCGATTCCTCGATAGACGCCGTTGCTGGCATTGACCGGCATCGCGATCGGGCACGGCGTGGGATTGTGTGCGGTTTGGCAATTTGGAATGGGGATGACGTTGAGCTCGCTCGACGGCGAGCGCAGGTTCGTCTGGTAAAGGTCCATGCCCAGGTGGAGCGGATGGCGCGCTATTGCCACGATCTGTTCCATACCAAGGTCAAAGTCGGTCGCGCGGTCGGGCTGAAGGTCGGGATTGCCGATGTAGATTACACCGCCGACCGGGACTCGATCCGCCGGAGGCGGCACGACCAACTCGGAGAGTTGCGGCGTTTGGAATGTCGTTCCGACCGAAGCGCGTACCGCCGTGTTGCCGGTCGGCGTCCAAACGAAACCAGCGCGTGGGTCGAAACTGTGCCCAAAGGTGCTAAACCAGCTGTCGTACGCCGCGATGGAATAATGAATGTGGCTCGTCGGGTCGCCGTTATAGCGCAAGACCGCATAGCGCTGGGTCTGCGAGAGGCCCAGGGTCTGCACGGGCGGCGCTTCGACGCCGGGCAACACGAGTGGGTCGACCGAGGCTTGACCGTTCGGCCCGAATGGATTGCCGATCGGTTCTGCCTCCGCAATCACCTGGCCCTGTACGTAGTTGGTCGTTAGGTTCTCGTTGTTGACGTCATACTTGAACGATAGCAGCCCGTTGCTGAAATGATGGTCGAGCTGGATCCAATCGTCGTCGAGCTGATCGCGCTGGTTGTACAGATATTGCTGCGTTTGCGCGCCCGGACCGGAAACGGATTGCGACCATAGGGATGTCATGTGGCTGAATTGGAAGATGGTTGCCGGCGTGCCGTCAACCAGCTGGTTGCCCAGCGGCAGCTGCGCGTCGAAGCCAAGATTGCTCTGATGCGAGCCGAGCCAAGTCCCTGCAAAACTCTGATACCCGCCGGCTGCTTCGTCGACGTCGAGCGGGGATATGGAATTACCCGCATGGAATGCGTCGTCTCCCACGCTGCCGGTGAACCCCGGCGGCGTGTAGTTGCTGAGTAGTGCAGAGTTGTCCTTGGTTACGTTCTCATTGCGAAATGTCAGTTGAACGTAACCGTATCCGTTCGCGCCGCCCAGCTGATAGCGGAGTTTCGTCAGAAGCGAATCGCCGTACGAATAGCTGCCAACGCTTTGCGGCGTCTCATCGTTCGTCGGCGGTTCGACGCCTGGCGGAGGAGCCAAGATCGTCTGGTTGACGGATCCTAAAGAAGTCGCGCCGTGCAAGGAGAACGCATATCCGAAGCGATCGTCCGTTCCGGTCGTTTGAATCGTTTCGCCAAAGGTGCCATACGAGCCCCCGAAAACGCGTAGCAACGCGTGCGGGTCGACCGTTGGCTCCAGCGTTACAATGTTGATTCCTCCGCCGATTTGATTCGGTCCGATAAGCGATGAAGGTGCGATCCCGTAGAGCACTTGCACTTCTTGAAGTGCAGCCGGGTCGAGCAGCGAGAGATCGAAGTCGCCGGTATTCCCGTTGTTCATCTGATGCCCGTCGATATCGACCAGGGTTTCAGTCGGATCCGGGCCGCGCACGGCAAAGCTCACGGTCGCGTTGCTGCCTCCGCCAAGAGGAATGACCGGCGTGACAGAGAGGGTGGGCCAGACCATCGACGCGACGCTGGGCACGCCGGCCGCGGCAGCGCTCTGAGCGTCGAGCGTGACGCTCGGCGCTGATGCCGTCGAGACGGTCTCGCCGCTTGAGGCGCTCACGTGGCCGATTACCGTTAAAGAGCTCGTCGTGGCCCGAGAAAGCGAGATCGAAAGCCGAGTATTGGCCGCATCGATCGTAACGGTGCGCTGCGAGATCGCCTGATACCCAGGAGCGCCGGCGTGTAATGCATACGTACCGCCGTTGATCCCTCGAATAATGAAACTGCCGTGAGCATCGCTGCGGACGCTACGGTTAACGCCGTGCGAAGAGAGAACGATCAACGCGCCGTAGATCGGCGTGCCGTCGGTCGCGGTCACCGTTCCACTGACGTCGAGCGCCGGGCTTTGCGCCCGCGCCGGGTTCGGTTGACTCCAAAAGGCGAGAAGCGCGACGAGCGCGCATGCCGCGCGCGCGCAGACGCTGGGATTTCCCATGAGAAATACTCCTGAAGAACGAGTTGCTAGTTAAGAAGGAAGCGCCAGCAAATCGAGGTCAGGAGGTCCGCGCTTGCACAAGCGCAAGGCGTAAGGCGTGCGCCGCCGGCGCGGCGTCGAGAGGCAGCGCGTCAGATCGTGGCTGCACGGTCGCGCGACGCCGTCGCTGCGGCGCAACAGGGTCTCGATGATGGTTGCGATCGAGTCTCGATGTGAAATCAGCCAGCGCGCGAAGCCGTAGACGAGGAACGCGACCAGGGCGGCGCAGACGACGGTCGTGCCGCCGCCCAACAGGATCGATCCGCCGAAGGCGTCGTCGAGCTCTCTCACCGGCACGCCGCCGAGGCGGCCGTCGAGCCATTCCATCGATGGAACGAGGGTAGCCGTCAGGGCGATCACGCCCATGATAAAACCGGCGCTCCAGCTTCGCGAGGGCCGCAGTTGCGCAACGCGAGCGCGATTCGCCGCGGCGATCGCACAACAGAAACGCAGCCCGCGCCCCGCGAGCAGTACCGCGAGGAGCAACGCTACCCCGCTGACGAGTTCGCGCGAGGAGTGCGGGAGATTATCGTACGTGTCGTGCGCTAAGGCGTAGTCGCCGACGATGTCGATCGCCTCGTGCGCCATCGCCGCCGCGGCAGCCGCGGCGCAAAGTAGCAGCGAGACGGTCGTTCGAAATCCGACACGCACGTCTCGCTGTTTCGACGGGCTACTATCTGATCCTAGAGGCGGTCAATTCCGTTGACCGCGGTAGACTTTTTAGGGGCTTCCCGGCCTCGACGGCGCCATCCAGACCGTCCCGCCGGCATATTTGACCTCGACGGGGACGCAGAGCGAGGTGGCAGCGCCTGCGTACGTCACGTCGTTATACAGGCTGAGGGTGTGTTCGATCGTCGCTCCCGGCGCGAACGATCCGACGTCGGTCACCCGGCGCAAATAATGGTTGGCCGCATTGCGGTAACCGACCGCGAAGGTCACGGCCGAAGCTGTCCGGTGGCCTAGATTGACGTACGTAATAGCGGTGCCGTTGGCCATGTGGCTGAAGGGCTTCGGTTTGACAACCACACAGCTCTTAACGAGGATCGGCGTGGTAGCCGCTTGCGCGGCTGAGATCGATGCGGCGATCCCAACGACCATCAGCGCCGTGGCGATGAAGCGACCGAGAAGTTTCACGCGTTTTCTCCTGCTATTTGAAGATGTTGTGAAGCAAAGCGAGGAGGCGCCCTTCCTTCTTGCGCGAGAGCCCTCCTGCAGCGCCGGCGGTGGCACCTGGCAGGGGCTCGTATGGGTGGGTCGCCAACGCGACAAGATAGCTCGTGCTCTCTCGGCGCCAAAGGAGTTCACCATGAATAAACTGTTGCCAGTCGCTATTATTACGGCCGCGATATTGGCCGGCTCTCCCGCGCTCCCGGCGCAATCGCCGGCCGCCGCGGGGTTGCGCTCGGTAACTCATCTCGTCTATCAATTTGGTTACAACACGAAAGCTGCGAAGTCAGGAACGGGCACCGGCACGACCACGATTGACCTCGTTGGCCTCGCGAAAGACGGCGGCATGACCGTCACCGCGACCGATAACTGGTGGAATACCGTCAAACCCCGACAGAGCTACACGTGCGAAGTATATCTCGACGGCGGCGTCACCTGTCCGCACGCTCCGTATGCGATCTCGCCGATTCAAATCGCCATCGTGCCGCTGCTCGGGCAAGAGTATTTCAGTCCGTTGTCGGCGGGGCCGACTGCGACGTGGCAGCAGAAGTACAGCGTGAAGGCGACGTTCTCTCCCAGCGCGGCAACCGGATTCGCAGGGCAAGTCTACACGTGGAACTGTGCGTACACGCTAACCGGCAAGGGAACTCCCGGCGGCGGCCCGCTTATCCTGATCCACTCCACCGGCTCGATGAAACAACAGGGTGGGCGCTACATCGCCGTCAATCGAAAGGCGAATATCCTCTTCGATCCTCATTTGAAGGTGCCGGCACTCGTCGACGAGGAGTTCACGTTCGTTCCGCAGCTGACCGTCAACCGCTATACCGTCGAGATGAAGCTGATTAAGGCTTCGCCGCAATAGCGGCTCCGAGCAACGTGAAGCGAAGCGCCCGCGTTTACTATGCGTGAAAGTATCGTCCGTCCCCAAGCTGCTGGCATTCAGTTGCTTGATCACCCTGCGGTTGCAAGGGTACGCGCTCGCAGAGCTTCCAAAAGCGGCACCTGCAACGATTACGAGCATCGCGCCGACGCAGCAGGAGGCCGGCCGGAACATTCAACACGTCACGCTCGCCGATCCTCGACTCGGAAAGATCGGTTTTGCGATGAGCCTTCCCGCAACCCGGACGGATCGCAAACTGCCGGTCGTCTTCGTGTTGGGCGCGCTCGGAAGCGGACAGCACAGCGTCGGCCTTATCCCGAACCCCGGAGCAGCGGCAATCGTCGGTTACGATTGGCCGCAACTGCCTCGAAGGCTAGGGCTGCACGAGATCGTATCGATGCGCGAGAATGCGCTCGCCATCCCCGGACGAATGTCCGCCGTGTCGCGTTGGACGCTTGCGCAGCCCTGGGCCGACCCCAGCCGCGTTACGCTCATTGGCTTCTCCCTGGGAGCAATCGCCGCACCTGCTGCCGAGCAAATGATGCAGTCACACGGTACGGATGTGCGGTGGACCGTACTTGCAGACGGCGGCGCGCCGATCTCGGCGGTCGTCGCGGGTGACCAGCAGATTCAGCCTCAATGGTTGCGCAGCTTCGCTGCGCTTGTGGCGGAGTCACTGTTTCGTCCGATGGACCCGGCGCTCCACGTGTCGCACTTGACGGGGCGCTTCTTGCTCATCTCGAGCGCGGACGATACGACGATTCCCCATGCGGCCAGCGAACGTCTCGAAGAACTCGCGCCCCAACCCAAACAAACGATCCAACTGCCAGGCGGCCACGTCGGCACGTCCGGCGCCAAACTCGAACTGCTGAATGCCGCGATCGCCGCGACGCGCCGTTGGTTGACCTCCGAGGGCGCGATCTAGGCGCTCCAGAACTCCGCGTTTTGGGACGGATTTTCCTGATAGAGGCGGACTTCGCGTACCCGTCCGTCGACGAGCGTAAAAACTAATACTTCTCCCGCATTCAACGTGCTACCGTGACGCTCGCCGGTCGCGTTGACCTGAACGAAGACCTTGTCGTTGGATGCCGCAATCGCTGTTGGCACGGCGCGGAACGTTCCGGCCGTTTCTTGGGCCGTTTGCACAAACATCGCGAAGATCGCGTCACGACCTTCATAATCTCCCGCGAGTACTCCCGTGGGTTCGGCGCGCCATACGGCGTTAGCGTCAAAGAGTTCGCTCAGGGTCGCGATATCCGAAGCAGCAAATGCCTCGAATCCCTTGCGAACGCGGTCGATATTGTCCAGTTCGACTTGTGTGGAAGTCATCTATCGTCTCCCCGTAAAGTAGCTCGGCAGCCTTCTTCAAATCCCCGCCTGCCCCTGGCTTCAATCGACGGGTCCGCTGTCGGGGATAGCGCGCATGATTTCATGCGCAAGCGCGTTAGGATCGCCCTCTGAGAGTTGCACCGCGATTCGAGGAAAGCGCTCGCCGCGAGTTTCGACCACGAGGCAATCCCCTTGCCCGACGTCGACGAAGATGAGACCTTCGGGATTTGCGAAGACTCCGACGGATTTCCAGAGCCCCCAGTTGGTGCCCTTGAGATCGTACTGAAGCTCGAGGTCCTCGAGATCGCTCACGTAGGCATTCGTTACATGCGATAACGGAATGTGGAACGAGCCATGGAACGCGAGGACCGAGTCCAAGAGCGAAAGGTCGATGTTTAGGACATCCTTGTCGATGGTGACCTTAGCCATGGATCCTCTCGTTCGCGCGAAGACCGATCAGCGACCCCCCAGCGACATCATGCCGAAACCGACAAGCCAAAGCGCGCACGCGGCAATCAGGAGCCAGGTGCCGGTCTGAACGTACGCCGCGATGAACTCGACCGAGCCGAGCGCGAAAATAAAATCTAAGGCCAGGCCTCTAGCCTGCGTCATACTCATAGTATCGGCAGCGGGCGACCTAGCGGATAGCAAGGCGCTTATAATTGGGGGGACCCGCCCCCGGCCGCCACCGGCGCTAAACGCCCGCTTGGTTTGGCCGATAACGTAACAGCCGGCGTGTTTTCACCTTTCACTGCCGACAGGGGCCCTGGGGAGCGGAACAGCCCAGGGCCTTTTTATCCAGGCCGGGTCAGTATGCTGGTCGCGCCTCGGATCTTGGCCGCGGCGAGCAGGACGGCCACGATTGCGAAGCCCCCAGCGATCGAAAACGAAAGACCGTAGCCCGCCTCGAGCGAGCCGTGTGCCTGCGCGCTGCGCAGGGCCGCGATCGTGGCAAGGGACGCCAGGCCGACCGCCGCGCCAACCTGCTGGCTGGTGACGAAGAGCGCACCGGCAAGCCCTTCATCTTGGCGGTCGACGCCACTGGTCAGCACGATCGACAGGGTCGGCAGCGCGAGCCCCATGCCGAATGCCGTGATGACCAGGCCGGGAAGCACGACTTCGACATAGCCGGCTCCGCGCGAGACGAGCGTAAGCACGAATTGACCCGCGGCCATCGCGACCAAACCCGCGATGAGCGTCGTTTTCAGTCCAAGTCGGGCAAGCAACAATCGCAAGCCCAGCGTCGACGTCGCCACAACCGTTAGGGTCGATGGGATCAGTGCCAGACCGGTGAGGCCGGGACCGAACCCCAGGACACGCTGCAGGTAGAGCGAGACGAAGTAGACGTAGGCGCTGATGATCGCACCCACGAGCACCATCGCGCCGACCGACGCCCGCCGCGTCGGCGTCGCGAGGATTTGGCGAGGGATCATCGGGTCCGCGATGCTCCGCTCGGCGCCGACGAAGCCCACGCCGAACAACGCCGCAGCCGCAACGGCCGCGATCGTGAGCGCAGCGCTAAAGCCGTACTCCGCGCCGTTACTCAACCCGAGGATCAGCGCGGCGAGAGCGCCGGTGAGCAACGCCGCGCCGCGGATGTCGAGCCGAGCGCCCGTAGCGGGCTGATCGGCTGGAAGCAGACGAGGCACGCACAGGAGCATGACGGCGATCAAGGGCGGGTTGACCAGAAAAATCGAGCGCCAGCCCAGATACTGTGTCAGGAGGCCACCCGCGATGACGCCGCTTAGAGCCCCCGCTGCAGTCATCGCTTGCCAAATGCCAAGCGCCCGATCGCGCTGCGGTCCTTCGGCGTTTGTCGTCGTCAGCAACGCAAGCGCTGATGGCGCGATCACCGCGCCCGCCACGCCTTGAGTCAAACGGGCAACGATCAACGCCAAGGCAGACTGTGCGAGTCCGCACGCAATCGAAGCGACGCCGAAGAGCGTGAGGCCTAGGAAAAACAGCCGGCGCTGACCGACAAGAGTTGTGGCACTTCCACCTACGAGCAGTAACGAGCCGAAGGTTAGTGCGTAGCCCGTGACGACCCACTGCAGCTGGGCGGGTGGGATCTCCAGCGATTTGAGCATCGCCGGAAGAGCGACGTTCACGACGCTGAAGTCCAGTTGCAAAACGAACTGTGCCGTGCAGACTAATGCAAGCGCCGCACTGCGATTCATCGGACTACGCGTCTAGCGGAACGCGTGCTTTGCTCGTTAAAACAGTGGAGGTACTTGCCGGCAAATCGGTACGTCCAGCACGGTGGGCTTCGACTTGTTCCAGGCTTCGACCGCCGCTTTCTTGATCGCTCCAACATCGTTCAAGCGCACCGCGTCGCACCCGTAGCCCTTTGCAATGGAAACGATGTCGTATCCCGGGATGTCGAGAGCCGGCACTCCCGACGCGTGCTCGAACTTGGCAAACGACTTGAGGATGCAGTACTCGTCATTACGAGGCACCACAACGAGCAAGGGAAGATTCAACTGCGCAGCGGTCCATAGCGACTGAACCGCATACTGAAAGGAGCCTTCGCCGATAACGGCGGTCACCGGACGGTTGCGCCCGGAGTCGCGCTCCGCGAGTGCAATACCGACGGATGCCGGGAGACCCCAACCGAGAACTCCGCTGGCAGAGGTATAGAACCCATCGGGTTGCGTGATCGGCCATTCGGTGTGAAGATCGGGAAGATTCGACGGGCTTTCTTCGATAACGATGGCGTTGGCCGGCCGGACCTCGTTGAGCGTGCGGAATAGTTCTGCAGATCTCATGCGTCCATCCGAGGCTTCGGGTACGCCGGGTGGGTAGGCCGCCATACGATGTGCTACCGTCTCGCGCGCCCTCTTGAGCTTCGGCGTGCAATCGCGGAGCAGCTCGCGAAGCGCTTCGAGAGACAAGACCGCATCTGCGATCAAGCTGTCGCCGACCGGGGCTCGCGCCGTCTCGGCCGGATCGTCGGAAATATGCAGTAGCCGAAGTCCACGCGGCAAGTATGGGCCGGGCGCGTAAGGATAATAGCGGAAGACGGGCGCGCCGACGACCACCGCCACATCATGGCCGTCCAGTTTTTGACTTAACGGCCCCATCGCGAATGGCAAGCCACCGGCATACAGGGGATGGTCTTCCGGAAAGGGAGCCTGTTCTGAAGATGGCGCGGCCCACACGGTCGCACCGAGCGTCTCGGCAAGCGCCACGGCCTGGGGCCAGCCGCTGCCTCGCGCGATGTCGGCCCCGTAAATCAAAACGGGCGACTTTGCTTCGCGCAGCGCCTCGGCAAACTCAGACAAACGCGTCGGGTCGGGAGCGACCCGCCGGCTTACGGTCCTCACCACTGCCCCAGCGTCGCAGGGTTCGTCCCAATCACCCAGCGGCAACGACAGAAAAACCGGACCTGCCGGCGGCTGCACTGCGGTCGCCACGGCGCGCATAAACGCAGCCGGAACATCCTTTGCCCGCACGGGCTCGTACGCCCACTTGACCCAAGGACGCAATAGGGCGGTGGGTTCGACATCGGTTAGCATCGGTTCCAAAAGGAGCATCTCGCGTGTCTGCTGACCCGCGGTCACAATGAGCGGCGCCTTACCTTGGAACGCCGTAGCTAGATTCCCCAACCCATTGCCGGTCGCGGTCGTGTGCAGATTCACCAGCGCCGGCCGTCGAGACACCTGCGCAAAACCGTCGGCGATACCTACTACGGACGCTTCTTGAGGAGCCAACACGTAACGAAAGTCGTGCGGGAAGTTCGTCAGGAAGGTCTCTTCGGTTGAACCCAAGTTGCCAAAGACGGTTGTGATGCCGAGCTCGCGCAGCAGTTGAAATGTTACGTCACGAACGGATTGTTGAGACATTCCGCCCGTATTCCGCCCCGCGAACTGGACACCCGCCGCGGGACAGGCTCTGCCGCCATCTCACCGGCTCCGGGTCCGGTTGTTTCGCGCGCCGCCCTCAGGGTACAGAAGGTTGACGGAGAGCGCTAACCGCAGTCGAGAATTGTGACGCGAGAGGAGCTGTTTTGTGGCGAGCGATGCACTTCCAACGTGGGAGCGATTAAGAGCGGCGCTAAAGGAGGCGCAACAATCCAATAACGGGGGCCTCGGCTTCCACATGTGGGGGACGGTCGTCGATCGCAACGGCGTTGCCGTGGCCATCGCGTACACGGGCGACCGTCTGGGAGATCAGTGGCCTGGGAGCCGCGTGATCTCCGCACAGAAGGCCAATGCTGCGAATGCGTTGAGTCTTAAGACGCTCGCGCTTTCGACGGCGAACCTGTACTCGGCGGTACAGCCCGGTGGAACGCTGTTTGGGCTTGAGGAGACGAATCCGATCAACACCGAAACGGTGTACGGCGGTGACCCGAAGGAATACGGTACGCCGCGAGATTATCTGACCGGTCGACCGCCCGGCGGTATCAACGTTTTCGGCGGTGGAGTCGCGCTCTATGCCGCCGACGGGACGATCGTCGGCGGCCTCGGCGTCTCAGGCGACTACTCGTGCGCCGACCACAACATAGCTTGGAAGCTGCGTCACCTGCTCGAACTCGACTACGTGCCCAGCGGCGTCGATCCGGTCGTCATTCCCGGAAAACCGAACGACGACAACATCGTATACGATATCGATCCGAAGACCGGCAAGAGCGCGAGCGGCTGGGGACATCCCGAATGTCCCGGAACGACGAAAGAGATTAGCCTGACGTTGCCCACGCAATACCCAATCCGATCTAAGGGCGCTGCGAGCTCGGTGCCGCAGCGATAGGCGCCGCCGCACCTACGCGTCAAGGAGCTTCTCGCCTCCGCTCGAAGCGGCCATCCAGAGCGTCTTGCAGGGAGGGTTTCACGATGCCCGTTCCAGCTTGGGTCGAATGGTTTCGCCGGGGAAGCATCGCTCTCGTCGCCGTGGCTATCGCCGCAGCGTCCACTGCAGCGGCGCATGCCGCGAGCACCCGCTATTTCACCGCTTCGCAAGCGACGCGTGGGCAGATCGTCTATGCGGCGCACTGCGCTACGTGTCACGGGGCGAACCTCTCGGGACAGGCTGGACCCGCGCTCGCCGGCGCGGACTTTCAGGCCTACCTGACAGGCAGTAAGACGGCGTACGGCCTGTACGACTTCATCGCGAAGCAGATGCCCGCGGACAATCCGGGGAGTCTGAGCTCGAGCGATTACCTCGCGGTCACCGCGTTCATCCTGAGCCAAAACGGGTTCCCCGCCGGCAACGCCCCGTTAAACGTCGGGCGGGCGAGGATTGACACGCTCGCGGTCGTGCACAGCGGAGTTCCGGCTCCGAATACCAATGAAATCGTGCGCGTCGCGCCTCCGGCTACCGCGCAGTTTGAGCCGCTGCCTGCAGGCGCCGACGTGAACGTCACCGACGACATGATGCTTGCCGGTTCGCCCGACGGCGCGAATTGGCTGCTCGACGGTCGCACGTACGACAATCAGCGCTACTCGCCGCTAACGCAGATCAATGCAGGCAATGTTGCGTCACTAACGCCGGTTGCTCTGCTGCAGACGGGAATGACTGCGAGTTTCGAGACCACGCCGGTCGTCGTAAACGGCGTGATGTATCTTACGACGCCGGTGGTCAACAGCAAGATGATGATCAGCGCGCTCAACGCCGCAACCGGCGAGCGCCTATGGGAGACCACCGACAATCTCGGCTTGTTTCAAATCTGCTGCGGTCCCGTTAATCGCGGCGTCGCCGTCGGGTACGGCAAGGTCTATGTCGTAACGCTCGACGATCATCTGATCGCGCTGGACGCGACAAACGGCAACGTCCTGTGGAGTAAAGCGATCGCCGATCCGCGTTTGGGTTACTCGGAAACGATGGCCCCGCAGATATATAAGAACGAAATCATCGTCGGCAGCGCCGGCGGCGAATGGGCGATCCGGGGATTCGTCGAGGCCTTCGACGCCAATATCGGCGCGCAGAAGTGGCGGTGGGACTCGACCGACCCCAAGTCTTTCGCCGGCGACTCATGGAAAGAAGGCGGCGGCATGGCGTGGACCACGCCCGCCATCGACCCGAAGCTCGGGCTGGTCATCTTCAGCACCGGGAATCCGAATCCCGATCTCTACGGCACCAGCCGCGTAGGTGATAATCTCTACACCGACTCGATCGTCGCGCTCGACGCCGACACCGGCACCTTGAAGTGGTATTACCAAGAAGTCAAGCACGACGTTTGGGACTACGACGCGGTGAGCCCGGTCGTGCTCTTCGATGTCAGCGAGAACGGCAAAACGGTGCCGGCTGCCGGCGAGGCGGGCAAGGTCGGCTGGGTCTTCATCCTTGACCGGGCAACCGGAGCGCTTATCCGCAAATCCGACCCTTACGTTATGATGTCCCCGAACATGTTCACGACGCCCACGAAAGCGGGCGTCGACATGCTTCCCGGAGCGAACGGCGGCTCCGAGTGGTCGCCGCCCGCGTACTCCCCGCAAACGCATCTACTCTACATCCTTGCGATGAATCAGCTGATGCGTTTCACGACGCAGCCGCCTACGCAATCCGCGGGGCAGATCCGCTTGGGCAGCGCCTTCACGAACGTCGAGCCGAACGGCGTTCAGAACGGACCGTTCGTCGCCCTGAACGTCGACACAGGAAAGATCGCGTGGCAATATATGGCGCCACAGCCGTTGATCGGCGGCGCGCTCGCGACGGCCGGCAATCTCGTCTTCACGGGCGAAGGTAACGGGTGGTTTGATGCGTTCAACGCGACGACTGGGCAGCAGCTCTGGCGGTTCAATCTTGGCGCCGGCGTGAACGCGCCGCCGATCACCTACGAGGTTGGCGGAACGCAGTACGTCGCCGTCGCCGCTGGAGGTAACTTCCAGCTGGGTTATCCGTACGGCGACACGGTGGCCATTTTCAAGCTCGCAAAATAGCGCGGGGCTGATAGACCGAAGTCATCCACTCAGGGTGACACGACGATCGTGCCGTGCATTGAGGCTTCAAATTGATGTGGCTTGCAGAAATACGGGTACGTCCCGGGTCGATTCAGACGGAGCTTGAACGTTTGTCCGTCTGCGATGAGAGGGGAGCTCGGCCAGCGCCCGTCGCCGGTATCGTGAGTCCCGCTCGTAACCGTGTGCGGATCTTGATCTGTATTAAGCCAAATAATCTCCTGACCCGTCTTAACATCTACGACGCGCGGCACGAAGGCATGATCGTGAATGACTACTCGCACGGGCGGCAGGGTATCGGCAACCGCAGCTCCTGCGGATAACCAAAGAAGGAGGCCGGCAAGAAGGGCGCCTCGTTTGCGTCTCATCGGTTGAAGACGTTGCTCGCGAGATCTTTATCGGGCCGTTGATTCACGTACGCCACGGGCGGACAGTTCACGACAAAGACCGATCCAAATGGTGCACCGCCTGGTCCCGTCAGGTACCCTTCGCCAACGAGATTGAGAATTTGATTCTCATCGGTCTGACGCACGTTCTTTCCACTCTTGACAGCCGAGGCCGTCCAAACGCCGAGCTGAACGTCCCACAGCGGGCTATAGGCGTTTGCGTGGCGTGGATCGGCGAGTGAAGGGAAATCCCCTTGGACGTTTAGCGGCGAACCGAGCGTCGACGAATTCGCTAGCGTCGCATTTTCACCGAGATTACCGTGTAGGCCAAGGTACATCAAACCTTGCCCGGTATCCGGCGATGTAGGACCGTTGACGAAAACGAAGATGCGTTCGCGCGCCGAGCCCAGATTATCGTCACCGTTGGCGAATGACGCGTGGTTCAGCAAGGGTACATAAGTGGCGCGTTCAACGGTCGCGGCCCCGGGATCCGAAGCTTCAGTGCTCAGATAGACGATCGGCTGGCCCGAATCGAAGCCATGCGCCAGCAGCATCGTCACCTCGGGTCCGTCTTCATCTTCTCTGGTGTCGATCGCAAGAACGCGGTCGTGAGTGTTCGTATGATGAATCACGTCGAATGGCCCGTTACCGGTCGCGACAATCGGCATGTTATATATGACGTCGGATCCTGCGATGCGCACGAAGGGCGAGTAGCGCGGTCCGCCCACTGCACCGGGCGACGCCTTCAAGGGCGGAAATCCGGTGGCTGAAGGAACATATACGCGCGTCGGGGCGAAATTCGGTGCGTCTTGGAAGTGCAGAACGGCGTCGTTGTTAAACTTGCCGGTTGGCTTACCCAAGGTCGCCGTCTGGACGCATTCAGGGCAGTTGATGGCCATATTTGCGAGCTTGGGTGCATATAGCACGTTGAGATCGCGTGCGATGCCGAAGTCGGAAGCATCCGTAATGATGTACCAGACCGTTTCCCCGTGCGCAACCCCGCGATGAATGGGAATAACCGCGGTGCTCGCTGCGACGTTGACGTCGCGCGCGCTGAGCAGCACCAGATGGGACTGCGGCAGATACTGAGACTGGGCGGACGCAATGTGAAGAGACGTGGTGCGCGTTACGACCGCGCCTAAAGCAGCTATTATGGCAACGGCCACAAGGCGCAGGGGCCACGAGGACTTGCTGATCATTTCATGCCTCCGGAAAATCCAAGAAAAAAGAGAACTTCGGCGCCGAGGATACCATGAGCCCGAACTTGTAGTCTGCCGAGTTTATGTTTGCAGACAAAGATTCGAGGCGCGTGATAATATGTGCCATAATGAGCAGCCTGTCACGCAGAGCAGCTCTGGCCGTTTTATGTGCGCTGCTGCTATCAACCGGCGCGGGCGCCAGTCCGCCTTTTTACTATCTGGATCCTCAGCAAATTGACCTGACGACGCTTCTGCCGCCACCCCCTGATGCTTCCTCCGCCCAAGAACGCACCGATGAGCAGCAAGTCGCTGCTGCAGTTGCGGCCCGTAGTCCGGCCCAGCTCTCTGAGGCCGAGGCAGACTCAATGCGCAGCGTGTTCTTCTTTTCGCAGTCGATCGGGCCCCAATTTGAGGCAGCGAAGCTGCCACTGACGACCCGTTTCTTTTCGCGTGTTCGGTCGGATGTTGAGCAGCTCATCGATCGAGCCAAAGCATATTGGGATCGGCCTCGTCCAAACGGCATGCGCAAGGCGCGCGGCTCGTATCCCAGCGGCCACGCCGCATTCGCAGCCGCAACGGCGATCGTCCTTTCGCAGTTAATCCCTTCGAAGCGCGACGCCATTTTCGCGCAGGCTCGCATCTTCGCAGAAAACCGAATTATTTTAGGCGTCCACTATCCGAGCGACGTCGCGGCCGGCTGGACGGCCGGCACTCTTGCCGCCTACGCCATGATGCGCAACCGGTCATTTCGAAAGGACTTCGCCGCCGTGAACGCTGAGCTGCGCGCTGCGAACCTCTGACTACCGTTGTTCTCGAGACAAGGGAACTTCGGGACGCGCATACGTGATCAGGACGCACGTGACCAACGCGAATGCAGCGAGCGGAAATTTGAGCGATAGAAACATCGCCGTCGCGAACAAGCCCAGCGTAAGCGCAGACCGTGCGAGCGCTCGCCGGCGAGTCTCCGTGTTCGTCTCCCCGACCCGCTCGCGAGGCACGACTTCGTAGGCGAATCCATGGTAGGACAGATTGACCAAAATGATGACGGCCGCGTACACGAACACGGGAACCGCCGCCATTCGGGTGTCCGCTACCCAGGCGGTGGCAAATGGCACGACCGATGCCGAGAGCATGTGCAGGAAGTTCCACAGAATGAGCTTGGGCGATGAATGCTTCGCGAAGCTCCATAAGAAATGATGATTGATCCACATGATGACAATCAGTAAATAGCTCACCACGTAGCTGAGTGCGGTCGGCCACTCCTGAAGAAGTGCATCAAAAGTTGGATGAGACGGCAACTTGAGCTGTAAGACCATAATGGTAATGATTACAGCGAATACGCCGTCTGAAAAATTCGCCAGTCGCTCCTTGGTGATGCTTTCAATCACGACGAGGCTCGTCTGCCAATCGCTCTGGCACGATGCGCCGCTTGTTTGGATCGATTACCGCAAACTGCCATGCTGCACCATCGTCGGCCGAGCGTCGGGGTGCGGTCGACATATACCAGGGAACACGTTGCACCTTCGCACGCCTTGATATTGGTGAAATCCTCGTCGCAGACGACCCCTGCCAACGCTTCGGCGATCGGCAGGAGCAGCGCGTCGGGCGAAGGCCAGCGCCGCAGCCGCTCCAGGCGCAGCGACGAGTGAGCTTCCTTCTCTCCGGCGCGCGTTACGATCTGTTGGAACGCCTGGCTTCGCGCGAGCAGCTGATTGAGCGGTTCCAGCTCGTCGAGCGCCTTTGGTCCGAGCGGCTTACCTCGGTGCGCGTGAACGAATGTTCGAAACCACTCCCGCAGTGCCCGCGCTCGCACCGCCACCGCATCGATCTCGCCCGGCAGAGCCCTTTTCCGCAGCGCACGCGCGGTCTCGTCCGAGAGAAGCTGCGCAGACCGGAGCCAACCCAGGAGGTCGTCGCCTGACGCCAGCCACTCCACCGGCGTGTCCGCGAGCGACGCGATCGAGTTCAAAAAATCTAGGCCGACCGATCCCGCGACGAAAAAGGGCTCTGGCCGCTCATCCGTCGCGATCGCTAACTTCTGAGACGACCTCTCAGAGGTTAGCAAAGGGCCTCCAAGGTCCGACTACCGTGCGAGAGCAAAAGCGTTTGTGATTCTGCGTAACCTCTGAACATCGTATTGACAGGTTAGCATTTTAGGAGTAACCTGTAAAGCCTCGGATGCCCAGCCGGCAAGCCGGGACAGGGGTTTCTCCAAACGGAGGCTACGCCGTGGATAGCAAGAGTCGAAGGGCCGCGCTTCGTCATTTTCTCAAGGAATGCCGAGCCCGCTTAACCCCCGACGAGGTCGGATTGGCATCAAACGGGCGGCGTCGCGTTCCGGGGTTGCGGCGGGAAGAGGTTGCCGAACTCGCCGGGATCAGCTTGGCGTGGTATACGCGCCTCGAAACTGCGCGAGACATCCGCGTCTCGCCCCGGCTAGTGGACCGATTGGCAACCGTCCTTCGGTTAAGCGACGAGGATAAGCTGCAACTTTTCTCTTTGGCGATCGACGAGCTACCGGCGTTTCTTCGTGCCACGCCCGACTCGGTGGGCGCGATCGGGCGGGAGTATTTTGAGCTCACGCGATTCGCTCGTCGCTCGCGCGCGGTCTCGAGCGTCCTGGAGCTGGCCGACCTAACGACGGATCTGCTGTTCGATCTCGAGCATCCTGTGGAAGACGCATATTTTATCTCAGCAGATCTGACCGCTCGTAACTTTCTGTTCTTAAGTCAACGCACGGCGCCTCACTTCCAGCCGGTACCGAATGCAAGGTTTGATTTCGCGTCGGTGCACGACTCAAAGGAAGTCCTCGTCGAGGGAGAACTCTGCGCCGTGGCAAACGTCGCCGAGAGACAGCACGCCATCTTCGCGCCGAGGGCTCGCGAACTCGGCGCCGGGCGGTTCATCAGTAAAGGCTTGCATGCAAGTTCCCTGGACGGCGCGATCGGCTATTTCCAGGCCAACAGCGAGCCCTTTTCGGAGCGTGACGGTGAGTTTCTCTCTCTGGTCGCCGAAATCGCGTACCTGGCCCTCGCTTCACGCGCTTAAGCGTTATCTATACATCGCGAATATCTGCAAACCAAAGGTATGGAGTGAAAAATCGCGCTGACCGTGGCCGACGAAGAGCGCCCGGTTGAGCCAGCGGTACTCGCTCGCAGCGGTGTAAAACCGAACGACGAACTCTGCCCGCACCTTCGACATTAGGAGGTCGTCTAACGCATCGACGTAACCATCGTCGCCAACATCATATAATCCAGCGACGGTCGCGCAAACGAGATCGCCTGCAGGGCTCTGAAGCACCTGTTTTGACTCGAACGTAATTACACCGTCGCCGCGGACGGTATCCCATTCCTCCCCACCGTTTGCAATCGCGGCAAGCTCCATGCGCGGGCCGTAAAACCTTCCTGACGCGACGATATAGTGGAGCATAATCTCATCCGGTGTCGGCCCAATAAGATGGTGGTCCGGACTAAACTCGACGGTAGCCTCGGCCAGGAACGTGCCCATTAGCGACAGCGTACTCGGTGCGAGCCTGGCTAACCACTACAGTGGCAGTTGAGGGGATAACTTCTGGGCTGGCAGTGAGCGATTTTACCGGCTATCATGCAAAGCGATATGTCGATCGATTGCGAATCTCCCCGCGCGCGCCGGCTGCCGTCCTCACGGCTAAAGCCGCTTCTGAAGCACTTCCGTGTAAGAATTGATCCAAAAGAAAGCGCCTTGGGCCCGTATACGCGTCCGCCGTGGCGCCGCGGCAGGCCTGTGACGCAGGAAGAGCTCGCGGAATGCATCGGGGTGAGCCGCCATTGGTACGGCATGCTCGAATCCGAAAGGCCGTGTCGCGTATCGATCTTTCTCTTGGATCGTCTTGCCGCAATTCTTATGCTATCGGCTCGCGAACGAGCGACTCTCTTCGCTCTGGCGCTGCCTGAGCTGGATTTTAACCAATCGCTACTCTCCGAAAGCGGTCGTACCTCATGAACGAAATTCATTACCG
>JASHPI010000038.1 GCA_030038215.1 Vulcanimicrobiota bacterium | reverse complement strand
GATTACGGCCGCCGGTTCGGTCGGGACGTCAAAGAAGTGGTTGTTCATACGCGTAATCGTCGCGGTCGTGTAGTTGCCCTGGAACGTCACGAGGTTCTGGGGGTCGATCTGATCCTCGAACTCGCCGCTCAAGCCGCGCGTGTGCGTGTTGAGCTCGTAGTCCGGAGCCACCGTGCAGACGAAGTCGCAGTTGAGGTAGCCGTAGAGCCCCGCCAGGTTCCACGTGCTGTAGAACGTGTAGCCATAGAGACGCGCGAACGCAGTAGAACCGAACGTCTTGGTATACTGCAGCTTCCCAATGACCGTTTGGTTATAGGTGTGGTCGCGGTCGCTCGGGTCGACCGTATTCGGGTCGGTGTACGTTCCAGGATTGGTCGCGTTGGGGAACCCATAGTTGACGACGCAGTTCTTGATCGAATTCAGCCCGGGTCCGCTGAACGTTCCGCCGATGTGTTGCGGGCAGCCCCAGCTGGGGACGTTGCCGTAGACTTGCGGACCATAGAGGTACGTGGCGCAGGCGAGGCCACTCACGCCGTGAGCACCCGTGCATTGGGCAGACGCAAAGTCGTCGGCCGACTCATAGAGTTGATTGGTCAGCGACTCGTTGTCGTAGAGTATCTGGATGTCGTCACGCCCCGCGTCAAAACGGTGCGGGATTGCAATGTGAAAGTTCACGACCGCATTGCGGTCGAAGATGGTCGAGAAGGCCGAGTACTGAATCGGCCCCTGCGCTAGCTGCGACGATCCGAAACAGGCGAGGCTCCCCAGAATGCACAGCGACGCAAAGGCTCCGCCCGGCGTCGGAATGAAGCCGATCGCCGGACCGAACCACTGGGCGTAACCGGCGCCGTTCTGGTTGTTGATGTAGTTGTAGGACTGATTTGCTCCCGAGATGCCGACGTAGTACGAGAAGTTGCGGTCAGGCGTCGCGCCGCCCGCTTCGATCGCCGCTTGATGGTAGAATGCCGGCCACCCGATGCCGCCTGAAGCCGTCGCGTATCCCGGAAACGTTCCGGTCTTGATGACTTGGTTGATGTAACCGGCGAGACCATTGCCTTCGGAGTTCGCCGGCGTCGAGCCGTTGTAGACTTGGACCTCGGCGTTGCCCAACGTATTCGCGCCGCTCGATGCGTAGTTGTCGAACGCGCGGATGACCGGGACGCCGTCGAACTCATAGCCGACTTGGTCGTAGTCGCCGCCGCGAATATTGATCGTTTCGAAATATCCGGTCTGATTCGGTACGACGTAGGCACCGGGAATCGTCGAGATCGCCGAGTAGGCTTGATTCAGGCTGCCGCCGCCGCCCAAGGCTTGAACGGCTTTTTGGGTGCTTTCATTGACCGAATAGATGTCGGCCGTGGTGCCGGACTTCACGAGCGCGCCCGCGGCTGCGGCCGTGACGTGCGCGATCGTCTTGAGCGCCTTGGGCATGCGAACTGCGACCGTCTGCACCGTGTCCGCGAACACAACCTGGCCGGGAACGCTGGTCGGCTGGTAGCCGGCTTTGGTGACGGTTACGGTGTATGTGTCCGGGCCGAGCGTGAGAAAAGCAAAATGGCCGCTCGCGTCGGTCGTCGCGCTCGCGGTTTGCGACGGACTGCTGGCCGTGACTTGCGCTCCGGCTACCGGAGCCGAGGTATCGGCATCGACGACGCTCCCGGTCAGGCCGCCCGTCGTGCTCGCCAGTGCCCATGTTTCCTGACAAGCAAAAGCGACGATTAGCGCGAGCGTGGTGCCCAGATGCCGAAGTGATCTCGTCGTCATTCGGACCCCTCCGATTCTTCAGTTGTCTGCAACGGCGCAACCAGGGAAGCCCTATGGTTGCTTAAGAGTGCTACTTTTGTAGCCGGCTATGAGCCTCCTTGGGAAACTCCTGAGAATGCCTGAAGTGCGGCGCGCGCCGCCGGCGGGATGGCGCGCGGATCCGCGCGGTTCCCGGGCGGCTCGGCTCCGTCGCTGATGGCGGCGATCGAAGCAATCGACGTCGTCAAGACGTCCAGGTCGTAGCCGCCTTCGAGCACGTAGGCGACCGCTCCATCACTGTATTCCTGGGCGACCGAACGAATGATCGCGGCCAGCGCGCGCGCCGCTTCGACCTCGACACCGAGGTCGCCGACACAGTCGCCCTTGACGTAGTCGAAGCCCGCACTCACGATCAGCAACTCGGGCGAAACAGCGCGCGCCGCCATCGGGAGCAGCGCCTCCCAGGTGGCTACGAAACCCTCGGTTGAGATTCCGGTGACTGGTAACGGCACGTTGCCGACCACGTCGCTCGAGACGCGGTAGCTGCTGGTGCCGGTGCCTGGATAGGCCGGGTACGCATGCGTCGAAACGTAGGAAAGACCGCCGCCGGCGACGGCCTGCGTGCCGTTTCCGTGGTGATAGTCGAAGTCAACGACAAGCACGGGTCCTCCGTGCGCAGCTTGGTAGGCGCGCGTCGCGATCGCGACGTTGTTGAAGAGGCAGAAGCCCATACCGCGGTCGCGCTCGGCGTGATGTCCGGGTGGGCGCACGAGCGCGAAAACGGCTTCGCCGCCCGCGACCGCAGCCTCGACCGCGGCAATCGCGCCGCCGGCTGCGCGTCGCGCTACTGCGAAGGAGCGCTCGTCGACGACCACGTCGCCGGTCGAGAGGTACTGTTGGACCACGGCCGCCGCGACCTCGCGTTCGACCAACTCGCGGTAGGCCCGCGTGTGCACCCGTTCGATCTCCTGGGCGCTGGCGTCGCGCGCCGGAACCGTTTGCCGGAGCAAACCGCGCGCGCGCAGACGCGCCCCGACGATTTCAACGCGCTCGGGCCGCTCCGGATGACCGACGCCCCGCAGGTGCTCGCCGTAGAGGGGGTCGGTAACGAACTTCAGCTAGCGGCCTTTGCCTGAGGGCGCCGTGTGCTTCGCGGGGGCGGGCTTGCATGGATCCGCCGCCGCCTTCTCCACGGCCGCGTAGTCTTTGGTGCCTTTGCGCATCATCGGCAACAGGCGCTTGTATGCGGCTACCGCCTTAGCACACTGATCGGAGCCGGCATAGGACTTGGCAGCGATGTAGAGCAGCGGCGGATTCGCGTCGAGGAAGCCCCTCGCGGCGCGGTCGAGCGCGTCGAAGATCTGCGCCGCCTCGCGGTAGTTCTTCAGCTCGAAATCCGCGCCGGCGACGCAGCCGAGCGTCTCGGGCGAACGCTGGATCTCGAAGCTCTTCCCGCATGCGTCACGCGCGTTGGAGTAATCCTTGACCCGCGAGTACGCCTGACCCAAGAGCGCAAAGCCTTGCGCATCGGGCGAGACCTGCGTGTAGTGCTTGAGATACGTGATGCTCTGAGTCACGTTGCCCATCTGCAGCGAGATCTCGCCGAGACCTAATAACGCGCCGGA
>JASHPI010000037.1 GCA_030038215.1 Vulcanimicrobiota bacterium | reverse complement strand
GAGCCCATCGGCATCCACGTAATCGTCGACGCTGCTCCCGCGCATGTCGATCGCGCGTTCTAAAACGTCGACTATGGCGCGATGTAACCGGCCGGTCGCCGGTCCAGTCAACGCCAGCGCGGGCCGGCTCGGACGGACCCGAGCCTCCCAGAGCGCCTCGCAGGCATAGATGTTGCCGATGCCGGCGATCCGCCGCTGGTCGAGAAGCAGAGCCTTGATCGGCGTCTTCCGCCCCGAAAGCATACCTATAAAGGCTTGTTGTGTAAAGCCTGAGGAGAGCGGCTCCAAGCCAAGCTCTCGATCCCACTCCTCGCCGGGCAGCGTCAATCGCATCCGCCCGAACGTCCGAACGTCCGCGAAGCTGAGGCGGGTCCCATCGGTAAAGGAGAGCACCAGATGGGTCGCCGGTTGCTCGAGCGATCGGGCCTTTCCGACGATCAGGCGGCCGGTCATACGCAGACTGGTTACGAGTGCGCGCCCGGATTGCAGCTCGATCACCGCGTACTTCCCGCGCCGTCTAACGCCGGCGATCCGCTCACCGGCAACGGCTCGCGCGAATCCGACTTTTGGCGGGGCGACGGCAATCTTCGCCAGCCGAATCTCGGCGCCGGCGATGCGCTTCCCGACGATCCGGCCCGCCAGCCCGCGTACGATCGTCTCGACCTCGGGGAGCTCCGGCACTAGTTGGTTGGCGGCGGAACGCCTCGCAGGTCGAGCTTCGTGCCGATCTCGATGCCGTCTTTGACCGCTTCGCCGGCGGCCAGTTCGATGACGTACTTGCCGTAGCCGGCTTCCCGCGGAATTTGCTCGTTCGGCATATCCAATGGAACGACGTTCACGTTTGGATAGATCTGCCGCACCTCGCCATCGGGCGAGAGGAAGACCATATCGAGCGGCACCAGCGTGTCCTTCATCCAAAACGCTAGCAACTGATCTGAGTCGAAGACGAAGATCATGCCGGTGTGCGGCGGAATGACCGTGCGATCCATCAAGCCGTGCTCGCGCTGCGCCTCGGTGCGAGCGACCTCGAGGGTCAAATCGGCTTGCGGCGCGTGAACCACGACCGTCTGCAAAGCTGCTGCCAAGAGCAAACTAAACACGTGCGGCGGCCTCGTCTCCCATGCGTTCCACGTCGTACCAATTGCGTCCCGACTTGAGCGTAACCTCCAAGGGCACGCTCAAGGTAATCGCCTCCTCCATGCTTATGCGCACCAGTCTCGCAACTTCGCTCAGCTGGTTCTTGTGCACTTCGAAGATCAGCTCGTCGTGGATTTGCAGCAGCATCGTCGCATCGTACTCAGCCTCTTCCAAGGCTCGATCGATCCGAACCATCGCCAGCTTCATCAGGTCGGCGGCGCTGCCCTGAAGCGGCGCGTTGGTTGCCTCTCGCTCCGCCGCCCCGCGCAGCATGTAGTTGCCGGAGATTAAGTCGGGCATGTAGCGCCGCCGGCCGAGAATCGTCGTCACGTATCCGTTGCGCCGTCCCTCTTCGAGCGTGCGCTCGATGTAAGCGCGGACCGAGGGAAAGCGCGCGAAGTAGGCGGTCATGATTTCCTTGGCTTCTGCGCGGCCGATCTCGAGTCGCTGCGCGAGTCCGAATTCGGACATGCCGTAGAAGAGCCCGAAGTTGACGCTCTTGGCCATCCGCCGCTGATTCGGGTCGACCTCGCCGTCGGACGGCACGTTGAAGATCTGCCGCGCGGTAAAATCGTGGATGTCTTGCGACTCCGCAAACGCTTCCCGCATCGCTTCGTCGCCCGAAAGATGGGCCATAAGGCGCAGCTCGATCTGGCTGTAGTCGGCAGCCAGCAGGACGTACTCCTCGTTCTTCGCAACGAACGCGCGGCGGATGCGCCGCCCCAGCTCGCCACGCACCGGGATGTTCTGCAGATTCGGATTGGTCGACGAAAGCCGGCCGGTGGCGGTCGCCGTTTGATTGAACTCGGTGCGCAGGCGCCCGTCCCGCGGATCGACCAGCTGCGGGATGACGTCGATGTAGGTGTTTTTTAGTTTCGTCACCTCGCGCCATTCCAGCACCAACGCGCAGATCGGATACTCGCGCGCTAATCCCGCAAGGATTTCCACGCCGGTCGCCCAGCCGGTTTTTGTTTTCTTCCCGCCCGGAATCTGCAACTTTCCGAACAGGATCTTGCCGAGCTGCTGCGGCGAGCCGATGTTGAACGGCTCGCCGGCGAAATCGTGAACTCTCGCTTGCAGGCGCGCGGCGGCGGCGTCCGCCTCCTCCCCCACGCGCGCCAGCTCGCGTGCGTCGATGGTGATCCCCACTGCTTCCATCTTCGCTAAAACCGGAGCCAGCGGCACCTCGAGCTCTTCGTACAGGCGCAGCTGACCGCGCTCTTCGAGCCGGCCGCGCAATCGTTCGATCAACTGGAAGGTCGCGTCGGCATGGGCGGCCGCGTCGTCGGGCAGCTGCGCGCCCAAGAACACTGCCGCGGCATCTTCGATGTCGGCAAAACCGCGCGACGGGTCGAGCAAGTGCGCCGCGATCATCGCGTCGTCGTCGAAGCGCGCATGCTCGACGCCGGCCTCATGCAGCGCGCGCAGGACGCGTTTGGCATCGTAGGCGCCGGCGCGAGTCGGGCTCGCAAAGAGGCCCGCCAGCGCGTCTCGCACTTCCGAATGTGCGAGCGCGCCGCGCGTGAAGCTCGTGCCGGTCGCCGCTTGCGCGCTCACGCCGATCGTATCGTCGCGCAATGTCAACGCGATGCGTTGCGCGCCGGCTGCGGCGCGCAACCCCCGCGCGAGCGCAGCGAACTCCGGAGGATCGACCGAAGACACGTAACTGCGGTACTCGCCGGTCAGACGCGTTTCTTTATCGAAGAGCGGCAAGTCGCTCGGCGGTTGGAGTTTTGCGAGCAGCGTCTTGAATTCCAGCTCGCTATAGATGCGGTAGAGCTCGCCTTCGGAAGGAGCGCTGTAGCGACTGCCCTCCCAATCGACGGTCAAGGGCAGATCGCGGCGCACGATCGAGACCGTCCGACATAAGCACGCCTGCTCGCCGTACTGTTCGATCAGCTTTTCGAGCTTGGGGCTTCCCGCCAGCGCCGGATTGGCCACCAGTGCGTCGAGCGAACCCGCCGCTTGCAGGAGTTTGCTGGCTGTCTTCTCTCCGACGCCGGGAATGCCCGGAAGATTGTCGGACGGATCGCCTTTGAGTCCGCGGTAGTCGGGAAGCTGTGCGGGCTCGAGTCCGAAGCGCGCGCGCACCGCCGCCGGATCGTAGCGTCCGAGCTCGGTAATTCCGCGCCGCGTGGTCAGTAACGTCGTGCGGTCGTCGACGATTTGCAATAGATCGAGGTCGCCGGTCACGACCACGGTTTGCTCTCCGGCCTCCTCGGCTTGACGCGCCAGCGTTGCGATGACGTCATCGGCTTCCTGGCCTTCCATCTCGACGATTGGAATGCCGTGTGTCTCGAGGATGCGGCGAACCAACGGGAACTGGCCGCGCAACTCGTCAGGCATCAACTGGCGCTGCGCCTTGTATTGTGCGAAGAGCGCGACGCGGTCGGCCGGCATGCCTTTATCAAAGGCGGCGATGATGTGCGTGGGCCGCTCGTCTTCGATCAGTTTGTTGAGCATCATCGTGAAGCCGTAGACCGCGTTGATCGGCTGGCCGCCGCTGGTCGTCAAACCGGGCAGTGCGAAGAACGCCCGGTAGACCAGGCCGTAGGTGTCGAGCAGCATCAAGCTCATGGCTGAACTATCGAACGACGACCGTGGAAGAGCCCGCGCTCACGCTTCCGTCGTCGGAGATGTCGAGCACCGAGAGTATGTAGCGTCCGCTGCGGCCGGGCATCTGCACCGCGACGCGTCCGGCCTTTTCGCGAGCGATGTCCCACCAGACGGCGTCGGTCTCGGCTTGACCCAGCGCGATCTCCGGCGGCGCTTGCGTGCGCCGCACGAAACCGAGCACCTGCGCGCGATCGCCGTTGGAGTCGATCCAGGGATGCCAGGTGACCGCCGAGGGCGCGCTGCTCTGCGTCGTCGTCACGCCGATTCCCAACAGCGCCGGCGCCGAGTCGAAGAGGGCGCTTCCTGTGGGCGCGCCTCGGCTAATCCGCACGATGAATGTGCCGGGCGCCGCCCCATCAAGCGCGACGTCGGCGTTTTGGTTGGGCGCGAACTCTTGGTCCGGAAGCACGAGCGGGGCGAATTGCGGGCGTCCGGGAGCGGCGAGCTTTACCGGCATCGCGCCCCACTTGATCGCTCCGCCCTGGACGAAGACTGCGCCGGCTTCCAGCTCACCGGCCGCGTCGGCGGCGCGAAAGCGCGCGACGGCCTGACCGTTGTTGACCGGAGCGACGCCGGCTTGCACGCCGAGCGCGCCCTCGAGCGTGACCAGCGCCTGGCCTTGCGCGCCGGGTGCGCTGGCGGTGACCGTGATGTAGTCGCCGGCGTGGTAGAGCGTCTTGTCGAGCGCGATCTGCACGTCGGCGTCGTCGCCCTGGGCGCTTGCCGCCGGCGCCTGCGAATCGATCTGCACTTGCGCCGCATCCATCGCTTGTCCGCCGTCGTTGATGCTCGCCAGCAGCAGGTTCGTGCCGAGCTGCGGCGAGCCAAAGGTGCCGCGCGCATGTCCGTCGGCATCCAGCTTGAGCTGCTGCTGTTGCACCGATGCACCGTGTACCAGCTGCACCGTGACGGTCGCGTTTGCGACGGGTTGGCCGTCGAGCTCGTTGACGAAGACGTCGAATCCCAGCGGCGCCCCGAGACTCTGTTCGGTTTGGTCGACGCTCACACGGATCGCCGCTTGCGCGGTCGGAACGACCAGCCGCATCTGCGCGCTTGCGCCGCCCGATGTTACGCGCACGCCGTACGTCGAAGCCAGCTGGTCGTTGGGATGGGGAATGCGCACGGTCGCGTTGCCGTCGCTGCCGGCCGTCACCATCTCATCGAGCCATCCGGTCGTCGCCCACGGCGTGCTGTCGGGCGTGTACCCGACGTATACGTGCGGTGAGCGCACCACGGTCACACGGATGTTCGCGCCGGGTTGCGAGGCGTGGATCAGCAGCGGGACGTCTTTTTGCGGATCGCATTGTGCGCCACAGGCTGCGCTCACGTCCAGCGAGAGATCGCCGCCGTTCGCCTCGACCTGGACGGTCGCCCCGCCGACGCCACCCGCCGCCTGCGCCAACACGGTGTACTCGCCCGCCGGCGCGTTGCGCGGCAATGGAAACGCGGCCGCAAAGGCTCCCGCAGCATCGAGCGGCGCGTGCAACGCGCCTACGAGTCGCGCGCCGAAGCGCAGCGAAATCAAGGCGTTGCCGCTGCTCGGGCGCAGCTCGATGCCGGTGCGCGTCCGCGCGAAGCCGACGACGCGAATCAGGCCGCCCGCGTGGACGACCGCCGAATCGGTTCGAACGCCTACGATCGCGTTCGGCAACGGCGCTTGCGGAAGGAAGCTCAAGAACGCGTAACTGCTTCCCCACTGCGCCAGCGCGAAGACCGGGCGCGGAAAGTGACTCCAGCGCACGATACCGTGCTCGTCGGTGGTTTCCGTCACGAACGACTTGTTCACCACGAACTGCACGCGCATGTGCGGGAGCGGCTGTCCGGTTCCGAGGTCCACACCATAGAGCAGCAATCCGCCAGGCGTCTGCTTTGAAACGACGCCGATGCGCGACCGATTGATCCAAACTTGCTCGCCGACGTCGCCGCGGCGCGCTTCGACGACGAAGAAACCCTCGCGATCGCCCAGCGGCATCGCAACTTGATTCGAACCGAACTGATAGCCGCCGGGAGGCGTGAACGTGAAGGTCATCGCCGCGCGTCGGTCGCGCGTCGGGATCGGCCGCGGATCGAAGTTCGCCCCGGCCGTCAACACGTCGGCCGGGTCGGCCTGGTAGACCGAGAAGGTAACGGGCGCGCTTGAGTAGGTGTCCAGTCGAACCGAGGCCGGCTTCCACGGCACGCTTGAATCGCTCGCGAAAAGTGCGAAATACGCGTCGAGCCGGTGGGAGTCGGCGATGGGCCGCTCCGCGGCTGCCGGAACGGCGCTCAAGGTACAGGCGTAAAGAAGGATGGCAAGGAGCCGGGCGACCCGCATGAGTCGTGCCAGGTTCGGCAGGTCGAACCGGGAGGCCCGCGTAAAGCGCCCACCGTGGACGAACACGCCGCGGGCGAGAGACCTACGTCGACGCGATGCCGGTTCTGCGGTTGTGAAGAAGGCGCCGACGAAGCACAAGCCGTGCGCGAGAAACCGCACCTTCAAGTCGTTGTCGCTTGCGGATCGTGCGGCCATCCCTTCGCCGTGCTGTCACGTAACTAACCCATGATCGGACGCTTGGCCAGCACGACGCTCGTCGCGGCCGTTGTCACGTTGTGCGCTCCGGCGTTTGCAGCGACGACGCCGGCGCCGAGTGCGCCGCCGCACGCAAGTTCGGAAGAGCATCCGGGTCCCGAAGCGACGCCGAAGCTTCCCGACATTCCGCTGCACACCGAGTTCGTCGTTGAAGTGAACAAGATGGGTCAGGTCGTTCGCGTGAAGTCGAGCAAACCGTCCAAAGTGACGACCTTCAACATCCAGACTTTCGGCAACGCCTTGCAGATGTGGATCCGCCGGCCCGATGGTACGGCCCAGGTCGGTCTCTACCTGGTGACCTACGATTACAATCCAAAGACGCAGCAAGTCGCGCGCAACGTCAAGCTCGTTTCGGCCGGCGGCAGCTGGGCCAACGACGAGGGCGCCGCCAACGTCATGATCGACACGGCCAAAAAAGAAGCCGAAGAGTGGCAGCGCCAGCAGGAAGAGGAACGTAACAACTTGCCGTCGCTCAACCAGATTCGCGGATACTCGCCGAGTCCGAGTCCGAGTCCCGCCGCCACGCTGCCTCCAGCTCGCTAACCTTCCGCATCCATGCGCTTCGTGACGTACCGATCCGCCGATGGCACGTCGCGGCCGGGCGTGCTCGAAGCCGAGATGATTCGCACCATTGCGACGCCGACGCTGCTCGAGTACATCGCGCTGGCGCCGCACGAGCGCATCGCCTGGCACACGCCCGACGACCTCATCTCCTTGGCGCAGGTCGCGCTCGATGCGCCGGTCCGCCCGCTACGCAACACGTTTTGCGTCGGACTCAACTACCTCGATCACGCAAACGAGAGCGCGCGCGCCGTTGGACGCGAACCCAAACTCCCCGCGTTTCCGACGTTCTTCACCAAGGCGACGACCGCGATGGCCGCGCCCAGCACGGTGCTCCACTTGGATGGCACCGCTTCGCAAAAATACGACTTTGAAGCCGAGTTAGCCGTCGTCATCGGCGCGGAGTGCAAGAACCTTCGTGAAGAGGAAGCGCTGCACGTCGTCTTCGGGTACACGGCGTTCAACGACGTGACCGCGCGCGATCTTCAGCGCGAATACGGTCAGTGGTTCAAAGGAAAGAGCATCGATGGATCGAGCCCGGTCGGTCCGTGGATCGTCACGCCCGAGGAGCTGGGCGACGCGCAAGCGCTCGAGATTGTTTTCCGCCTGAACGGGGTCGAAAAGCAGCACGCGTCAACCGCGCAGATGATCTTCCCGATTCCGCGGCTCATCGCCGAGCTGAGCAAGGGAATGACACTACTTCCGGGCGACGTGATCGCGACCGGCACGCCGGCCGGCGTCGGCTTTGCGCGCACTCCGCCCGAGTTTCTCGCCGACGGCGACGTCATGGAAGTCGAAATCGAAAGGATTGGCGTACTCCGAAATACCATTTCGCTACGATGATGTTGGCCGTTCCTCGTGAGGCGAACTCAAAGGAGCGCAGGGTGGCGCTCGTGCCCGAAACCGTTGCGCGTTTCGTTAAGTCGGGCCTCGCCGTTGCGGTCGAGCGCGGCGCAGGCAGCGAAGCGACCTTCGCCGATGAGCTCTACACCCAGGCCGGCGCGACGACGGCCGGCGACGCGGCCGCATTGCTGCGCGATGCCGGCGTCATCGTCACCGTGGGGCGTCCGAGCGACGCGATGCTCGCGGACGTGCGCGCCGGCAGTATCGTCGTCGGCTTCCTGAATCCGCTCGGCGATCCCGAGTATCTGAAACGCCTGGCCGCCGCGGGCGTCACCGCGCTCGCGATGGAGTTGATTCCGCGAATCACCCGCGCGCAGTCGATGGACGCCCTTTCCTCGCAGAGCAACATTTCCGGGTATAAGGCCGCGCTTCTGGCGGCCGCGGCGCTGCCCAAGTTCTTTCCGATGCTCACGACCGCAGCCGGCACGATTCCACCCGCCAAAGTGCTGGTGCTGGGCGCCGGCGTCGCCGGACTGCAGGCGATTGCGACGGCGCGACGTTTGGGCGCCGTGGTGAGCGGCTATGACGTGCGCGCGGTCGTGAAGGAGCAAGTGGAATCGCTGGGCGCGCACTTTCTCGAGTTCGACCTCGGCAGCGATGCAGAAGGCGCCGGCGGCTACGCCAAAGAGCTGACGGCCGAACAGCAGGAACGCCAACGCGCCTGGATGGTCGAGCAGATCGGCGCCAACGACGTCGTGATCACCACTGCGCTCGTTCCCGGCCGCAAAGCGCCGGTGCTGATCAGCGAAGCGGCGGTTGCCGCGATGAAGCCTGGCAGCGTCATCGTCGATCTCGCGGCCGAGGCCGGTGGCAACTGCGCGCTCACCGTTGCCGACCAAACGACCGTCTCGCCAAACGGCGTCACGATCGTCGGCACCACCAATTTGCCGGCGACGATGCCCGCCGACGCCAGCCGGCTCTACTCGCGCAACGTCTACGCGCTGCTCTCGCCGTGGATCAAAGACGGAACGCTCGCGATCGACATGGACGACGAGGTCGCCAAAGGTGCCGTCGTGACGCACGACGGCAAGGTCTTGATCGGAGGAAACGCGTGACCGACATTTCGCACCTCGTCAGCCTGTTGACGGTGCTTTTGCTGGCGGTCTTCGTCGGCTTCGAAGTGATCTCGAAGGTGCCGACCACGCTGCACACGCCGCTGATGTCGGCAACCAACGCGATCCACGGCATCGTGCTGGCCGGCGCGATTCTGGTCACCGCCGGCCTCTTCGCTTCGAGTCACGGAGCGGCGCTGACGATTCTGGCCGTCGCCGCGGTCACGCTCGGAGCGATCAACGTCTTCGGCGGTTTTGCGGTAACCGAACGCATGCTGGAGATGTTCCGCCGCAAGGATAGCGGCCGGTGAACGTCGCTATCGATCTCGCGAATCTCGTCGCGATCGCGCTCATCATCTACGGCCTCCACGAGCTGAACTCTCCCGCCACCGCGCGCCGCGGCAATCGTTTTGCGATGGGCGGCATGGCCATCGCGCTGGCCGGCATTTTGATCCGCACCCAGGGCATCGGCTGGCAAGTGGTCGCGATCGGCGTTGCGATCGGCGCGATCGTCGGAATCTACGCCGCGCTCAAAGTGAAGATGACCGCGATGCCGCAGATGGTCGCGCTCTACAACGGCGCCGGCGGCGGCGCCGCGGCGTTGATCTCGACCGTCGAGCATTACGTCGCGCACGGCAGCTCGATGAACGACGTGATCTCCGTTTCGTTGGTGCTCTCCGCAATCATCGGCTCGGTCAGCTTTGCCGGCTCGATCATCGCGTTTCTCAAGCTGCAGGAGGTCATGACCGGACGCCCGCTGACCTATCCCGGGCAGCAGTTCGTCAACGGCGTGGTGCTGCTTGCGATTCTTGGCTTGGCGGTTTGGTTCGTCGTCACGTCCGGAACGCTGCCGGCCTGGGGATACGTCGTGCTGCTGTTGGCCGCGCTCCTGCTCGGCGTGCTCTTCGTCTTGCCGATCGGCGGCGCCGACATGCCGGTCGTCATCTCGCTGCTCAACTCGTTTACCGGCGTCGCGGTCGCGATCACGGGATTCGAGCTCGATTCGACGCTGCTGATCATCTGCGGCGCGCTGGTCGGCGCCAGCGGCACCATCCTTACCGTCGCGATGAGCCGCGCGATGAATCGGCCGCTCACCAACGTCCTCTTCGGCGCCTTCGGCGCCGCCGGAGGTACGGTCGTCGCCGGTGCCGGCGGCGCGCCGCAGCAGGTTCGCGCCACCAGTGCGGACGACGTCGCGGTGATGCTCGCCTACGCGAACAAAGTGATCTTCGTTCCCGGCTACGGCATGGCGGTTGCGCAAGCGCAACACAGCGTCAAGGCGCTGGCCGATCAACTCGAAAAGCGCGGCGTGAAAGTCCTCTATGCAATCCATCCCGTCGCCGGACGCATGCCGGGTCACATGAACGTCCTGCTCGCCGAGGCGAACGTGCCGTACGACGAGCTGCTCGACTTGGAGGACGCCAACACGGAGCTCCCGACCGCCGACGTCGCGCTGGTCATCGGCGCCAACGACGTGACCAATCCGGCAGCGCGCAACGTTCCCAGCTCGCCGATCTACGGGATGCCGATCCTCGACGTCGACAAAGCGAAGAACGTCGTCGTACTCAAGCGTTCGATGCGCTCGGGGTTTGCGGGCATCGAGAATCCGCTCTACGAGCTGCCCAACGCCTCGATGCTGTTCGGCGACGCTAAAGCCTCGGTCGACGCGCTGACGGCGGCCGTCAAAGCGCTTTAGCGAAGGTCGAAAACCGCGGAGGGGCGCCCCGCAGCACGACGAAGCGCTAGGCGTCGTTGCTTGTCAGACTGAGAGGGAGGAGCCTCATGCCTCTGTCCAAGCGAGCCGCCGCGGAGTTCATCGGTACGTTTTGGCTCGTGCTCGGCGGCTGTGGCGCCGCGGTGCTGGCGGCCAAGTTCCCACAAACCGGAATCGGCTTCGTTGGCGTCGCGCTCGCCTTTGGCCTCACGTTGTTGACGATGGCCTTTGCCATCGGCGGGATCTCGGGATGTCACATCAATCCGGCCGTGACCGTCGGCCTCTGGGCGGCGCGCCGCTTTCCGGCCAAGGACGTGATTCCGTACATCATCGCACAGGTGCTCGGCGGCATCGTTGCCGGCGGCGTGCTGTACATCATCGCGAGCGGAAACTCGGATTTCTCGTTGGCTAACGGCTTTGCCGCGAATGGTTACGGCGATCACTCGCCCGGACATTACACGCTGCTGGCGTGCGCCGTCTGCGAGGTCGTAATGACGATGATGTTCATTTTCATCATCGCGGGTTCGCTCGATAAGCGCGTCGTCGCCGGCTTTGCGCCGATCCCGATCGGCTTATCGCTGACGCTGATTCACCTGATCAGCATTCCGGTGACGAACACCTCGGTCAATCCGGCGCGCTCGACCGGCGTAGCGATCTACGTCGGCGGCTGGGCGGTGGCGCAGCTCTGGCTTTTCTGGGTCGCTCCACTGATCGGCGGCGCGATCGGCGGTGCAATCTACAACGCGCTCTTCTCGAGCGAGTAGCGGC
>JASHPI010000036.1 GCA_030038215.1 Vulcanimicrobiota bacterium | reverse complement strand
TCTTCCACGCGTCCCACAATGGCCGGTTCCCCCCGACGCAGGCCGGCGGCGAGCAAATCCGGTCTCGGCGTGGCAACCGCGACGGCAAGCGATTCGATGCGTTCTTGCGGAATCGCGCCGCCCCCGGCGTAGGCGACGCTCTCGACCACAGACGCGTTGGACAGCATTGCAAGGTACGCTTCGGCGCGGCGGCGCAGCTGCACGAGCGGTGTCGTCAACATCCGGTAGATCGGAATGCGCTCGCGCGCAGCCTCATCGCGATAAAGATGCAGCGTCGCGGTCAGTGCCGCGAGCGTCGTCTTGTCGACGCGCAACGCGCGAAGCAGCGGGTTCGTGCGCAGGCGCGCGATTAGATGCGCGCGGCCGGCGATGATGCCGGCCTGCGGACCACCGAGCAGCTTGTCACCCGAGAACGTCACCAGGTCGATTCCGTCGGCGAGCGCCTCCTGCACCGTGCGCTCGTGTGGCGCGCCGTACGCGGCCAGATCGAAGAGCGCGCCGCTTCCGAGATCTTCCACCACCGGGATGCCGTTGCGGTGACCTAGGCGCGCGAGCTCACTTCCGCTTACCTCGTGGACGAAGCCTTGGATGCGATAATTCGACGGATGCGTGCGCAGCAACAGCGCCGTACGCGGCGAGAACGCTCGCTCAAAATCTTCGACGTACACGCGATTCGTCGTCCCGATCTCGACCAGCGTCGCGCCGCTGCGCTCGAGAACCTCGGGCACGCGAAAGCCGCCCCCGATCTCGACCAGTTGGTTGCGCGCCACGATTACCTCGCGCCCTTTGGCCAACGTGTCGAGCGCGAGGAGCACCGCAGCCGCGCAGTTGTTGACGACCAAGGCATCCTCGGCTCCCGTGACCTCGCGTAACAAGCCGCCGGCGCGCTCGTAACGTGAGCCGCGCTCGCCCGCCTCGAGGTCGTACTCGAGATTCGAGTATCCCCCCGCAAGGCGCGCGATCGCCTCGAGTGCTTCCACGGCGAGCGGCGCGCGACCGAGGTTGGTGTGCACGATAATGCCGGTGCCGTTGATGACCGGCACGAGCGTCTGCGCGCGGATCACCTCTAGTCTGGCGGCGACGCGTTCCACGATGGTAGCATAACCGTCGGCCTGCCCAGAAGCGCGCGCGCGGTCGAGCACCTGCTCGACCGCGCGTTTCACTTGCTCCCGTCCAAGGACGGCTTCGTACTCCGCGATTGCCGGTTCGCTCAACAGGCGATGCATCGCCGGCAAATCGCGCATCGCGGAGGGCGCCTCCCTAGGCGACGTGCTTGCTGAGCATCGACGTCACGACGTTTTCGGGAACGTAGCCGACGATGCGATCGACGGGCTGACCGTCCTTGAAAAGAATCAGGCAAGGAATTCCCGAGACCTGGTACTTGCCCGCCAGCGTCGGGTTATCGTCAGTGTTCAATTTGACGAACTTCGCTTTACCGCTGTTGGCGGCGGCGACCTTCTCGACGATCGGGCCAAGCATCTTACACGGACCGCACCACGGAGCCCAAAAGTCGACCAGCACCGGCTGGGGACTTTGCAACACCTCGGTCTCAAAGTCGCCCTGCGAGACCTCTGCTAACGCGCTCATGGAATTCACGTACCTCCCATCGCCCTAATCGTCCTCTAGAGGCAAAAGGTTGCCGCGGCCGCGACAATAGGGGCGGCGGTCCCTGCGCCGAAGCCCTCCTCGACGCCATGGACCTCGCGTTGCGAGACGCCGCGCCTTCGGATTTCGCGCAGTGCCTCGCGTTGCTCGCCTCCCCGCTTCTGTGCGGTCCCGCACAATACGATGCGTTGTGCGATTTCTGGTCCGAGATCATCCGATCGGGCGCCGGCACCGCCGCTGTCGCCGCCGATGCCGAGGATCCAAGAACGATCGTTCATTTCGCATTCTCGGTCTTCATCAGCGATGAGCGCACCGAAGAGTGCCGCCGATGCACGGCACCCTTGCTCGCGCAGCGTCTCGTTGCCGAGTGGGCTGCCGGCGGACGGCCGTTCTTGGGCGAGCGGGAGATCGCCCGCGCGAATGCCCATCCGGGACTGAACCTGCTCGTGACCCACTACGGCCGGCGGGTCGGCGATCCCCGCGTCGACATCGCTAACTACGAATCGTCGCGCCGCGCGCTGCGCGGTTGGAACCTCCGCAGCTTCACCGTCGAGTGCTTTACCGAGCCGCAGCGTGATATGCGCGCGTGGGGAAGGTCCCTGGGATACGGCGTCCTCGAGTATTCGACCGATCGCGTTCGCGAAGCCGGAATCCCGCGCGATCGCGCACCCTTTTTGCTCACCGCGGCGCGCAGCGATCTTCCCGGCAACACCGGATATGGCGCGAACTTGCTCTTTGCCGCCTTTTCCCCGCCGCGCTTTGGATTGAACGCGCGCCAGCAGCAGCTGCTGAGCCTGGCGCTCGACGGCGGCACGGATCTCACGATCGCGCACGCCGCCGGCATCTCGGAAGCCGCGGTCAAGAAGCATTTTCGAACGATCTACGATAAAGTCTCGAGCGCGGGCATCTTCGATTCACTCACCGTCAAGCGTACGTTGGAGAAGCGCGGCGCGGAGGCGCGGCGACATTTGCTGAACTACTTGCGCGAGCATCCCGAGGAGCTGCGCCCCTACAGCCTACACCAATAGATACTGTCGCCCGCCCCCGCGCCGGGGGTAGAGTCGTAGTACTATGCGTAAGGTATATTCGTTCGCGTATCTTTTCGGTATTTGTGCGCTGGTCGCGGCGCTTGCCGGGTGTACCCAGACGGCGGCTCCGTCCACGCCGTCACTTGGCTCAGACGCAACCGGTCCGCGTGCGCTCGCGCGCATAATTGCCGGTCCTACCACCACCGCGGTCCGGACGGTTATTGCGCACCATGACCTCAGCCCGTCCTGGATCTCTCCCGAGATCAGTAAAACCACCAAGGTGCTCTTCGTCACCGACAGCGGCACGGACGACGTCTATCTTTTTAAGGTGTCGACGCTCAAGCATCTCGGTACGATCACCGGATTCACCAGTCCCCAGGGGGCATGCTCCGACAACAAGGGCAACGTGTGGATCACGAATCTCGATGGTCAGAACATCCTCGAGTACTCCCACGAGGGCGTGCTCGAAAACACGTTGACCGACTCGACCGGCTATCCCGCCGGCTGCGCGTGGGATGCGACGACCGGCAATCTCGCCGTTACGAACATCTTCGACGTCAGCAGCGAACCGGGCGCCGTGCTCGTCTACCACCACGCCTCCGGCTCGCCGACCGCGTACCGCAGCTCTGCCCAGTACTACTACTACTTCGCGGGCTATGACACCAAGGGAAATCTCTTCTTCGATGGCAGGAACACCAGCGCTACGTTGGTGCTCTCCGAACTTCCCAAGGGTGCTGCCAAAGCTCACAGCATCGAAATCATCGGCGGCACGATCTACTTCCCTGGCACGGTCCAGTGGTACGCCACGGGAAGCTACCTGATCGTCGGTGATCAGTTCTGCGGCAACATCAACGCGGCTTGCCTGTACCACCTCGCGATTCACAAGGCGGCAGGGACGATCGCCGGCAAGACCAACCTCAAAGGGTACACGGGCGTCAACCTCTGCGATCTCGTTCAAGGAACCGAGTATGGAGCTACGTTCCTCGGCTCGGACTATAACTACGGGTCCCCATGCAGCGGCCCCGCCAGTACCACCTATAACTGGGCGTACCCAACCGGCAAGGATCCCTCGCTCTATAGCACTGCGCCAACCGAGAGCGGACCGATCGGGGCCGCCGTCAGTATCTAACGTTGGACGAGCCGAGCCTTAGAGCTCGGCTTGCTGCGGCTCGCCGGTGATCTCGGTAATCTGTTTGGCCTGTTTGCCGAGGTTGGTGATCGCGATCACCTCGTCGCCCTCACCCAGCCGCTGCAGCCGCACGCCTTTCGCGTCACGGCCGGTTTTGCGAATATCGCCGACCTTCAGGCGGATGACCTGATTGCCCGAGGTGATCATCAGGATCTGGTCGTCGGGCGCAACCAAGATCTGATCCACGACTTGGCCAATGTCGTCGCGCTGGCGCGCGAAGGCTTTGACACCCTTACCGCCGCGCGAGGTGTGCCGATACTCGTCGATCGGCGTGCGTTTGCCGAAGGCCAGCGAGGTCACCAATAACACTTCGCGGCGGTTGTCCTCGATCACGTCCATGGCAACGATGGTGTCGCCCTGTTCGAGCGTCATCGCTTTGACGCCGCGCGCGTTACGCCCCATGGGGCGGACGTCTTTTTCGTTGAAGTGGACCGCCATGCCGTCGGTGGAGGCCAGAATGATGTCGCGCGAGCCGTCGGAAAGGTCGACGGCCAGCAACTCGTCGCCCTCATCGAGGTTGATCGCAATTAGGCCGTTGCGGCGCACGTTTGCGAATTCTTGGAGCTTACTCTTCTTGATGACGCCGCGCTTGGTCACCATCACGAGGTATTTTTCGCCCTCAAACGTGTGAATGGGAAAGACGGCGGTCACCTCTTCGCCGGGCGGCAGCGTCAATAGGTTGACCAAGGCCGTCCCGCGAGCCTGGCGCGTCGTATCGGGAATCTCGTAGCCGCGCAGGCGATAGACGCGCCCCTTGTTCGTGAAGAAGAGCACGTGATCGTGCGTCTTGGTCACGAAGAAGTTCCGCACGACGTCCTCTCGCTTGAGGTTCGAAATGCCGGTCACCCCGCGGCCGCCGCGGTTCTGCGTGCGGAAGGTGTCGACCGAAACCCGTTTGATATAGCCGCCGACGGTGTAGGTGACGACGACGTCGATGTTGGGCGTGATCTGCTCGATCGAGATTTCGTCTTCGGCCGGCTCGACGCTGGTGCGGCGTTCGTCGCCAAAGCGCTTTTTTACGTCCAGCGTCTCGCTCTTGACCACGTGAGCAATGCGCCGTGGGCTGCGCAGGAGATCTTGCAGCCCGGCAATCGTCTTGATCAGCTCGGCGTACTCGTCCTCGATTTTCTTTCGTTCGAGTCCAACCAACGTGCGCAGCCGCATGTCAACGATCGCTTGGGCCTGTACGTCGGTGAGCTCGAACCGCGTGGAGAGGCGCTGCTTCGCCTCGTCGGTCGTCTGGCTGCCGCGCACGATCTCGATGACCTCGTCGATGTTATCGAGCGCGATTCGGTAGCCTTCCAGCAGGTGCGCGCGCTCCTCGGCCTTACGCAGATCGTAGCGCGTGCGACGCGTGATGACGTCCTTGCGGTGTGCGATGAAATGCTCGAGAAGCTGCTTGAGCGTGAGCACCTGGGGCTCGAGTGCGACCGATCCGTCGGCCCGCGTGGAACCCACGGGCACCAACGCCAGCATGTTGAAGCCGAAGGTAGCCTGTAATGGCGTGTGTTTGAAGAGTTGGTTCAGCACGATTTTCGGCGTCGCGCTCTTCTGCAACTCGACCACGACGCGCATCCCTTTGCGATTCGATTCGTCGTCCATGCGCGCGATGCCGACGATCCGCTTCTCCGCGTAGGCCTCCGAGATCGCCTCGATGATTCGGCTCTTGTAGACTTGATACGGGATCTCGGTGATGATGATCTTGTGTTTTCCGCGCTCTTCGACGATCTCGGCCTTGCCGCGCATCGTGATCGAACCGCGGCCGGTCCTGTAGGCTTCACGAATTGCTTCGTGGCCGAGAATGCTGCCGCCGGTGGGAAAATCCGGCCCCTTGACGATCTCGCTGAGAGCCT
>JASHPI010000035.1 GCA_030038215.1 Vulcanimicrobiota bacterium | reverse complement strand
TGTTGAATGTCAGCTTTGCCGAGGTCGAATCGGAGGCGCTGCTGATTCGTCTGGACCTCGCAGGGGTCGCGGTTTCGGCCGGCAGCGCTTGCACCTCCGGGACGCTCGAGCGCAGCCACGTCATTGCCGCCCTGGGCGCAGACCCTCGCTGGCAGACCGGGGTTATCCGCTTTTCCCTTGGCGCCACGACTCGAGGCGATGAGATCGAGCGGGTCCTGGCCCTTTTGCGGGACATCGTCGCCGACCTTCGGCACAAGGCGGTGGTTGCTTGGCCAGGGGAAACGGGAAGACTTGAACAGAACGGCGCGCGGCTGGAGGCAGGAGCGTGAGCAGTACTGAGTACGGCAGTTTGATCCTTGACGTTCTGGTGGGCGTCGGAGTCTTGTTGATCGGCGCCGGCGTCTTCATCGCCGGGCTCGCCTTGGCGAGGGCGCTCGCGCGCTTGGCCGTTACGCTGGATGCGCTCGATCAGCAACTCGAAAACGTGGGGGCGCCGGCAACGAGCACGCTCGGCCACGTGAACGAGGTCGCCAAGTCGCTCGGCGACACCGCGGCCTCAGTATCGCAAACCGTCGATTTGACCAAGAGCGCGCTTGTGCCGGCAATCGTGAACTTCGGTGCCGCGGTGGGCGGCGTCTCGGCCGGTTTACGGCGATTCGTTACGGGAAAAGACCGAAATAACAAGGAGTAGGGTATGGGTAAGCGCGATGGCGGAGGCGGTGGTTTCTTCGCCGGCTTTCTTGTCGGTGCAATCGTCGGCGGCGCGGCTGCCGTGCTGCTGACGCAAGAGGAAACGCGCGACCTTCTTGCCGGCAAAGCGCGCGAAGCGAGCAATTTGGCGATGGACAAGACCGGTGATCTCCGAGGCAAAGTCAGCGACGTTACCTCCCAGTGGCAGTCGAGCGTATCGGAGCTGTACGAGCGCGGTCGCCAAGTGGTCGAGAACGCGCGCGCCAGCTTCGACGCGGCGGTAGCGGAGGGCCAAGCCACGGCGGAAGAGACCCGTGACGAGCTGCAACGGAAAGCCGAGGGATAACATATTGGACATCAAGGTCAACGTGCGTCAGGGGCCGGGTGACTGCTACGTCGTCGATTTGAGCGGTGAGATCGACGTGTACACGTCGCCGAAAGTGAAGGATGCCATCGGCGAGCTCATCGATCGCGGCGTCTATTATCTGGTTATCAACTTGGAGAAGGTGCGTTACATCGATTCGACCGGTTTGGGCGTTTTAATCGGGGGCCTCAAACGCGTCCGCGAGCACGGAGGATCGGTGAATCTCGTCTGCACGAACCTGCAAATCAAGAAAATCTTCGACATCACCGGACTCGTGAAGATCTTTGGGATCTTCGATACGGAGGATGCAGCGATGAAGGCCTTGGTGTGAATCACGCCGTCGAAAACGAGAATGCGGCCACGGATCGCGTAGAGCTGCGCATTCCCAGCCGGCCGGAATGGGTAGCACTCGCGCGATTGGCTGCTGCTGCCGTCGCGAACCGCCTTCGTCTCTCGATCGACGAGATCGAAGACGTAAAGCTCGCGGTGACCGAGGCGTGCACGGCCGTAATTCAGCACGAGAATCACGGCGACTTCATTCACCTAACGTGCGAGACGACGCCGCAGGCCTTGCGCGTGCGCGTCCACGACAGCGGTCGCCAAGGCGCGCACGGCGAAAACGGGCAGATGATGGATCTCGACGAAGCTCGCATCGCAGGGCTCGGTGTGTTCCTGATTCGGACCTTAATGGACGAGGTCAGTTACGACGTCCATCCGCAGCTCGGTACTGACCTGCTGATGGTCAAGAGGTTAGCGGCCGGCCAGGCCGGATAACACGTGCACGAACGGGACGAAACACGCCCCGATAGGGAGCGGACGCGTGCGCTTTTTGCGCGTTTCATTCGCGCGCGCCATCGCCATCCGGAACGGTCGGATCGGGCTGATGAAGAGTACGAGCGTCTCCGCGACGAGCTCGTCGTCGTGCACCTCAATTTGGTGCGTTTTCTGGCGGTGAAGTTCGCAAATCGCGGGGAACCGCTGGACGATCTGGTCCAGGTCGGCACGGTCGGCTTGCTCAAGGCGATCGATCGCTTCGAGCTTGCGCGAGGGGTCGAGTTCACGACCTATGCGACGCCGACCATCGTCGGCGAGATCAAACGCTACTTTCGCGACAAGGGCTGGGCGGTGAAAGTGCCGCGGCGCTTGCAGGAACTGAACCTCGCGGTCAACCGCGCGAGCGACAAGCTGGCGATCGAGCTGGGGCGCAGCCCGACCGTCGGCGAGCTTGCCGACCGTCTCGGCGCGGGCGAAGAAGAGATTCTCGAGGCGCAGGAGCTCGGGCAGGCCTATAACTTGCTGTCGCTCGACAGCGAAGTCTCGGGCGAAACGGACAAGAAATCGCAGACGCTGGCCGACACGGTCGGCGTCTCCGACGCCGGTCTGGAGCTGTTGGAGGATCGCGCCAATCTCGAGCGCGCATTCGCGGCGCTGACGGGCCGTGAACGCGTGATCATCTACCTGCGCTTCTACGAAGCGGTCTCGCAGACCGAGATCGCCAAGCGGCTCAACGTCTCCCAAATGCACGTCTCTCGCCTGCAGGCCAAGGCACTCGAGAAGCTCCGCTCCGTATTGGCGGAATAGCGTCCTCTCTGCTATCATCTTCGGTCGAAGCGATGAGAGGCTTATGAAGAGTCAGCAACTCCGTCAAGCATGGGTGGATTTCTTCGTCGGAAAGCAGCACAAGCTGATGCCGCCGGCGAGCCTCGTTCCGCACGAGCTGGCGACGACGCTCTTTACGATCGCGGGAATGGAGCAGTTCGTGCCCGTCTTCTTGGGCGAGCAGCCGGCTCCCGCGCCGCGGGTCGTTACCGTTCAACGCTGCCTGCGCGTGGCCGGAGCGAAGAGCGATATCGAGAGCGTGGGACGGACCGGGCGGCACGGCACCTTCTTGGAGATGCTGGGAAACTTCAGCTTCGGTGATTACTACAAACGCGAAGCGATTGCGTGGGCTTGGGAGTTCGTTACCGGCGTGCTCGGACTGGACCCGAGTCGCATCTACGTCACGGTGCACCTTACCGACGACGAAGCCGAGCGCATCTGGACCGATGAAATCGGTCTCGATCGTTCGCGTGTCACGCGCTTTGATGAAGAGAACTTCTGGACGATGGGCGCGACCGGACCATGCGGGCCCTCCACCGAGATCTTCTACGACCTCGGCGCGCAGCACGCGAGCGGTTCCGACGATACCGGCCCCAATCGAGGCGCGCGCTACCTCGAAATCTGGAACGTCGTCTTCCAGCAGTACAATCGCAGCGCCGACGGAGAGCTTGCGGAGCTTCCGCGCAAGTCGATCGACACGGGTGCCGGTTTGGAACGCATTCTGGCGGTCTGCAACGGCGCCGCCTCGATGTACGCGACCGACCTTTTCACGGACCTGGTAGCGGCACAGCCGCCGATCGGGCGCACCACGCTCGCTCCCGACGAGCAACGGGTTCGCCAAAACATCATCGCGGACCACGCGCGGGCGGTGACCTTTTTGCTCAATGACGGCGTCTATCCATCGAATACGGAGCGCGGATTCGTCCTGCGATTTATCATTCGCCGCGCGATCCGCAACGGAAAACTCCTCGGGTACCGCGATGGGTTTCTTACGGATCTCGTGCCGGCGGTGGTTGCCTCGCTCGAATCGGGTTATCCCGAGCTTCGCGAGAATAGCGCGCGCATTCAGGCAGCCTTGCGAAACGAAGAGGAGAGCTTCGAGCGAACGCTGGATCGCGGCATGGCGATGCTGGATCGCATCATCGAGGATGCGATCGCTCGGCGCGGCGGCGCAATCAATGGCGAAGAAGCCTTCGTGCTGCACGACACCTACGGCTTTCCGGTAGAGTTGACGCGTGAGATTGCCGGCGAGCGCGGGGCGACCGTCGACACGGTCGGCTTCGATCGGCTGATGGACGAGCAACGCGAACGCGCGCGGCGCGACGCCGCCGCTAAGCGCGAGGTCGTCGCCCTCGCCGACGTTCCAGCGATCGCGACTGAGTTTACCGGTTATGACGAGGGGCTCGAGGCTGACGGCGACGTCGTCGCCGTACTCAAGGATTCGCTTCCGGTGTCCGCCCTTCGGGCGGGCGAGGAAGGCACGCTGATTCTCGACCGGACCTCGTTCTACGCCGAGCGCGGAGGACAGATCGGCGATCGCGGCGTCATTATCGCCGGGGCTTCGACAAGCTCGATCGAGGGACGATTCGAGGTGCTCGATACGCAATATATGGGTTCGGCGATCGCGCATTACGGCCGCATGATCGAAGGCGAGATCGCGACCGGTCAGCGCGTCCATACCGCGGTGTGGGACTGGTGGCGCCGCGAGATTCGCCGCCATCACACCTCGGCACATCTCTTGCAGCGCGCGCTCAAAGACGTGCTCGGTGAAGAGGTCAATCAAGCGGGATCGTGGGTCGGTATCGATCGAATGCGCTTTGACTTTCGGTGGCCGGGCGGCGCGCTGACCGACGACCAGAAGCGAGCCGTCGCGCACCGCGTGAACGAGATGATTCGCGACGACGCGCATCTGGTGACGCGCATTCTGCCGCTCGCGCAAGCGCGCGAGACCGGCGCGATCTGGATGGCCGGTGAGAAGTACGGTGATCTCGTCCGCGTCGTGCAGGCCGGTTCTTCGATCGAATTCTGCGGCGGCACGCACTCGCACTCTACCGGCGAGCTTGGCGTCTTCGTGATTCTGTCGGAGTTTTCGATCGGCAGCGGCATTCGCCGCATCGAGTCGTGCGTTTCGCAAGCAGCCGAAACGTATATCGACAAACAGTCCGCCCTCGTGGGCTCGTTGTCGGCGGCGCTTGCGACGGCGCCCGACGAGCTCGGCGATCGCGTGGAGCGACTGCAGCGCGAGGTCAAGGACCTTCAAACCTCACTCGGGCAGCTGAAGGCGAGACTGGCCGATGCTGATGCACAAACGTACGTCGA
>JASHPI010000034.1 GCA_030038215.1 Vulcanimicrobiota bacterium | reverse complement strand
ATCCTGCCCTTCGAAGTGACCGCGCTGATCCTCATGGTCGCCGTGATCGGCGTGATCACGCTTACCAGCGAGCACATCCCCTCGGCCGCGTCGCGCAAGTCGGAAGCACAGGTCGACCGCGAGCTGCGCGAAGCGATCCTGCGAGGGGGCGAGAGATAGTGCCCGTTCCGATCGTCAACTACGTCGCGCTCGGATCGTTCATGTTCTTCATCGGCGTCATCGGCGTTTTGGTGCGGCGTAATCCGTTGATCATACTGATGAGCATCGAGCTGATGTTCAATGCGGCGAATCTGCTCTTCATCGCGTTCGCGCGCGTCTGGCTGCAAAATGCCGGCCATATCTTTGCCTTTCTGGTGATCACCGTCGCCGCGGCCGAGGCCGCCATCGGCCTCGCGATCGTCGTCACCACGTTCCGCAGCGAAAAGAACGTCGACGTCGACGAAGTGAGGTCCCTGCGGGGATGACGTATCCGCTGTTGCTCGCGCTGTGGCTGGCGCCGCTGGCGTCGGCGGTCATCTGTTGGGCCTTCGGTCCGCAGCTTCGCACCCGCAGCGGGTGGCTGGCCTCGGGCTTCGTCGCGCTCTCCTTCGCGCTGGCGGTCGCCTCGTGGCCGGCCGGAACGCAAAGCGCGGGCGGAGCGCTCGGCGCCCATCAGCGGCTCTTTTCGTGGGGTCCCGGCTTCGACTTCGGGTTGCTGCTCGACCCGCTCTCGTTGTTGTGGACCTATATCATCACCGGCGTCGGCTTTTTGATCGTATTCTACTCGATCGGCTACATGGACGGCGATCGCGCCTTTGCGCGGTTCTTCGCCTACATGAGTTTCTTCGTCTTCGCGATGTTGACGCTCGTGCTCTCGGACAACTTCGTCGGGCTGCTCGTGGGCTGGGGTCTGGTCGGCTTGGCCTCGTACTTCCTCATCGGCTTTTGGTTCGATCGGCCTTCGGCGGTTGCGGCGGCGCGCAAAGCCTTCGTGATCAACGTAGTCGGAGACGTCGGGGTGATGTTTGCGATCGCGCTGATCGTCGCCAACGTGCACTCGATCGGCTTCAGCGATACCTTCGCGGGCGCCGCGACCTTTAGTTCGGGGCTGCTCTTTGCGATTTGTTTGGCGCTCTTCATCGGCGCTGCAGCGAAGTCCGCGCAGGTTCCGCTGCACACCTGGCTGCCCGATGCGATGGAGGGGCCGACGCCGGTTTCGGCGCTGATCCATGCCGCAACGATGGTTACGGCCGGCGTCTATCTGGTAGCGCGATGCGCGCCGCTTTGGAGCCGCAATCCCGAAGCCCAACTTCTGGTCGGAACGATCGGCGGCCTGACCGCGCTGCTCGGCGCGATCTTGGGCACCGCACAGTGGGACATCAAACGCATCTTGGCCTATTCGACGATGTCGCAGATCGGCTACATGATCATGGGCGTAGGCGTCGGGGCGTACGAGGGCGGCGTCGCGCACTTCTTTACGCATGCATTTTTCAAGGCGCAGCTCTTCCTCACGTCGGGCCTGATCATCCACGCACTCTCCGACGAACAAGACATTCGGCGCATGGGCGGGCTCTGGAAACGAATGCCGTTCGCCTTCTGGGCGATGCTTACCGGCGTGCTCTCGATCTGCGGCTTCCCCGGCTTCAGCGGTTTCTTCTCGAAGGACGAAGTGATCTACGGTGCCTTGCAGCACGGACATCCCTGGCTCTACGCGGTCGGCATCCTTACTGCGGGCATTACCGCCTACTACATGTTCCGTCTGCTTTTTATCACGTTCTTGGGCGAGTATCGCGGCGAAGCAGGAACTCCGCACGGACACGCGCCCGCCTGGATCATGAATGCCCCGGTTGCGATCTTGGTCGTTCCCAGCGTTGCGATCGGCGCAGCGTTGATGATCGGGGGCGACAGCTCGCCGTGGGCGCGGTTCTTCGCGCCGCTCTTTGCGCCGCAGGCGCTGCTTGCGCCGTCACCGGCCGCAACGCCGCCGCTCTCCGAAGGCCTCACCTCGGTCATCGTCTTGATCTGCGTCGCGGTCGGCTTCGCCGTCGCGTGGTATCGCTACGCAACACCGGTCGCGCAGGCGGATGCGGTCGAGCGGCTGCGCAGCGAGACGGCGCACATGCCGCCCGTGCTTACCAACCTCTTTTACGTTGATGCTGCGATCGATCTGATCTTCGTGCAGAGCGCGCAGTTCCTGGGGACGATCTCCGGGAGGGTGGTCGATCCAGCCGTGCTCGACGGAGCCGTGCGCGAAGCGGCCTTCTCTGCCGGCTGGCTCGGCGCGGTCGTTCGCTCCTTTCAAACCGGCCTCGTGCGCGCCTACGCGCTGCTGCTCGTCGCGGGCGCGGCCGGTTTCATCGTCTACTACGCGCTGGCAGGAACGGCGCACTGATGATCGTTCTGGTTACGATTCTGCTTCCAATCGCGGCCGGTGGGCTACTCTACCTGTTGCCGCGCGAAGACCGCGAACGTTCGCGCCTGGCCGGCACGCTGGTGGCGGCGGCAACGTTCTTGATGCTGATCGCCGGGCGCGACCAAGAGTGGAGCTTTCGTTGGCTATCGCGCCCGTTTACTGCCGCCTTCCACTTCGGCGCGACGCCGATTTCGTTCTGGATTGCGCTGCTGCTCGCGCTTTGCACCGCCAGCGCGATAGCAGCAACGCGAGTTAACCGCACGCGCGACTTTACCGCGCTAATGTTGATGCTCGAAGGGACGATGCTGGGCCTCTTCTTGGCGCGCGACCTGCTGGTCTTCGCGCTCTTCTGGGACCTCATGCTGCTGCCGGTTTTCTTTGCGCTGATCGGCTGGGGCGAGCACGTGGCTACGGCGTGGCGCTATTTCATCTACAACTTTGCAGGCGGCTTGACGCTGCTGCTCGCAACGGCGGCGTTCGGAGTGATCTACGGCTCGACCGACGTCATCGGTCGCGGCGGCGCGCACCTCGTCGGCAGTTGGGCCCCCTGGATCTATGCCGGCTTCGCCTTTGCTTTCTTGGTGAAAACGCCGATCTGGCCGCTGCACACGTGGATGCCTCCGACCTACACCGCCCTGCCGCCGCCGATGGCGGCCGTCGTTGGAGCGGTCCAATCCAAGGCCGGTCTGTACGGCTTTCTGGCGATTGCGGTCGCGCTGATGCCGGTCTATGTGACGCAGTATGCGTCGCCGCTGATCGTGCTCGGTGCGATCTCGCTGATTGACGGCGGGGTCGTTGCGCTCGTACAGAACGACGCCAAACGCGTCGTTGCCTACTCATCGCTCTCGCACCTCGGCTTGATCGTCATCGCGATCGTTTCGACGAATCAGCTGGCATTGGCAGGCGCGCTCGTTTACATCATCGCGCACGGGCTCTTTACGGCCGCGCTCTTTATCTTGCTGGGATACGTCGAGGAACGCGAGGGGACGCGCTCGCTGATTCGTCTCGGCGGCGTGGCGTGGGCGAATCCGCGTTTGGCGGGCGCGCTTTGCATCGCCGCGCTGGCCGCGCTTGGACTGCCTGGACTGGCGGGATTCGTCGGCGAGCTCTTCATCGTGATCGGCGTCTATCAGGCCGGGTACGTGTGGCCGGTGATCGTCGCCTTGATCGCGATCGTGCTGGCTGCGGCCTACATGCTGCGCCTCTATCAGGACATCATGAACGGACCTCAAGTCGAGGACGTTCCGGTGCGGCGCGACCTTACCTGGCGCGAAGGCCTCGCGGTCGCGCCGCTGCTCGCCGCACTCGTGCTGTTAGGCGTCCAGCCGTCCGCGATCCTCGCTTCGGTCTCGTCGGTTACGAGCGGCGCGCACGCGGCCGCCTCCATGGAAGCGCAACGATGACGATCCCGTTTACCAGCGCCGACTGGTCGGCCATCCTGCCGATCGATGTGCTGGCGACGGCCGCGCTCGTCGTGCTGATCGTCGACTTGATTGCGGCTGGGCACGCGCACCGCTATCTCTCAATCGCCATCGGCGTCATCGGCGCGGGGGCGGCGGGACTCGTAGCCGCGCGGCAGTTCGGCCACGATTACAGCGCCTTCTTCGGAGGCTTCGTAACCGGCGGCTTCACGACCGTATTCGTCGAAATCATCTTGGTCGCACTGGTCGGCTCGCTGATTCTCTACGGCGCGCTAGGCCCGCCTCAACGCGTTGCCGGCATCACCGCCTTGATGATGTGGAGTACCTGCGGAGCAATTCTGATGGCCGGCGCGGCCAATCTCATGACGATCTTCCTCGGACTCGAGCTGCTCTCGTTGGGTCTCTATTGCTTGTGCGGTACGGCCGATCGCAAGAGCTCGCGCGAGTCGGCGCTCAAATACCTGATCCTCAGCTCGACCGCCACGAGCTTCTTGCTCTTTGGGATGGCGCTGTTCTTCGGGGCGACCGGGAGCGTGGCGTTGGCGAGTTTGGTTAATCCGTCGCTGGCTTCGAACCCGCTTTTTTGGATGGGCGCATGTCTGTTCCTGATCGGATTGGTTTTCAAGCTGAGCTTAGTGCCGTTCCATGCTTGGACGCCCGACGTGTTCCAGGGCGCGCCGCTTCCGGTGACCGCTTACATGAGCGTGGCGACGAAGGCGGCCACGATCGCGGTTTTCGCTCGCTTCATCTACACGGCGGTGCCGGCCGGCGTCGGCGACCGATTACTACTGCCGGTATGGGTCGTTGCCGGTATCTCGATGATCGTCGGCAACGTCGGCATGCTCGCGCAACACGATCTTAAACGCTTGCTTGGATATTCGGGAATTGCGCAGGTCGGCTACATCCTCACTGCCCTGGCCGGCGCCACGCCGCTCGGCTTGCGGTATGCGATCTACTATCTGGCTGCGTACACGTTCATGAACCTGGGTGCGTTCGCGGTGGCCGCATCGATCTCGGACGACGGTGAAGAGGGCTCCCGCCT
>JASHPI010000033.1 GCA_030038215.1 Vulcanimicrobiota bacterium | reverse complement strand
CACGCTCGGTGGACTGAGACCGCCGTTCATCGAATCAACCTTCTCATGGAGATCGAGCAATTACCTCTCGCCGGCGCGATGATCGTCGTGCCTCGCATCTTCACCGACGAGCGAGGATCCTTTAGCGAAGTCTACTCGCTCGATCGCTATCGCCGATGCGGTATCGACGTGGCCTTCGTGCAAGACAACGTTTCGCGCTCGCACCTCGGCGTGCTGCGCGGTCTTCACGGCAGCGCGCAGATGGCCAAACTCGTCGGCGTGCTGTCGGGCAGCGCCTTCGACGTGATCGTCGACGCGCGGGCGCAGAGCTCGACCTACGGCAAATGGTTCGGTACCAGGCTAACTGCGCGCGAGGGCCGGCAGCTCTACGTTCCTGTCGGGTTCCTCCATGGGTTCCTTGCCTTGGAAGACGATACGATCTTGGCGTACAAGCAGAGCGCGCCATACGACCCGCACCTCGAGGTGGCCGTCGCATGGGACGACCCCGCGCTGGGGATCGAGTGGCCGCTCGCCGGGCGGCGGCCGATTCTCTCACGCCGCGACGCCGCCAACCCGCCCCTCGCGAGCTTGCGGGAAGCGTAACAAACCGGGCCCCGCCGGGGTAACAGCCGCCAGAGAAACAGAATCGAGGGAGGATGGCACACCGTGATCAGAGCGACGAAGCTCTGGTGCGGCGGGTGCGCTCCGGAGAAAGGGAGGTCTTCGGCGTGCTCGTCGATCGCTACAAGCGGGGTATCGCGAACTTCATCGGCGCGACGGTGCGAAACCAGTCCGAAACCGCGGACCTCTCGCAGGAGACCTTCCTGCGCGCCTACGCGCACTTGGGAACGTTCAATCCGCAACTCGGCAAGTTCTCGACCTGGATCTATCAGATTGCGCGAAACGTGATTCGAACCTACCTTTCCAAGTCGCTGCGCGGCCCGCAGATGCAAGATCTATCAGAAGAGCAAACGCTCGAGAGCTCGTTCGCGGACTTTTCGCGCGACGCCGATCCGGCCGGCGGCGTGTTACGCGAGGAGGCGGAGCGCGAACTGCGTGGCGCGCTGGCGGAGCTGCCCGAGCGGATGCGGACGGTCTTGGCGCTGCGCTATTTCGACAGCATGGAGTACGCGACGATCGCAACCACGCTTGGACTCTCCCTCGGGAACGTCAAGACGCTGATCCATCGCGGGAAGATCGCGCTCACCAAGAAGATGCGCGAACGCGAGGCGCACGCGGTTACGACGCTGCAAGCCCGCAGCGAGAAGGGGGGACGCCGTGCGCTGCTCTTGGTGTGAACCGGTGCTCGACGCCTACCTCGAGGGCACGCTATCGCCTCGGAAGATGCGCGGCGTTGGCGAGCATCTGCGGCGTTGTGAGTCCTGTGCCGCGCTGCTCGCCGAGCTGCGGGTTGTGGATGCGCTGCTCGCGACGGCGCAGTGGCGTGCCGAGGTTCCCAGGGACTTCACCGTAGCGGTCGTCGCCGCGACGAGCGCGACGCCGCAACAGACACGTGCGCGATCTCTGCCGTGGCTTCCGCTCGGCATTTATCTGGTCATCGCATGGGCGCTGGCGGCCGTCGTACAGTTGCAAGGGCGCTACGCAAGCGGCTTCTTTAGTGCATTCGACGCTCGGGCACGCGACGCAGCCGCCGCGCTGGGCGCGGCGCTGCACGTCTTCGCGCCGGTCACGCCGTTCGCGGCCGCAGCGGTGACGGCGATCTTGGCCGTCGACCTGTTCCTGCTTGCCGCACTCATCTTCGGCTACCGGCGGGTGCGACCGCTGCTAGCCTTCCATCTCGCGCGAGGGAATCAGCAACCATGAAGACTGCGACGATCCTCTTTGCGTTGCTTCTCGCGGCGCTGACCTTCACTCCCGAGCGCGCGAGCGCGCGCACCCAAGCCGTCTACCACGGCGGCACCTACTTCGGCTCGGTCGTCGTCGAGCCCGGACAGGTCGTCGACGGGGATCTCAACGTGATCATGGGCGACGCGACGAATGCCGGCATCGTCGAAGGCGACGTCAACGTCATCGGCGGCAACTACGATCCGCGTCCCGGCGGCGTCGTCACCGGGCACGTCAATCAAATCGGCGGAACGCTCACCCAAGACGTCGTGCCGTGGGCGCCCGGCGATTCGATGTACAACCCGCTGCTTCCGGATCACCGTCTGCTCTGGCGGCTCTCGTGGAATCTGCTTGCGCTGCTGGTCTTCCTGATCTTTCCGCTGCGCACGCGCATGGTGCTCGACCGGCTGGAGCGCCATCCCGGGCTCTCGGTTGCGGTGGGTTTGCTCGGCTGCGTGGCGGTCATTCCGCTCGCCGTGCTGCTGGCGATCACGATTCTGTTGATCCCGCTCATCGCGCTCGAATTCGTCTTCCTGGTGGCAGCCGTCTTCCTCGGCACCGCGGCGCTCGCACTCTTGATCGGCCGCCGGCTCTGCGAGCTGATCAGCCCCGCGCGGACGCCGTCGCCGCTCGTCGCCTTACTGGTCGGCATCGCGATGATCACCGCCGCCGAGCTGGTGCCGGTGATCGGAACGCTGGTTTTGATCTTCGTCGGATTGATCGGTTTGGGGGCGACGATACTCTCGTTCGCCGGCGAGTCGTTCACCGGACCGATCGGGCCGGGGCAGCCGCCCCCGACGCGCGCTCCGATTAGCGGACCACCGATGCCCGCCGGCTAATAGCCCCTCAAATATGGCGACCATCTCGCGAGCCGCGAAGTTCGCCGAGCGCACCGCTCGGCTGCGCGCGTCCACCATCCGCGAGATGCTCAAGGTAACACAGCAACCCGACGTCATCTCCTTTGGGGGCGGTCTTCCCGCTCCCGAGCTCTTTCCTACTCGCGCCATCGGCGAAGCCGCGCGCGCCGTCATGGATCGCTACGGAGCCGCGGCGTTGCAGTACAGCGTGACCGAAGGAATTCCCGAGATGCGCATCTGGGTGGCCGAGCGTCTCACGCGCCGCTTCGGGCGGATCCTCGATGCCGAAAGCGTCATGATCGTCAACGGCTCGCAACAGGGTCTCGATCTTCTCGGAAAGGTCTTTCTCGATCCAGGCGATCACGTGGTGATGGAAGATCCGTCCTACCTCGGCGCGATTCAGGCCTTCGACGCCTACCAGGCCCGTTATCTCACGGTCGATACCGACGAGGAGGGTCTGATTCCCGAATCGCTCGAGCGCGTGCTCGATCACG
>JASHPI010000032.1 GCA_030038215.1 Vulcanimicrobiota bacterium | reverse complement strand
CGGCCGCGCCGGCGCAATCCGTGACGGTCATCGTAAACGGTCAACCGATGCAGTTCCCGCAACCGCCGATCGAACGAGCCGGCCGCGTCTTCGTACCGCTGCGCGGAATATTCGAACAGCTCGGCGCGAGCGTCGTCTATTCAAACGGACAGATCAATGCGACCGGGCGAGGACGCACCGTTTCGCTCGTCATCGGTTCGACGCACGCGACGGTCGACGGACAGCCGCAGCTTCTAGATGTTGCGCCATTCATCGTCGGCGCGACGACATTCGTGCCGTTGCGATTCATCTCGCAAGCTCTCGGCGCCGCGGTCGACTGGAACAATGCGACTAGCACCGTTACGATCACCGGCGCTGCTCCGGTAGCGCCGCCACCGCAGCCCGTGCGGCCACCTCCGCAGCCGGTGCGGCCGCCGCAGCCGGTGCGGCCGCCACCGCAGCCCGTGCGGCCTCCTACGATTCAGCTCATGAGCCAGTCGCCGACGGGCACCATCTTCAACCGCAATCCGCGGATTCGTTTCGCGTTCGATCGTCCAGCGCGTTTTTCTACGATTCGCGTCTGGGTCGATGGACAGAACGTAACGTCAGGCTTGGAAACGAACGGCCAAGCGTATGTCGTCACCCTGCCGGGCCCGTTACCGCGCGGCCGCCACCGCGTGCGGGTCACAGGTAACACGCAGGGCGGCGCGCCGTTCGAATTCGCCTGGAACTTCAACCAGGGGCAGTAGGGTCGGAACGCGCCGCGCGCTGGTGACGGGAGCGTCCGGCGGTCTCGCCGCCGGCGTCGCACCCGCTCTGGCGCGCGACGGTTTCGCGCACGTCACGATCAGCTATCGCGCAACGGCGCCGGCTGCAACCGTCGCCGCGATCGAATCAGCCGGTGCGCGGGCCGCAGCGGTCCGCATCGATTTTCTCGACGACCCTGGCGCGATCGAGGACCGGCTGGCTCGCACCGTGCAGGAGCATGGGCCTTTCGACACGCTGATTCACGCCGTCGGACCACTCGTCGCCAAACGTTTCGATCGCTCCACCCTCGCCGACTATCGCGAGATGTTCGACGGTAACGTCCGCAGCGCGGTCCTGGCGGCGCACGCGACGCTGCCCGCGATGCGCCAGGCGAACTTTGGTCGAATCGTATTCTTCGGTTCGATTGGCTCGAGCGAAACACGTCCGTTTCGGGCGCTGTCGCTCTATCAGGCTGCGAAAAGCGCGTTGGTCGCGTTTGCCCGAACCCTCGCTCTCGAGGAAGCCGGCAACGGCATCACCGTCAACGTCGTCGTGCCAGGCGACATCCGAGATAAGTCGCTTGCTCGCGCGCATGCGCGCGAACGGTCGGCGGCTAACCCGCGCCGCCGGCCCGGAAGCTACGAGGACGTTGCGGATGCGGTGCGATTTTTCATTGCTTCTGAGCGCGACTTCATTACCGGCGCCGTACTCGAGGTCACGGGCGGCCTGCAGTCGGCGGCCGAACCGAAGGCGGTACAGGAGCGGCACTCGTTCGACTCGTAAGCTAGTGTCGTATCCAATGCTTCGCGACGAGACGAACGACCATCGCGCCTTTGCGCTGCCTGGCGCGCGACCTCAATATGGGCCGGATAAGCTCGTTGCCGTCGAACATATCGACCTCCACTTGACACCCGATCTAGAGCGCGAGACCCTCGACGGCATCTGTACGATGACCGTTCGCGCCATCGATGAAAACGTGCCCCGTCTGATGCTCGATGCCGTCGACCTTCACGTCTCGGGCGTCGAGCGCGTAGGGGTCGATTCGCTCGAGACGCCCAGCGTGCGTTTCGTCCAGCGCGACGACAAGCTCGAAATCGACTTCTCGCCGCCGATCCCGGCCGGCGAACGCGCGACCTTCGCCGTTACGTACCGCGTCTCAAAGCCGCGCCACGGTCTATTTTTCATCAAGCCGACGGGGGCGCATCCCGAGAAGATCGCCCACGCATGGACGCAAAGCCAAGACGAAAACGCCCGGTATTGGTTCCCATGCCTCGACTATCCTCACGAGAAGCAGCGCACTTCGATGACGGTCGTCGTTCCCAAGGGCATGTTCGCTTTGGGCAACGGCGAGTTGGTAGAGCGCAGGGACGACGGCGATCGTACGATCTTTCGCTATCGGCAAGACTCGCCGCATAGCACGTACCTCATGACGATGGTAGCCGGACCGTTCGTGGAAGTAGCGCTTGGCACGGCTGGTCGCAATCGGACTCCAGTCTTTTATTACGTGCTGCCCGGGCGCGAAGCCGACGGCGCGCGCGCCTTCGGAAACACGCCGCGCATGATCGAACACTTCGAAGAGCGCATTGGCGCGCCGTATCCGTACGCGCGCTATTCGCAGATCGCAGTAGGCGATTTCATCTTCGGCGGGATGGAGAATACCTCGGCAACGACGCAGACGGAGCGGACGCTTCACGACCAGACGGCGCACCTCGATTTCTCCAGCGATCCGTTGGTTTCACACGAGCTCGCCCATCAGTGGTTCGGAGATCTTCTGACCTGTCGCGATTGGGCGCACGCTTGGCTCAACGAAGGCTTCGCGACGTACATGGAGGCAGTCTGGCGGAAAGCCGATCTTGGCTACGACGAATATCTCTACGATATCTTCGACGCCGTCACGACCTACCTGCGAGAGGACGCCAGTCGCTACCGCCGGCCGATCGTCACCAATACCTACCGCGATCCGATCGAGATTTTCGACCGTCACCTCTACCAAAAAGGGGCGGCCGTGCTGCACGCGCTGAGCGGCGAACTCGGCGAGACGCGCTTTTGGCGCGCGATCCGCCATTACGTTAGGAGCAACGCGCAGCGTAACGTAGAGACGATCGACTTCGTACGCGCCATTGAAGACGCGACCGGCCGCAACCTGCGCGGATTTTTCGATCAGTGGATATTCCACGGCGGTCATCCCGAGTTGGAAGTAAGCTTGGCGTGGGATTCTGAGCGCGGCGTCGCTACCGTAACGATCGACCAGAAACAGGCGATCGATGCCGAGCACCCGGCATATGAGTTCGACGTGGAGGTGGGCTTCGTTCCGGCGGCGCCCGATGCGCCGGCCTCGAACTTCGGAGCGGGCGCGCTCGAGGGCGAGCGTCGCGTGCGCGCGCATATCGTGCGCGGGCACGAGACGATCACCGTCCCGCTCGATTTCGAACCTCGGCTGGTGCGCTTTGATCCGGGTGCGTTCGTCTTGGGCAAGGTCACTTATCGTCTCGGCACGCGGCATGCCGCGGCCGCGCTCACCGGCGATCCGGACGTGGTGGCGCGCATCCGGGCCGCCCGCGAACTCGCCGGAGACGGGAGCCGCGCAGCATGGGATGCGCTCACCCGCGCGTTCGAGCAAGAGCCTTTCTGGGGTGTCCTCGCCGAGGCGGCGGCAGCGATCGGCGAAACACGTGCTCCGCGAGGGCGTACGCTCCTGATGGCGGCGCTTTCCCATCCCCATCCTAAGGTCGTCCGTGCCGCAGCGGCGGCACTGGGAAACTTTCGCGATGCCGAGGCTGCAAGCGCGCTCTTGCCGCCTGCGCGATCGCACGCATCGTATTTCGTGCGCGCCGCCGCGTTGACTGCGCTCGGGAAGACGCGGGATCCGAGAGCCTTCGACGTACTTGTGGCCGCTTCGAAGGAAAGCACTTGGAACGGTACGGTCGAAGCCGGCGCTGTGCAGGGTTTGGCAGAGTTGGCCGATGCGCGCGCAATGGCGCCGATTCTCGAGGCGGCGCGCCCCGAGCACGACGAAGGCCTGCGCCGAGCGGCGGTAACGGCGCTCGGGCGGACCGGCGAACTGGTGGAGAGCGAACGCACGCGCGTCGTTGCCGAACTGGACGAGCGGCTTGACGACGAAACCTTTCTGGTTCAACTCGACGCAATCGCAGCGGCCGAATCGCTCGGCGACATGCGATTGCTCACGGCGCTCGACCGTCTCTCCCGCCTGGCTTTCGATGGGCGAGTACGGCGCGATGCGATGGAGGCCGCGATTCGCGTCCGCGAAGCCGGCAAGGTTCCCGCGCAGGTGACGGCGCTGCGCGACAACATCGGCGAACTACGTGAAGAGCAGCGGAAGCTTCAGGAGCAGATCGAGGCGCTGGCGCGTTCGTAAACGCAGGCAAACGTTTGCGATCGCGCTCCTCGCTCTGATTGCCGTTAGCGTTGGCGTTATTGTGCTCGTCACGAGGCTACATGCCGCTTCGGGGACGCAAGCGCAGCGCGTCGTTGCGGGCTCCGAGAGAAGCGCCTCGGCGGAACGTAACTTCACGACTGCGCAGAGTCTGTCAGTTCCCTGGAGTGAGCGGGATCGCGAACGGTTGGGAAGTGAATTGAATGCGGCGTTTGGGCCTGCGATTGTTGGAGCGGACCGGTGGAGCTTGGCCGTGGTTTCGCTGGATGGCCGGACGGTCTACGGGGATCGTGCCGAC
>JASHPI010000031.1 GCA_030038215.1 Vulcanimicrobiota bacterium | reverse complement strand
CCAAGCGGCTTGCGAAAGGACGTGCGTAGAGTAAAACTTCGCGGTTGCGAGCTTGGCCTTGTAGAACTCGGCGTCGGCATCGCCGCTTGCGATCTTCGCGGCCGCAATTTCGGCGGCCCGCGCCATCTGCCAGCCGCCTGCGACTACGCCCCAGAGGCGCAGGTAGGGAACCGAGCACGCAAAGGCTTTGTGTAGATCGCCCATCGCGCTCATGCCGATCGACTGAGAGGCTTCGTTGAGCGCGGTCAGTGCCTTACCGAGGGCTTCGCCGATGCCCTTCACGACCGCGTTCTGGTGCCCTGCGCATCGCTTGGCAACCTCCTCCATGCGCTTGCCGACGCTCTTTGCGGTCGCGCCCATGTCGCGCAAGAGCTTGCGGCCCACGAGGTCGAGTGCTTGAATGCCGGTCGTTCCTTCGTAAATCGTCGTGATGCGCACATCGCGATACTGCTGTGCGATCCCGGTCTCCTCGATGTAACCCATGCCACCGAAGATTTGCAGCGCCGTCGAGCAGAGCTCCACCGCGCTGTCGGTGCACCAGCCTTTGACCACCGGGATCATGAGCTCGACGAAGGCCTTGTGCTCCTTGCGGACGCGCTCGTCCGGATGACGCTGCGTGTAATCGAGCGAGGCCGCCGTAACGTACGCCAGTGCGCGCATCGCCTCGATTGTCGCTTTCTGCGACATCAACATTCGCCGGACGTCGGGATGCTTGACGATTGGCTCGGGCGTTCGCGAGCCGGGCTTGACGTCGCGCCCTTGCACCCGCTCCTTGGCGTATTCCAGCGCGCTCTGATAGGCGCGGTCGGCCAGCGCGAGCCCTTGCACGCCGACCGAGAAGCGGGCCGCGTTCATCATGATGAACATATATTCGAGGCCGCGATTTGGCTCGCCGACCAGGTAGCCGACGGCGCCCTGACCCTTTTCACCGTAGTTGAGCGTGCATGTCGGATTGGCGTTGATGCCGAGCTTATGCTCGATGCTTGCGCAGACGACGTCGTTGCGCTCGCCGAGCGTGCCGTCGGCGTTGACGAGAAACTTCGGCACGATGAAGAGCGAGATGCCTTTGGTCCCTTCCGGCGCGTCGGGCAGGCGCGCCAGTACCAAGTGGATGATGTTCTCGGCCATGTCGTGCTCGCCGAAGGTGATGAAGATCTTCGTCCCGCTGAGAAGGTAGTGATCGCCTGCCGGAACGGCGCGAGCGCGGACCTGTGCCAGGTCCGAACCCGCTTGCGGCTCCGTGAGACACATCGTGCCGGTCCATTTGCCGGAAACCAAGTTGGGGATAAAGCGCTGCTTCTGTTCGGCCGAGCCTACCAACTCGATCGCCTCGATCGCCCCTTGGTTGAGCAGGGGCCCGTTCGCGAAACCGATATTGGCGGCGTTCCACATCTCGAGCGTCGGCCCGAGCAGAATCTGAGGCAGCCCCTGTCCGCCGTACTCGGCCGGCACCGGCAAGCCAATCCAGCCGGCGTCGGCAAACTTCTTGTACGCCTCCTTGAAACCGGCGGGCGTCTTCACCTCGCCGGCGCTCCAGGTGCAGCCCTCCTTGTCGCCGGTGCGGTTGAGCGGATCCAGCACGCCGGTTGCAAACGACGCGGCCTCCTCGAGAACCGAATCGAGGACGTCGAGGGTGTCCTCGCAACCGGGAAGTTTCGCGACCTCTTCGACGCCAGCGAGTTCGCGCAAGGCGAACTGCATGTCGCGCAATGGTGCTCGGTAGGTGCTCATGCGATCAAACCTTTCTGTATGGATATGGTAGCGCCCGGCGCGCGATTGCGCGATGCTGATAGATTGTATATTATTAGAAATAATAGTGCAACGGGGTCCCTCCCGCTTGTCGCCTCGGCGCGGCGGGGCATTAGACCAATGTGAAAAGCTTCGCCCGCTTGCGGGTGACTGAAACGATTGCGGCTATCCTAGCCGTAGACTAACCGCCTACAACTGCAAGGAGTATATACGTGATCCTGACCTCGTTCATCTTGGCTGCGCTGACCTTCAACCCGGCGCTTGCGCCGCGTTCGGACTCGGGTGTCATCGCCGGCACGATCCAGGCCGACTCGATTTCCCCCGACTTCACGTGCAAACCGGGCGCCATCTGCGCGAAGACACGCATGCCGAACCCGCGCAACGGCTGTTTCTTCAACAACTTTTATAACGGTTCCGAGGGCGGCACGCCTCTTACCGTGAATGTGACGGAGAGCGGAAGCAATGGCAGTGCGGTGTTCATCTATTGGGTCAATGCAACCAGCACGACCCTCAAGATACTAAACAAAGCAACCGTCAACTTCTACTGTCCGAGAAGCACCTAACCGTATCATTCGGGCGCGAGCTGCGCTCGCGCAGACGCGCCCGCCCGGGCGGATCGCACTTACGGAGTGAGCACCGTGGTTAAAGATATGGCATTCGTCGCGTACTCGGTTCGCGACATCCCGCGCGCGGCCGCATTCTATCGAGACGTCGTCGGTCTCGAGCCGGGTGAATCGTTCGGAGATCACTGGGTTGAGTTCAACGTCGGACCAACGGCCTTCGGCATCGGCAATGGCGAACCGCTCGGCTTTATGCCGGGAACGTCAACCGGCGCATCATTCGAGGTTGACGAGATCGAGGCGATGCGCGAGCGCCTCGCCCAACACGGCACCGAGGTCACCGAGCTGTACGAGTTCCCGAACTGCCGGGCGTGCTTCGTTACCGATCCCGAAGGCAATCGCTTCGCCCTCCATCAACGCAAGAGTTCTCAGTAGGAGAACTGCTGGAGCTGGTCGGGCGCGGCTCCCGATACCCATCCGATCCGCGTCTTCGGATCGATGAGCGGCGGCGATTGGCCGGGCTGGAAGGTGAAGCCGGTGATCGTTTCGACGAGATTGCCCTTCTCGCCGTAAACGACGATCGCGCTGCCTGCGCTGCCGTCACAGTAAACCGGGTCGGTTACCAGAAAGAACCCGTTGATCGGGTCGTTCGCAACGCCGCCGCCGCTGTTATCCTGCGAGGCGTCACCGGTGCAGGGCAGCTGAACTGCCGTCCCCGTCTCCTTCGCGAGGTCGTAGAGCTCGACTTGGGCGTTGAGCTCGGTCGTCGTCGCCGCAATGCCGGTCGTCGAGTCGACCGCCAGCCCGTTGACGAACCCTGACCCAAACGGCCCGTTGTTCAGCCCGTTGAACTGCTTCTGCGCGCCGGTTCGGAGATCGATGAGGAGGTTGACCGGCGCTTCACCGCCGACTCGGCCGCCGTCGGGCGAGGTAGCCAGGACCGCCTGCTGCGTCGCGGTGTCCTGCGCGAGCTGAGGCTGGTCGCCCAATGCAAACGAACTCGGATCGAGACCGATCACCTTGCCAAAGGTGTTTTTTTGAACGTTGGAGACGATGAGAACCGGCAGGTCCTGATTCTTCAACTCGATCGCGTAGAGCGCGGTCGTCGCCGCACTTTGGTTGGGTCCGGCCTGCTCGACGTTGATGTCCCGCAGCGGCGGCTTCCACTTGCCGGTGAACCGTTTTGCCGTAAACGGGTCGATTAGATCGTAATGCCGCGCCGCGAAGATCTTCCCGCTGGGGACGACGTACCGCGTCACCAGGGCGACGCCGCCGGTGAAGATACCGTCTAAGCTATACGTCGTGCCCGGCGGCGTCTCGGTCGGGAACGACGCCAGAATGCGCCCCGACTTCGCATTGAACGTCTCGATGTCGGTTGCTGTGGCGAGGATGCCGTCCTTGCTCTGAACGTCGATCGCGAAGCCGAAGATCTGGCCGCCGTTCCGCGTTGTTAGAACGTGGCCGAGACCGACCGCCGACCCCCTCAGGGGCGCTTGGACACCTGAGGGGGCTACGTCAGACGTCGAGCCGATGGAGCCGCAACCGAAGAGCATGTCTGCCGACGCAACAAGGACGGCCACGTGCCGGATCGCACTCATCGCTATCATCGACGCTATGGTTCTAGCACCTGGACATTGTTGTCGTTGTCGTCATTGAAGTATAGCTTCGTGTCAGCAGCGCTTGTTCCGGTTGCAGCCATGCCGAAGAGCGCTCCCGCCGCGCCCTTGTCGACGTTGCGTGTGTCGAGAACCTTGCCGGCTGGGGAGATCTCGACCATGATGTTTTGTCCGCTGGGATTTGCAGTGTTGCCGACGACCAGATTGCCATTGAACAGCAGCGCCGCGCTAATAGGCCCGTTCAGCGGCGCGCCTTCCAGCAGAAGATGCGCTTGCGATGCGAATTTACCTTTAAACGTCTTGCCTCCGGGTTCCACCGTAACGCCGCCGGTCGGGATTTTCGTCACGTCTGACAAGGCAACTATGGAGTTGTTCGTCCCGTCGACGACGTAGAGAATGTCGCCGGCAGGATTGTACGCCAGGCCGGACGGCGCGAAGATGCCGCCAGGTTTGCCATGGTTGACCGCAAAGCCCTTAGCAATTACGTCGTTCGTGAACGGCACGTTGAGGTTGATCCGGACCAGGGTCCCGTCGGCCGCGTTGGTTTCGTAGATTGCCGGACTGCCCGAATTCGGCTGGACGTAGATCTGTCCAAACGGGTGGTCGAAGGGCTTACCCTTGAGGTTGTATTCCAGCGTGCCGGTCGGCGAGATCACCGGGTTGTCATTGGCGCTGAACGCAGCCGCCCAAATAGTGTTATCGTATCCTAGCGCTAGCCAATCGCACCCGACCAGCGCCTTGCTGGAAAAGACCAGGCGCGGCTTCGAACCGGGCTGCGGGTGCAGGGCCACGATCGTAAAACCGGTCCCTTGGACGTTCTTTTTATCATTGAAGTTGCAAACTACCAGGTCGCCCTTGTTGAAGCCCCCGGACGAAATGGGTGCGACGGTGAGCCCGTACGGATTGAGCTGGCCGAACTTCGGATCGATGGTCGATCCGATAACGACCTGTTTGGTTAGCATCTTTAGAATGGAAACGTCCCTGTCCGGTACGTCGGCCTGTTGCGCGGCCGCTGACGCCGCGACCGACTGCGTGGGGAGCAAACTGCCGGCACCGCGGCTGCAAGCAGTGGCTGCCAGTGCCGCAATCGCCGTCATCGCGATCCGAACGTGGGCGGGGAGCTTCGACATCGTAAAACCTCCAAAAGTCAAAAGAAATCTCGCCCAGGCTAGAACCGAGAGATGAAGGAACTCTGAAATCGCGCGCCTGCATCGCAGTAATTAATTGCGCTGTGCGACAATTAGCGCAAAGGTTTTCTTTGGCAGAGCGCGACGTACCGCGTCACCAGGGCGACGCGGTACGTCAAGATGCCGTCTAAGCCAAACGTTTCGCGACGTTACGGTTCCAGGACCTGGAGATTGTTGTCGTTATCGTCGTTAAAATAGAGTTTCGTGTCCGCAGCGGTGGTTCCGGTTGCTACCATCCCGAAGATCGCTCCTGCCGCACCTTTGTCGACGTTGCGCGTGTCGAGAACCTTGCCGGCCGGCGATATCTCGACCATGATATTTTGACCGCTGGGATTTGTCGTGTTGCCGACGACCAGATTGCCGTTGAACAAGAGCGCCGAACTGATCGGCCCGTTGAGCGGCGCGCCGGCCATGACAAGATGCGCGTGCGACGCGAACTTGCCTTTGAACGTCTTGCCTCCGGGTTCGACAATCACGCCGCCGGTCGGGATTTTCGTGACGTCCGAGAGGGCGACAACGGTGTTGTTCGTCCCGTCCACGACATAGAGAATGTCGCCGGCAGGATTGTACGCCAAACCTGAAGGCGCGAAGATGCTGCCCGGTTTGCCATGGTTGACCGCAAATCCCTTAGCGATTACGTCGTACGTGAACGTCGCGCCGAGATTGACTCGAACCAGCGTCCCATCGGCTGCGTTCGTTTCGTAGAAGACCGGGCTGCCCGACTTCGGCTGCGCGTAGATCTGCCCAAACGGACGATCGAAGGGCTTGCCCTTGATGTTCGCTTCCAGCGTGCCGGTCGTCGAAATCACCGGGTTGTCATTGGCGCTGAATGCAGCCGCCCAAATCGTATCATCGGATCCGAGCGCGAGCGCATCGCATCCGAGCAGCGTCTTGCTGGAAGAGACGAGAAGCGGCTTCGAATCCGGCTTTGGGTGCAGGGCCACGATCGTGAAGCCCGTGCCTTGGACGTTCTTGTTGTCGTTGAAGTTGCAGACCACCAGGTCGCCCTTCTTGAAGTCACCCGACGCAATGGGTGCGACGGTGAGCCCGTATGGGTTGAGCTGGCCGAACTTCGGATCAATGGTCGATCCGATAACGACCTGCTTGGTTAGCATTTTTAGAATGGAAACGTCTTTATTGGGTACCTCAGCCTGTTGCGCGACCGCGGACGTGGCGACCGACTGCGTAGGAAGCATACCGCTCGCGCCATGGCTGCAGCCGGCGGCTGTTAGTGCGGCAATCGCCGTCACCGCGATCCGCACGTGTGTAGAAACTTTCGACATCGCAAACCTCCAAGAGTCAACGGAAATTTCACCCAGGCTAGGACCGAGAGATGAAGGAACTCTGAAATCGCGCGGCTACTTCGCGGCAATCACGCCGCGCGACGATGGGAGCGATGCGCAACGATGCCGTATCGACCGCTCGTCGGCTCTTCGAGCACGATCGGCGGCGACCGATCGAGCCGCAGGTCCTCGCGACGCTTCTCCGCTTCGGAGCTGGCGCGCTCGGTTATGCGCTGCGCGCTCGCACCCGCATCGTGTTGCTGCGGCCTAGCGAACGCTACCGCGCAGGTTCACCGGCGCTGGCGCGCTTGGGCATCGACGTAGATGCGTGGCCGGCGCCCCCCGCCGGGCTGTTCGTCGTCGAAGAGCGGACGCTCTATCTGCGCTCGCGCAGCCCGATGACGGTGGCGCACGAGTTCGGGCACGCGCTTGACTGTGCGCTGGGCGGGGGCGTCTATCGCAGCGGAATAGACCCGCAGCTGCGCGGGCTCTTCGCGAATGCGACCGGCTTCGTGACGCCCTATGCGGCTACCGGAGTCGACGAGTATTTCGCCGAGTCGTTGCGCGCATACGTTGAGGCCAACGATCCGGCTTCGCCGTGGCCGCGCGCGACCAAACTCCGTCTACGCCACGGTGATCCGGCGATGTACGAGTTCGTCACGCGCCTGTTCGAGGTGGAGTTCGGCGAAGGCCGCGAGGCCGACGAAGCCGCTATCTGACGGCTCGCACGTTGGCGAGGCTGACCGGGCTCGCGCGATTGTGCCAGGAGCTGCGGATATAGGTCACAACCGCCGCGATATCCTCATCGGAGATCAGGCCTTCCCAAGGCGGCATGATTCCGCTGTAGGCGCTTGCGTTGACGACGATCTTGCCGCCGATGCCGTGCTTGACGATCGCGATCACCGCAACCGGATTGCCGGTGACGGTCGGATTTCCGGCGAGCGGCGGAAAAGCGCCTGGTACGCCTTCTCCATTGGTCTGATGGCAGCTCGAACAGTTGGTGATATAGACCACCGCGCCGTCGCTGGCCGAGGCCGGGTTCTGTACGATCGCCGCCGAGGCGAAGGCCGAGGCTCCGCTCGACGTGGTCTTGGCGCAGGCCGCCATGCCGACGAGGAGCGCAAGCAAGAACGCGCGCGCGACGCGGCGGCGGTTCGGCGTCACGCCGGCGCTCGTGGACGCGCGCTCATCGCCCAAACGAGTGCGACCAGCAGAAAGTTTGCAACCAGCGAGCTTCCGCCGTACGACATGAACGGCAACGTGATGCCCGTGAGCGGGAAGAGACTGATGACGCCGCCGACAATGATGACGACTTGGAAGCCAAGCGTCGCAGCGAGACCGGTGGCGAGTAGCTTGGTATAAAGGTCGGGCTGTTCGAGTCCGGTCGCCGCGATCCGGCGAATCAAACCGAGGAAGATCGCTAGGACGACGAGCGCGCCGACCAATCCGAACTCCTCGGAGAACGCAGCATAGACGTAGTCGGTGGCAACGTCCGGAATGAACTCCGGATGACCAAGCCGGTAACCGCTGCCGAACAATCCACCAGCGCCGAGCGCGAAATAGGCTTGCGACGATTGATAGCCGGCGCCGAGCGGGTCGTGGAACGGATTGCGCCAGACCGCGATGCGCGTCTGGACGTAGGGATAGTGGTGTACGGCCCAATACGCTCCGAGCGCAAAGAGGGCTGCGCCGAAGAGCACGATATCGAGACGGCGCGTCGCCACAAAGAGCAGCGTCGCGAACGTTGCGAGCAGAAGCGTTGCCATTCCAAGATCGCGCTGCACGACTAAGATCGCCATCGATGCGCCCCAACCGATGAACAGCGGACCAAGATACTTTAGGTTTGCGTGCAGTGACCAGGGGCGTGCATTGGCGATGACGTCGGCCATCTCGGCGAGGTACGCCGCGAGAAAGAACACGATGAACAACTTGATCAGCTCGATCGGCTCGTATTCGATCGGCCCGAGTTTTATCCAGAGCCGCGCGCCGTTGATCTGCTCTCCAAATACGAGCAGCAGAACGAAGAGCACGAGCGACGCGATCACCCACAGGTATTTATATGCCGCAAAGCGGCGAAAATTTGTAAACGCCGGCGCAAGGGCCAGCGCCAATCCAAGTGAGACGAGCAGCCAGAGCTGTTGCTTTTCCGCCAACTCCGGCGAGAGCCGGGCGACCATCGCCAGACCCAGCGCCGCCAGCACCACCGCGAGCGCCGGCAGCGCGTCATCGCGCAGACTGGTCGGCGGTTGCCAGAGCACCCATAGGACCGCCAGTGCAGCCAAGAGCGCGAGCATCCACCATGGGCCGATTGCGCCGCGAGGCGCAAACGAGAGGATCAGCGCCGCGACGGCGAGCGCACCCGCCATCGGCGCCAGGCGCCGGGCCACGAGTGCGATCAGTGCACGTACACCAATGCGACAAGTAGGCTCACGACGGCCGCAATCCCGGTGACGACGCACGCCGGCGTCAGAAACCGGTTCTCGGCTTCCTGCTCGGTGCGATCCGCCGCGGCATCGTCGTGCTCGAACCGCGCAATCAGCACCTGTTCGCCGGGATTCGTCGTCTCGAGGTGAGCCAGCAGAGCGAGGCGATCGACCTCTCCGCGAACGCGCCGGCCCACCAAGATGATCACGTCGCCTTCGTCGAGGACGGCGCTCGACACAGTAACGTCGAGCGTCGCATCGGTGCCGAGGGCACGAGTCAAGAGCGGGAACCGCGTCTCATCGAACGCGTCGTCGCCGGAGAGCGCCGCGACCTCGCCGTTGCGCGCGAGATAGGCAGCGGTCGTCCCCGCGTGAATGACATAGGCGCGCCCGTGGACCACCAGCGCCGCGGTCAACGAACATGCCGCCGTTACATAATCATCATGACTCGCGGTTCGAGCATGCAAATCGCTATTGACGCGAGTCAGCGCCGCGAGCATCGCCGTTGCGGCGGCCTGCGGACGATCGATCGCTCGCCGGAAGCGCGCACTGCGCAAACGACGCTCGCACTCGGCTCGCAGGCGAGCCAGCAGCGCGCACTCCGTCGCGATGCCCTCGACGAAGCCGAAGCCGCGCGCAACGGCCAAGAACCACGTTCGCGGCCCAAGCTGTAAGCTAAGGCAGGAAGCCTGATCGCCGCGAATGGCGAGCGTCACGCCGGCCGTACCGCCGTCACGACGATGCGCGTCGCCCCGATGTCGATCGCATCGCCCTCGCGGACCTCGATCGCCTCAGTCACGCGCCGCCCGTTCAGGAAGGTTCCGTTGCTGCTCGCTAGATCCGCGACGTAGACGACGCCGTCGCGAGTCTCAAGGCGAGCGTGGCGACGGCTGACTTCAGGGTCTGCCATCCTGACGTCGGCCTCGGCGCCACGACCGAATTCGAACGGCGGACGCGCCTGATGGATGCGATTTCGGCCGCGCTCGAAGATTTCGAGTGAAACGTCGATCGGGACCATCCGGCCGATCTCGGTCGCAGCACGCACACGCGGTCGCGCTGCGAAGATCGCGACCAGCGCCAGCGCTCCGGTTATCTCGAGCGAGCCGATCCGCATTGCACTGGCGAACTCGGCGCTCGACTCCGCCGTCGGCATCACTCCGTTTCGAATCTCATTCGCGTGTTTCCAAACGTTAACTCGTCTCCATCGCTCAGCCGGCGCGCCTCGACCCGCTCGCCGTTCACAAAGGTTCCGTTCGTCGAGCCGAGATCGCGTACGATCGCCGCGACGCCGTCGAGCTCCACGATTGCGTGCGCGCGCGATACACTCGGATCGAGGAGAAAGACCTCGTTCTCCTCGCTTCGTCCGACTCGGGCCTTTCCTTGAATAGAATATACCCCGTTCACCGGCATACCCTTGATCATTCGTAAACGAAAGTGGGTGGGCGAGTCCTTTTCGACGACCTCGATCTCGATTGCTCCGGCGGGAAGGCGATCGCGCGCCGCCAGCGTCACCCGCGCGTCGCCGCCCGCGAACGTCACGCCGACCCGCGTCCCTAGCTCACGCAGCAGCTCGGCCCACTCGCGTTCAAGGTAGAGTTGATGATCGGCCAGCCGCGCGAAATCGACCGGGCTGACGTAGACGAGATAGGAGCCGGGTGCGCGCAGGCCCCCGTCCTCGTCCCGGGTCTGCGCTTCCATCGTCGAAACGAGCTTACGCGCGATCTGCGCCGGCTCTAGGTCGCTCGGAAACGTTCGGGCGAAGGCTCGTTCGATGAGAGCCGCGCACGCCTGTTCGATCCTTGCGAAGAGGCTCAAAAGCGCCGCTCGACGCGAGCGATGTAGAAGCCGTCGCGCCCTTCGAGTCCGGGCGGCACCAGCACATCGCCGGCTTCCGTCAGCAATGCTTGATATGCGGCAGGTATCAACCCGCGCTCGAAGTTCTCTTGTGCAAGAAACCAGTCCATCACTTCGGTCGTCTCGCGCGGATCCGTCGAACAGACCGCGTAGACGAGCGCCCCTCCAGGGTAGACGTGGCAAGCCATCCGCTCGAGCAGGGCCCGCTGCGTCAGTGCGAGGCGTTCGCCGTCGCCAGCTTGCTTCTTCCAGCGCATCTCGGGATGGCGCCCGACGACGCCCACGCCGGAGCACGGCGCGTCGATCAGAACCCGGTCGAATCGCTGCTCGGGCGCTAGCAGTGTGCCGGTAGCGTCACCGGAAACGATCCCGGCGACGACGCCTGCCTCCTCCAGACGGCGGCCGAGCAACGCGACCTTGCGCGCGTCCTGTTCGATGCATAGAAGCGCGCCTTCGCGCGCAAGCCGGGCGCCGATTTGCAGCGCCTTATTCCCCCGTCCGCTGCAAACGTCGAGGACCGACTCCCCGGGCTGCGGATTGAGCACATCGACCGGCATGGCCGAACTCTCCGACTGCGCCCACCATGCTCCGTCACCGGCCGCGTCGGGGCTCAGCCGCCCGTTGATGAGGAGCGACTCGGCGACCACGGATGACGGCGTCGCGCGCGTTCCGATCGCTGCGAGCTGACCCGCGACCTCCTCCGGCGTTCCTCTCAATCCGTTGACCACGACGGCCGGCCGCGCGGGCTCGTTCACTGCCGCGCAGATTGTCTCGGCGCGCTCCCCGAAGACCTGGCGCCACTGCCGCACCAGCCACGTCGGCAGCGAATAGCGGGTAGCGAGGAAGTCGTCCTCGCTCTGGAAGTCTTCGCGGCGCGGCTCCGCCGGCGTGTCGCGCAGAAAACTGCGCAAGACCGCGTTCACGAGGTTGGCCAGACCGCGGTGACCGTATCGCTTCGCGAGATCGACCCATTCGAAGACGGTCGCATGGGCCTGCGGACGCGTATACACGAGCTCGTAGATCGCGAGCCGGAGGAGCTCCCGGATCGTCGGGGGGAGGCCTTTTCCGCCTCCCTCGGCACCGCGACCCTCGATGAAGGGCTCGAGATACCAGTCGAGGGCGCGTCGCATCTTAATCGCGCCGTAGGCGAGCTCGGCGGCAAAGGCACGATCGCGCGCGCCAAGGTCCGTTTTGCGCGCGCGATAATCGAACGCGGCCTGGGCGCTTCGTTCGACGGCTCCTGATCCAAGCGGCCGGAAGACGTCGCGTACGACCGCGAGCGCAAGCTCACGCGCGTTCATGACCGACGCAGGTACTCATCGCCGGTCATCTTGCCACGGTTGGGCGCGATCAGCTCGTCGATGGCAAGGCGTCCGTCGGAAGCGACGTGCGCGCGAAGGATCTTGACCGTCTCGCCGTCGATCTGCGCGCGCGCGGCCGGTTGTGGAGAAAAGGCGCGGACGCGATCGACGATCTTTTCAGGGGGCCATGAGAGGTCGACCGCCAGGTCTTCCTTTCGAAGCGGCCGCGTTAGCGTAGCCTCGCCGCGCTGGGGCGAGCGGGGCAGCGGACCCTGCGCGGCCATCTCGAGTGCGCGCTCGAGCAGAACGGCGCCGATCTGTGCGAGCCGATCGTGGAGCTCGCCGTAGGTTTCACCGGGTGCGATCGAGACGCGCTCGACCAAAACGAGATCACCGGTATCGAGCCCGCCGTCCATCAACATGATGCTGACGCCGGTCTCCGTATCGCCCGCGAGGAGCGCGCTTTGAATCGGCGTCGCGCCGCGATACCTGGGGAGCAGCGAAGGATGGACGTTGAGTGCACCCAGACGCGGAAGATCGAGCAGCGTTTGGGGGAGGACTCGTCCGTATGACGCCAGCGCGAAGAGGTCGAAGGCTTCTTGGCGCATCGCATCGGCGAACGCGCGCAGCCGCACCGGTTCGTAAACGCGCAAGCCAAGCTCGAGAGCGGCCGCTTTGACCGGGCTGGGCCGCAGCTTTTGGCCGCGCCCGGACGGACGATCGGGTCGCGTGACGACGCCCTGCAGGTCGCTGCGAGCTGCGACGACGCGCAAACTCGGCACCGCGAACGCGCTGGTGCCGAAGAAGAGCGTCCTCACGCCTCGGCCGCTTCTTTTTCCTCTTCGCTGATCGCCGGTCGCAAGTTCTGCGCGCGATCGATGTAGAGCGTCCCGTTAAGGTGATCGATCTCGTGCTGCAGGCACTGCGCGAGCAGGCCTTCACCCTCGATGCGAATCTTCTGACCGGTGCGATCGAGGCCGGTGACGACGATGCGTTTGTACCGGATGATGTCACCGACCATTCCCGGAACCGAAAGACAGCCTTCGCGCAGCTCGACCTCCTCTTCGGCCGATTCGATCTTCGGATTGATGACGACCGCCGGCTCGTGCTCGTCGTCGCGCACGTCCATGACGAAGACTCGCTTAGACACGTTGACCTGCGGCGCCGCCAGGCCGACCCCGGGCGCATCGTACATCGTTTCGAACATATCGTCGATCAGCTGCTGAAAGAGCGGCTCGTCGATCTCCCTGGGCTCGACGCGCTTGGCGACTTTGCGTAACGTCGGGTGATCTTGGCCGACGATCTCGCGAATGTAGGGCATAGCCGCGGCCTATTCGGCATCATCCCCGGCGAGCCCGGCTGCCGGCCGTCGATTCGGTAGAGTTTAGGGTCGCGCGCCGATCCCGGGATGACGTTGAAATTGCAGACATACTGCGCCGGGAGCGCCGGGGCGCGTTCGGAGACGCCGTAGACCGGACGCGCGGCAAGCCAACCTGGGATACGCGCGCGCATCGCGTCGGCCTCGCCGGGCACGAGGATTCGCGCGCCGGTTTTGGACTCGACATACGCAGCGTAGGCGATCGGCGTCGCGTAGTCCCACGGCGCAATGATGATCGCGTCGGACGGAGTCCGCGCAAGCAATGCTGCAATGTAGCTCGCCCCGAGCCGATCGCTGCGGTCGGCGAAGATTGCGCGATGGGAGAGGAGCTGCCAGAGCACGAGCGCGCCGACGATACATAGCACGCCGGCGGTACGCAGCCGATGCTCAGGATCCAAGCGCGCGAGGCGGCCGAGCAAGCCGAATGCTCCGATCGCCGCAGCAATCCACAATCCCCATATCGGCAGGATGTAGTAGCGCTGCGGATCCGACTCGACGGCAAAGTTTGCAATAAACGGCGTCACGAACGCGGTCGGAGCAAGCAGGAAGATCGCGAGCCGCGCGTCTTCGAAGAGCGCGGCGACGCAAAGCGCCGCAACGATGAACGCTAGCGCCGGCCCCATTCCCACGCGCAGTGCGCGTGCCCCATAGGCGAGATCGTGTGGGATCAGCGTGGGCCGCAGGTACCCCGACGCCGCACCTCCGGTCCCGATGTCCCGGCCGCTGATGACGTCGATAAAGCCGCTGGGCGAGCGCGGATCGCCCCAATCCCAGAACGGCCGTCCCGGCGGCAGCCCGAGGCGAGCGGTAGGATCGAGTGCGTGCGCAACGACGTAGGCCGAGCGGAGCGGAAGGTACGCGTAGACTGCTGCGGCAGTCCCCGCGAAGATCAGCAACGCCGCGAGGCAGCTGCGTTTGAGCCTCTGGTCGAAGAATCTCCGCGTAACGACGATCGCCGGAGCGAGCATGTAAAGCAGCGCCGCTCCGTGGGTTCCGGCGGCGAGCCCGCCGGTGAGCGCGGCCGCGTAGAGGTGTCGCGCCTGCGCGTTGCGCCACCATTGCCGCGCCAGCAATAGCGTTGCGGCGACAAGCAGAACCGTGAGACTCATGACGTCGGTGTGGATTGCATGTTGCCAGACCACCGGCGTTAGGGTAAAACCGAAGGCCGCCAATAGCGCCAATGGATTGTTCCGCGTTTCGCGTTGAACGAAGAGATACGCCAACAGACTGGCACCGGCCATCTCCAGAGCATTCAGGAGCGACAGCCGCAGTGCGACCGCGCCGAACGGCAACGCATGCGAGAAGAGCCAGCCGGTCAGGATCTCGGCGGGGAAGCCGGTCGGATGCGCCAGTCCCAAGATGTACGGGACCGTGTTCATCTCCGCCGTATCCCAGAAGCCGACGTCAGGGTCGAGCGAAGCGAGAAAAACGACGAGCGGGCCCGCGAATGCCGCGAGCCCGCCCAAAGCGATCCGCCGTCGGATCAGCGCTGCAGTAACTTCGCGCTGGAACTGGTGCCGGAGCCGGTCCTGAACGTGCTGACGATCTTATGCGGCGTGCACCCGGTCCCGCCGTCGTTCCACAGCAGTTCCACGTCCTGGTGCGCACCGATGATGTACGTCGACCCGGACGGGCCGGCGATCGTCGACGCATAATAGACTGCGCCGGAGTAACTGGGCGTCGCGTGCGGCGTCGGTATGTTCTTCAGTGCGATCCCGAAGAAGGGCGACGTAAACGTCGAGTCGCCATTCGTCTGCACGAGATAGAAGTCGAAGTCGTTGCTCGGCGGCAGCTGACCCTTGGTGGACACGTACACGTTTTCCAGGGCCGCCGGCGCGTGCTTGCTCCCCGGGATCGGGAAGAGCACTTCCATCTGGTTGGCGGATGGAGGACCGCCGCAGTTCATGCCGGTTCCCGGCGGCGTCGTCGGCGAGGGCGAGCCACCTATGCCGTTGCCATTGCAGGCGACGAGCGTGGCCAAGGCGGCAATGCCGAGGAAGAAAAGAGCGCCCGTTGACTTTCTCATAGCTGTGTCATCCTTTTCCCCTAGCATCCTAGCTGCGGCGTCCGGACCCTGCCTGGGCGAATGTGAAAATGCTTAGAGAATGTACCCAGAAAGGTCGGCGTTGGCCACGACGTCGGCCAGCCGCTGCCGAACATACTCGCCGTCGATCACGACCGTCCCGGTTCGTTCGGGCGCCTCGAAGCTGATGTCCTCGAGCACGCGCTCGAGGACGGTGTGGAGCCGGCGGGCGCCGATGTTCTCGGTCTGCTCGTTTACCTTCATTGCAAACGTGGCCAGCTGCTCGATAGCGTCGGGGCGAAAGTCAAGCGTCACGTTTTCGGTCGCAAGCAGTGCCTTGTACTGTTCGACGAGCGCGTTCTTGGGTTGGGTCAGGATGGTCTTGAAGTCTTCGGCGGTGAGGGAGTCGAGCTCGACTCGGATCGGCAAGCGCCCTTGCAGCTCCGGAATCAGATCCGAGGGTTTGCTGATGTGGAACGCCCCGGCCGCTATGAAAAGGATGTGGTCGGTCTTGATGGCGCCGTACTTGGTCGTAACCGTCGAGCCTTCGACGATTGGCAGGATATCGCGCTGGACGCCTTCGCGCGAAACATCCGGGCCGCCGCGCTGCTGCGAGCCGGCGACTTTGTCGATTTCGTCGATGAAGATGATTCCGTCTTCGCCTGCGCGCCGCAGCGCCTCGCGTTTGACTGCGTCCATGTCGATTAGCTTGGCGGCCTCTTCCTGTTCGAATATGCGTAGGGCCTCGGCGACCGTAACGCGTTTGCGCGTGCGCCGTTTCGGCAGAATTCCGCCCAGCATCTCGCCGAGATCGCCGCTCTGATCCATTCCGCCGCCGATCACGCCGATCGGGACGCTTGGCGTTTCTTCCACTTCGATTTCGATCAAGCGCACGTCGTAGAAACCTCGCTCGATCTCGCCGCGCGTTTGCTCGCGCACGCGTTGCGCCTCGGCCGAAACGGCTGCCGACGGCGGGGCGTGCGTTTGCTGTTGCGCGGAGTAACCACTGCCGAAGATCGAGCCGAGCGCCGCTCCTAACGGATTGCCCTGCGACTGCGCCGAGGGCGGACGGGTCTCGGGATGAAGGACGTCGATGACGTGTTCGACGGCTTGACGGAAGGCCAACTCGCGCACTTCCGCGCGCCGTTCGTCGGTCACGGTGCGGATCGAAGCCTCGACGAGATCCCGCACCATTGACTCCACGTCGCGTCCGACGTATCCGACCTCGGTGTATTTGGTTGCCTCGACCTTCACGAACGGCGCGCCGACCAACGCCGCGAGACGGCGAGCGATCTCGGTCTTGCCGACTCCAGTCGGGCCGATCATGAGAATGTTCTTTGGCGTAATCTCATCGCGCAGATCCTCGCGCGCGTGCGCGCGCCGGTACCGATTGCGCAGCGCGATTGCAACCGAACGTTTGGCCTTGCTCTGCCCAACAATGTACTTATCGAGCTCTGTGACGATTTGCCGGGGCGTCAAGGTGGCCGGGTCAAGGGTCGTTGCGAGCGCGGTCGTCATGGAAGGCTCTCCACGATGATGTCGTCGTTGGTGTAAATGCAGATTTCAGACGCGATCTCGAGCGCTTTGCGCGCGATTTCCCCGGCGGGCAACGCGCTATTACGCAGTAGCGCTGCGGCTGCCGCCTGCGCGTACGGCCCGCCGCTGCCGATCGCGGCGATCCCCTCGTCGGGCTCGATCACGTCGCCGGTTCCAGACAACACGAACAGATGCTCCGGATTGCCTACGATCATCAAGGCTTCGAGCCGGCGCAGCGCGCGGTCTTGGCGCCAGTCCTTGGCGAGCTCGACCGCGGCGCGCGTGATGTCTTTGTACTCACCGAACTTGCCTTCAAACTTTTCTAGCAACGTGATGCCGTCGGCGGCCGAGCCGGCAAATCCGGCTAAAACGCCGCCGCCCGCGACCTTGCGCACTTTGCGGGCTCCGTGTTTCACGATCGTCCGGTCGAGCGTAACTTGCCCGTCGCCGGCGATGGCAAGCCGCCCGTCGCGGCGCACCGCGAGGATCGTCGTCGAGCGTATCTTCATGCCTGGGTCAATACCCGGCCACCGGAGAGAGAGTTTCGAACGCTTGGGACTCGAGCGACGCGCGCCAGGCGTCGACCGACGCGAGCGCACGCTCGGCCATGAGCCGCCGTCTCCCTTTTTTGTCGCCCTTTGATAAGCTATGCGTCAAACCGGGGTCTAACGGCGGGAAGTAGGCCCACGTGACGTTCGCTGGTTGAAAGTCGGGTGTTTGCACATTCAGCAGATGCGCGACCACGGCGCCTAACGCGCTCTCGCGTGGGACGTCCGCCGGCGCCAGCCCCAAGATCGCGCGCGCAGCGTGAATTCCCGCCATCGCTCCGCACGCCGCCGCCTCGACGTAGCCCTCGGCGCCGGTAATCTGACCGGCAAAATACGTCGCTCGGCTCGAGCTCAGCTTCAGGCGAGCGTCGAGCAGTCGCGGTGAATCGATAAACGCGTTGCGATGCACGACGCCCAGACGTAGCCACTCGGCACGCTGCAATCCCGGAAGGCGGCCGAACGCCTCGCGCTGAGACGGCCACGAAAGGCGCGTCTGAAAGCCGACTAAGTTATAGGCGGTTGCTTCGGCGTTCTCCTTACGCAGCTGCACGACCGCATGCGGCGTTTTCCCGGTTCGCGGATCGCGCAGACCGACGGGTTTCAGTGGACCAAAGCGCAACACGTCATCCCCGCGGTCGGCCATCTCTTCGATCGGCAGACATCCCTCGAAATACTTCGCCGCTTCAAAACTCTTGGGCTCGTGACGCTCGAGCGTCCGCAGATCCTGCACCAGTCGCGCGTACTGTTCGCGATCGAGCGGGATGTTGAGGTAGTCAGCCTGCCCCGACCCCGTCCAGGGGTCGCCTTTGTCGTATCGCGACTTCCAATACATGACCGATTCATCGACCGAGTCGGCAGCGACGATCGGCGAGGCTGCATCGAAGTAATGGAGCAAACTCGGGAGCTGAGTTTCCAAGCCCCCACCGCCAATCGCTCCGGCGATTGAATCCAGCAGCGCCTCGGCCGGCAGTGGACCGCACGCGACGATCGCCGGCCGGTCGCCGGGAATTGTGCGCACCTCTTCTCGATGCAGGCGAATTCCGGACTCGCCGGCGATGCGCGACTCGACCAGCGCGGCAAATCGCTCGCGATCGACGGCAAGCGCACCGCCTGCCGGCACTGCCGTCGCCCGCGCCGAGGTTACGATGAGGGAGTCGAGTCGCGCGAGCTCCTCTTTGAGAAGTCCAACCGCGTTTTCGAGCGACGCGCCCCGCAGCGAGTTGCTACAGACCAGCTCGGCCAGCCGGTCCGTCTTGTGCGCCGGACCGCTGCGCCGGGGACGCATCTCGTAGAGATCGACCTCGACGCCGCAACGCGCTGCCTGCCACGCCGCCTCACAGCCGGCCAAACCGCCGCCGATCACCGTCAGCCGGATCACACTTCGACGACTTCTCGCTCCGCGACAGGGTGGGTGCGATCGCTGGCACACTCGAGCCGCGGATTGTCACCGCGGCGGGACTTGGAAACCACGTGGGAGCCGCAGACTGGGCAGCGTTCTTGGGCGACCGGATCCCACGAGATGAAATCGCACGCCGGATAGTTGACGCAGCCGTAAAAGGTTCGTCCGCGTTTGGAGCGCCGTTCCACGATTGCGCCGCCGTCTTTGGGGCACTTCGCGCCGGTCTCCTTGACGATTGGTTTGGTCGTTTTGCACTCCGGATAGCCGGTGCAGGAGATGAATCGCCCAAAGCGTCCGGTCTTGATCACCATCGGCCGCCCGCAATTGGGACAGATCTCGTCGGTGGGCTCGTCGCGCAGTTCGAGGCGAGGCAGCTTCTTCTCGGCGACTTCCAGCTCGCTCTCGAATGGGCCATAGAAGCGGCGCAGCAGTCCAACCCAGTCTTCGTGTCCCTCGGCAACCTTGTCGAGATCCCCCTCCATTCCCGCGGTGAAGTCGAGATTGACGATCTTCGGAAAGTGCTCGACCAGTAAGTCGTTGACCGCAACACCGATCTCGGTTGGAACGAAACGCCGCTCGCGTTGGCCGACATAACCGCGAGCCTGAATCGTTTCGACGATCGTGGAGTAGGTCGAAGGCCGTCCGATCCCGTTCTCCTCGAGCGCCTTCACCAGCGCCGCTTCAGTGTAACGCGGCGGCGGCTCGGTGAAGTGCTGTTTCGACTCGAGCTTGCGGCAGTCGAGCATCTCCCCCTCGGATAGCTCCGGGAGGCGCGCGCGGCCCTTGCCGCGGGGAGCGCCGTTGCCCTCGGCTGCGGACGCTGCCTCGCCTTCGTCATCCTTGCCCTCTTCGTAGACTCGCATGAAGCCCGGGAAGCGCATCACCGTTCCGGTGGCGCGGAAACCATACTCACCGGCCGACACGTCGACCGTCGTCTGATCGAACAGGGCCGCGGCCATCTGCGAGGCGACGAAGCGCTCCCAGATCATGGTATAGAGACGAAGCTCCTCGCGCTTAAGGACGCCGGCGAGCCGTTCGGGCGTTCGCAGCACCGACGTCGGGCGAATTGCCTCGTGGGCGTCTTGCGCGCCTTCGCGGATTCGATGGCGGCGACCGCCGTGGAACCCTTCACCGTAGGCATCGACGATGAACTCGCGGGCCGCCTCTCGGGCCTGATCGCTGATGCGGGTCGAATCGGTGCGCATATAAGTGATGAGTCCGACGGTTCCCTCGCTGCCGCCGAGGTCGATCCCCTCGTACAGCGCCTGCGCAATTTGCATCGCGCGCCGGACGCGCATCCGCAGTTTTCGTGAGGCTTCCTGCTGCAACGTCGATGTCGTGAACGGCGCCGGTGCGTTGCGCCGGACCTCCCGTTTTTTGATCGACGAAATGCGATAAGCGGCGCCGTCGAGCGCTCGCAAGACCGCGTCGGCTTCCTCTTGATTACCGACTTCGAGCTTCTCGCCATGGCGGCTTAGCAGATCGGCCGAGAAGGGCGTCTGGGGATCGCGCTCGCTCGCGAGCAGGGCGGTGATGCTCCAGTACTCTCTTGGTACGAAAGCTTCGATCTCGCGTTCACGATCGACGATGAGCTTGACCGCGACCGACTGCACCCGCCCCGCCGAAAGGCCGCCGCGGACCTTGGCCCAAAGCAACGGTGAGATTTTGTAACCGACGAGCCGGTCGAGAATGCGCCGCGCCTGCTGCGCGTTGACGCGGCCCATGTTGATGTGATGCGGGTGCTTGAGGGCCGCCAGCGCTGCTTCTTTTGTGATCTCGTGCAACTCGATCCGCTTGGGCTGCGGCAGTTTGAGCAGTTCGGCCAGGTGCCAAGCGATTGCCTCGCCCTCGCGATCCGGGTCCGTCGCAAGATATACGTCGGTCGCGCTTTTCGCCGCGGTCCGCAGCTCTTTTATTACGTCGGCCTTCCCCTTAATCGTCAAGTACTTTGGCGCGAAATCGTGCTCGACGTCGACCCCGAGCGTGCTCTTGGGAAGATCGCGCACGTGCCCGACGGACGCCTTTACCGCATAGCGCGCGGGCAAGAACTTCTTGATGGTCCGCGCCTTTGCCGGCGATTCCACGATGATCAGGGGCTTTTTCACGGGGCCTAGTATACCGCCGGGGTCAAGACCCGGCAAATTCGCAGCGTTTGTCGCGCGCGTGCGCAACGCGGGTACGCGCGCGCCAGACGTTGCATCATTTGAAAAAATCCTCTATGATGCGCTCAAAAGCGCGATAGCGCTTTCTACTAGCGATTATCGTCCCCCGGGGGACGAGGAGGAATGAATGGACTCCGATTCCATGATGGACAGCCCGGCGGTCGAAGAGCCTAAACCACGCCGTAAAGCGCGTCGGCGCAAAGCGGCCGCGGGGGGCGCCAAAAAGGCGGCCAATGGACGCAAGAAAGGCGCGCGCAAGGGTGGACGTAAGAAAAAGGCCGCAGGCCGTAAAGTAGCGCGCAAGGTGCGCAAGACCGCGCGCAAAGCGGGCCGCAAGAAAAAGGCCGCCGGCAGAAAGGCAGCGCGCAAGACGCGCAAGGCCGGCCGCAAGGTGCGCAAGGCCGCGCGCAAGGCTGGACGCAAGAAAAAGGCCGCCGGCAGGAAGGTAGCGCGCAAGGTGCGCAAAGCCGCGCGCAAACGCGGGCGTAAGAAGAAAGCCTAGGCAGTCCATACTCAAATAATGGGCGATCGCAGAGCGATCGCCCATCTTGTTAGTAGGCGCCGACGCTTCTAGGTGAGGGCCGGCGCTTGGCCCTGGTGCTCTTCCACCCAGTGGCATGCTGCGAAGTGCCCAGGCGCGTACTCCTTGAGCGGCGGCTCTTCACGGGAGCAGCGATCGAAGGCGACCGGACAGCGCGTATGAAAGCGGCATCCCGAGGGGGGGTTCACGGGTGACGGAATGTCACCGGTGAGGACGACGCGCTTGCGGCGGCTCTCCAGCACCGGGTCGGGGATCGGGATCGCCGAAAGCAGCGCCTGCGTATACGGGTGGAGTGGATTTTGATAGAGGGCCTCGCGGTCGGCAAGTTCGACGATCTTGCCGACGTACATCACTGCGACACGGCGAGCAATGTGGCGGACGACCGACAGGTCGTGCGCTATAAAAAGGTAGGTCAGCTTGAACTTCGCCTGCAAGTCCTCGAGCAGGTTGATGACCTGGGCCTGAATCGAGACGTCGAGCGCCGAGACGGGTTCGTCGCAGACGACGAACCGCGGATTGACGGCTAAGGCGCGCGCGATACCAACCCGCTGGCGCTGTCCGCCGGAAAACTCGTGGGGATAGCGGTTCGCGTGGTAGGGCTGCAGCCCGACCAGCTCGAGCAGCTCGCGCACGCGTGCGTCGACCTGTTTGCCGTTTGCCAAACCGTGGATTCGCAAGGGCTCGGCGATGATCTCGCCGACGGTCATGCGCGGATTGAGCGAGGCGAACGGATCCTGAAAGATAATCTGCATCGCGCTGCGCAGGCGCCGAAGCTCGCGGCGCTTGAGCGTCAGCACGTTCTGCTGCTCGAAGATGACTTCCCCACGAGTGGCCGGCAGCAGCCGCAGCAGAAAGCGCCCAAGTGTCGTCTTGCCCGAACCTGACTCTCCGACCAGTCCGAGCGTTTCGCCTTGTTCGATCGCAAAGCTCACGCCGTCGACGGCGCGTACGTCGGCGACGTGCCGCGACGTTAACCCCGCATAGATCGGAAAGTATTTGACGAGCTCGTTGACCTCGATCAGAGCGCCGCTCATCAGAGCCTGTTGGCCGCCACGATCGGAACGCTGTCGGCTGCCGCTGGTCGCTGTTCGCGGGTGCGCTCGTCGTAGAGATAGCAGCGAGCGATGTGACCTTCCCCGAAATCGTACTGCGGAACCGGCTGATCGCAAATCGGCATGCGGTAGGCACAACGCGGCGCGAACGCACAGCCCGGCGGCAGACGCAGCAGATTCGGCGGCTGCCCCTGGATCGGCTCGAGTCGGCGGTGCTCGCTTTCGTCTAGACGCGGCAGCGAGGCGAGCAATCCCTGCGTGTACGGCATGCGCGGCGTTCCGAAGATCTGCTCGGCGGTTCCGTACTCGACCATGTTTCCGCCGTACATCACCAAAACGTTCTTGCAGACCTCGGCAACGACGCCGAGATCGTGCGTGATCAAAATGATTGCTGCGCCCGTCTCGCGCTGCAGCTCGTTCATCAGCTCGAGAACTTGGGCTTGAATCGTGACGTCCAATGCGGTCGTCGGCTCGTCGGCGATCAGGAGCTGCGGGTTGCACGAGAGCGCCATCGCGATCATCACGCGCTGGCGCATACCTCCCGAAAACTGATGCGGATAATCTCCCAAACGCTCTTCGGGTGCCGGCACGCGGACCTTGCGCAGCATCTCGAGGGCGCGATCGCGCGCCTCGCGCTTGCTGGCGCCCAGATGAAGACGAACTGCTTCGGCGATCTGTTCGCCGATCGTGAGCACCGGGTTGAGCGAGGTCATCGGATCCTGAAAGATCATCGCGATCTTATAACCGCGGATCTTACGCATCTCGAGCTCGCTTTTTTGGATCAGGTTCTCGCCATCGAACGTGATGCCGTCGGCGGTTACCGTCGCGTTGCGCGCCAGCAGCCGCATGATCGAAAGCGCCGTTACGGATTTCCCGGAACCCGACTCACCGACGATGCCGAGCGTTTCGCCGGCCTGTAGCGCGAAGGAGAGGCCGTTAACCGCGGTGACCGGGCCATCTTCCGTCCGGAACGTCGTCCGGAGGTTCGCGACCTCGAGAAGCGGCACTACCGGCTCTTCACAAGCGGCGCTCGAGAAGCCCTAGATTCCCGTCAGCGACAGAATGAAGGCCATGACGACAAACGTGACTGCAACCCATCCGGTGAATCGCTTGAGCTGCTCGTCGGCGCCGAGGCGTCCGCGATAGGTGGACTCGACGCGGCCGCCGATCGAACCGGTCAGCCCCTCTTGTTTGGTCGTCTGAATCGCCAACAAGAAGATCAGTGCAATCGCTGAGACGACGAAGATGCCCGCGATACCGTGCGTCAGCCACGGCCAATGCTGTGCGATCGGCGTCGGCGCGGGAGAGGCGACGGGAAGTGGAGGAGCAGCTGGCGCAACGGGCGCAGCGGCCGGCGACGGTACGGCCGCGGCGGCGAGAAGAATTGGAATCAAAGCGGCATCTTCTTACGACCGCAGGCTCCAGGCCGCCTGCTGCGAAGGGGACGGCGTGCCGGAATCCGATCGATCGGTCCAGCCGAGCGCACCGGTCGTCGTGCTGCCCAAGCGCCGGGTCTGGCGCGACCTGGCACGGATTCTGTCAACGATTTTCAATCCATTCCTAACGGCGCTTGCTCTGTTCGTCATTCTAGCCGACATCAGCGCCAAGGGCACGCTCGACTTCTGGCGGCTGCTCTTTCTCTCGACCTTCTTTACCTCGATCGGCCCCATGCTCTACGTCTTCTGGCTCTACGCCACCGATCGCGTCTCTGATTTAGATATGTCGGTGCGGCACGAGCGCGAGATGGTCTTCAGCGCCTTTGTCGTCTTCTACGTCTTGGGCGCTCTCGTGCTCTGGCTGACGCACGCGCCGCGCTTGATGATCGCGGCGATGCTCGGATACGTCGTCTCAACGCTGGTCGTGCAGTACATCACGCGCTACTGGAAGATCAGCACGCACGCGCTCGGCATCACCGCGCCGCTTACCGCGCTGACGCTGCTCTACGGCCGGCAGCCGCTTCCATTTCTCGTCCTGATCCCGATGGTTTGCTGGGCGCGGGTCTACTTGGGCTCGCACACCGTCTTGCAGGTCGTAGCCGGCGCGGCGCTCGCAGTCTGCTCGACTGCCTTCTTCTTCAGCGTCTTCCACATCGGTTTGCTTTCACAGGCCGGGCGCTAGCGCCATCAAGCGGGCGACCGCGTCGTGGAACGCGCCTTCGTCGCCGCTCGTAAGATACGTCGTCGTCGCGTCTCCGCCGGTCCGATCGCCAAGCGTATCCGCCGCGCGCTGCGCTTGCACGACGGCCGGATCGATCAAAGCCACGCCGCCGAGCGCGGCGTGAAAGTGCTCCTCGAGCAGCGGATAGTGCGTGCAGCCATAGACGAGCGCCTCGAGATCGAGCGGCAAGTGCGAGCAAACTTCGGCAACGGCAGCGCGGGTTTGTGCGCCAGTCACCATTCCCGCCTCGACCAGCGGTACCAACGCCGGTGCCGGTACTTCGACGACGTCGATTCCCGCGATGCGTTTGCGCAGCGTGCGACCGTACGATCCTGCGCCGACGGTTGCGGCCGTCGCCACCACCCCGATCCGTCGAAAACCGGCGCGCTCGACGGCCAGCGCCGCCGACTCGATCAAGTCGATCACCGGTGCGCGCGAGTACGGCCAGCCGTACCGCTCGGCAATCGCACACGAGGTGTTGCAGGCCATGACGATCACCTCAACGCCACGCTCGTCGAGGCGCGCGAGGTTGGCACGCAGGAGCCTCAGCAACTCCTCGTGCGTACGATCTCCATACGGCACGTGGGCTTGATCGGCGAAGAAGAGGACGTCCACGAGTGGCAGACGCTCGCGCACCCGCCGCAGAACCGTGAGGCCGCCCAGACCCGAATCGAACAGCCCAATCACGCCCGAATCACTGAGCGGGTTGGTTCGGAACGGGATACTCCTGCGTGTATTGCCCGATCGCATCCGCCATCTCTTGAGCGACTTTTTGCCGCCAGGCGGCCGACGTCAGCAGCGCGTAGTCGCTCGGATTAGAGAGGAAGGCCGTCTCAACCAGCGCGGCCGGCATTCGGGTGTGGAGCGTCACGTACAGGTGGCTCTTGATGACGCCGTCGTCTTTGGTTCCGTCGGCGGCCAGATGCGTTTCGAGGATGCGCGCGAACGCGACGTCCTCCGCCTTGGAAATGTAACAGGTCGTCCCGTAAGGGCCGGCGTTGATGTACGCATTGACATGAATGCTTAAGAAGAGGCGCGCCCCGGCGTTATTGGCAACGTCCGCCCGGGCTTGCAGCTCTTGATGCGCGTCGGCATTGGGCGCGTAGACGTCCACATCGGCATCACGCGTCATCTTCACCTGCCAGCCGCGCGATATCAAAATGTCGCGTAACCGCCTGGCCATGTCGAGCGTGAGCACGGCTTCCTCGACCCCGCCGTGGATCGTTCCCCGGTCGCTGCCGCCGTGGCCCGGGTCGATCACGATCAGGCGCGGGTTGGTCGGAACGTACTGGGGAGCGTTCTGATCGCGGGGCCCAAACTTCCAGGTCGTATCCTGCGAGTTTTGGGGCTCTGCATACTCGTCTGAGGGCGCGGGCGTGACGAACGCCGCGTTGGGCTCGCTTACCGCGACGACCGAACCGACGCTGCCGCTTCCCGAGCGCGGCACGTCCGCCACATCGTTGTCGCCGACCTCAACGTCGAGCGCGTTGTTTGAAGGCGATACCTCGATCGATTTCGGGCCGCTCAGCGAGAGCGCCACCCGAACCGTCGTAGGATCGTCTTGGCGAACGCGCATCGAGAGGAGCGGACTCGGCTCGTTCTGCTCGATCGGCGGTCCCTGCAGCTGCGCGCCCTGGATGTCGACCCAGAAGCGATTGTCGGGCTCGCGCAGCCGGTGCCATTCAAAGGTGGCGTTTCCGGCGATTGCAATCGTGACAGAAACGCCGCCTGCGACACGCTGCACCGTCACGCCGGTCACCGTCGTGGCTGCGCTTGGGTTCCCCGCGGGCGCGGCTGCAACTGACGGCGCCGTCGAGGAAACCGGCGGCCCCTGCGCCGGCGGCATCGGCGTGGGCGACTGTTCAGCGACGATCGGTGCGGCTGGGGCGCCGGAGCCGGTAAAGCCGAGCAGAACGTCGCGATCGTCGGTTTGCTGCGGCGCCGCCGGCGCCGCGCCGGGCATGAGCTGCACCGTCACCAGCGCTTTGGGATCCCGCGCCGTACCCGACTGCGCGATCGTCACGCTGCGTACACCCCCGGCGCCGATTGGACGCGTTCCCGTCAGGGTCGTACCGACACCGTCGAATTCGTAGGTAACCGCCGCGCCGCTCTGTTGCACGATGCGCGGATGAATTGGCGCGCCGCCGTGCGCCAGAAGCGTCACGCGATCGCCCTCGTTGCGCACGTCGAGCGATGCCAGCTGAGGTTGCACCACGGCGACTGCACCATCTTGACGCAGCGCGAGGTCGAGCGCGTGCAGCACTTCGTTAAATGGAAGATAGGCTTCGTTACCACGCTGGTAAGGCGCAAAGCTTGCTTGCAGACTAATGGGACCGACGTCGTAGCGACGATCGCCGATTGAAAAACTCACGACCACCGGCACGTCGGTCGTTATCAAAACGTAACGCTCGCCGGGCTTCCACGTCAGGACCGCGCCGGACTCGCGCAGGAGCGTTGCGAAACCGGGATCATCGACGCCGATGGCGGTGTCGTTCCCATATGACTCGAGATGGGTGAAGCGGATGCTCTGCTGCTGATAGATCGCAGTCAGCGAGGTGTTGGCTACCGCGGGAATCGCGAGCGCCGCGACCAGCAGGAACGCGGCCGCGGCGAATTTGCTACCAATCGGAGCGGTGAAGCGGTTGGTCCAGTTCAAGATGTCCCCCTGGAAGCGTCTGCAGCTTCTCGCCTTCGATCGTCACCTGAACGGCGCTGATGCCGGGAACGCCGGTCACCGTGTAGACCAATCCCTTGAACTCGCCGTTTTCGCCGAACGAGCCGCCGGCCTGACGCTCTATTTCCTTAGAGAGATCGACCGTCGCCGTCGAACCATCGACGCTGACACCCAACACGCGCGTGCCCGACGGAAAGCGCACGGCCTGCACGTCGTCGGGCGGGCCCGCGACCGCTTGCACCGCCGCATACAATACGGTGTTGTGCAAGTGTTCGGCGGCGCTCTCGCCCGGCTGCGGCGGACGCAACGAGACGCTCAGATCACCGAGTGTCTTCCCATCGAGCTTCGTGAAGTAGACCGGCAGGGTTGCGCCTGCGCCCGCGCCGCGGTGAGAGAGGTAGTACCAGGTGCCGGCGGCAACGATCACCAGCAACACGAGCAGGGTGGGTAGACGGCTCGATCTCACGTTTGCGCATCGGATTCGCGAAGGGCAGTGCAAAGACCCTCGTCGAAGATCGATGGCAATGAACGCTGCTGCCTCGAAGAACGAGCGCACGCTGCGATCTCCGGCGGTGAAGTGGCTCACGAAAACGATACGAGCCGAGCAGCGTGGTTTGGAACGCGCGCGCCGGCGATTCGTGCGTAAGCCGACCGAAGAGGGATTGCACGACGTAAGAACGACCGGACGGCGTCTGCGCTCGCTCCTCGAAGACGCGAGCGACTTGATGCCGTTGCCCCGGCTGACCCGGCGCGTGAAGCGCGCTGCCGCAGCCACCGACGCCGCGCGCGACGCAACCGTGCTGCTGCAACTTCTGGAGAGCCGGCTCGATGAGAGCGAACGCGAGACCGCGCAACCGCTGCTCGACGAGCTTGCCCAACGGGAGCGGCGCGCGACCCAAAACGCGCGCAAACATCTGCGCCGAGCGTGTTTCGAGTCGTAGGTTAGCGGAGCGTCAGCAACGTGAAGCCCGAGCATATCGAGCTATCGGGAGTCCGAGACGTTGCGGACGTCATCGAGCGCGTAGTCCATGGCCGGCTGCGCGAGGTCACAGCCCTGGCAGCCGGGCTCGAGCGGCGCGACAAGCGCGGACTTCATGACTTTCGCATCGCTTGCAAACGGCTACGCTATGCCCTGGAGCGCTTCGAGCCGCTCGAGCCTTCGCTCGAATCGGCGGCGGAGCATCTGGCGCTCGTACAGGACGCGCTTGGAGAGGTGCACGACCGCGACGTCTTGCTGGCAATTCTTCCGCCGACGATGGGTCAGACGCAACGCCGCCTTCAGCAAGAGCGGCGAACGTTCATCGATCGCGCGGCCGCAGAGTGGAACATCGTGCGCGCGATATTCGAGCGAACATGACGGATCCGCAGGCGGTGCACCTTCGCCGTACGCTCGGCCTTCTCGACGTGATCCTGTTCTTTGTCGTGGCGGGATCGAATCTGCAGTGGGTCGCAACCGCGGCGGCGGCCGGACCGAGTTCGATACCGGTCTGGCTGATCGGGTGCTTTGCGATGTTCGTTCCGCTCGCGATCGCGGTTGTTTTCTTATCGTCGCATTACCCCGAGGAAGGCGGCCTCTACGTCTGGAGCAAACGCGCCTTCGGGCCGTTCGCGGGCTTCATCACCGGATGGACGTATTGGGCGAGCAATCTGCCGTATTTTCCCGCGCTGCTCTACTTCGCCGCCGGAAACGCCTTATTCGTTGGCGGGAGCGGCGGCGGCGCGCTCTCCGGTTCGCCGCTCTATTTCATTGCCTTCGCTTTAGGCGGCTTGGCGTTGGCGACGATCGTCAACGTCTATGGCATGCAGATCGGCAAGTGGCTGAATAACGCGGGAGCCGTCTGCCGCTGGACGGTCACGCTGCTGCTGGTCTTGCTCGGCGGTCTTGCGTGGTGGAAGTTCGGTCCGGCCAGCACCATCAGCGCCGCGACGATGCGTCCCGGGCTGCAGATCAAGGACATCATCTTTTGGTCCGTGATCGCATTCGCGTGGACCGGACCCGAAGCGATGTCGTTCATGGGCGGCGAGGTGCGCAATCCGCGCCGGACGATCCCACTTGGTCTCGGGCTGGCTGCGCCCGCGATCGCGGTGATCTATATCATCGGGACGGTGAGCGTGCTCGCGGCCCTCGTCCCCGGTGACGTGAACCCATCGTCGGGGGTGATGCAGGCGATCGGACAGGTGGCGGACCGCCTGCGCTGGAGCGCGCTTACGCCGGTCGCGGCCGTGCTCGTGACGGTAAGCTGCGTCGGCAGCGCCGGCGCGTGGCTCGGCGCCGTAGCGCGGATTCCGTTCGTCGCCGGAATCGACCGCTTTCTCCCGCCGGTCTTCGGGCGGACCCACCCGCGCTGGGGCTCGCCGGTTGTCGCGTTGCTCACGCAAGCCGGATTCGCAGCGCTCTTCATCTTTCTCGGCCAGGGCGGAACCAGCGTCAGGGGAGCCTACGACGTGCTGGTGAGTTCGACGGTCGTGATCACGATGGTTCCTTTCCTCTTTTTATTTGCGGCGGCGCTTAAACTGCACGCGGTGCCCGCAACGCGGGAAATGGTTCGCATTCCGGGCGGCCGGTGGACCGTGCTAATTGCAGGTTCGATCGGTCTCGCGACAACGGTCATCGCCATTCTGCTTGCCGGCTTTCCGGCCGATAACGATCCCAACAAGGTGCTCGCGGTGGTGAAAGTCGTCGGCTTGACGGTGTTGATGCTCGTGAGCGGCATAATAGTTTATCTGCTTGGCCGCCGGAAGGCCGAGCACTCGCTGGGCGCAAACTCAACGTAGATGCACATCGCAAATCACCTGCGGCACACGTTAGGAATCGGAGCGATTACGGTGGCGCTGATCGGTTGCGGCGGCTCGGAGTCGTCCCTCGGACAAGGCGTTTCCGGGCTGAATGCGGCGCCCGCCGTGGTCGCCCATCGCGCATCCTGGATGTCTCCCGACGCCAAGCAGTCGGATCTCCTATACGTTTCCAACCTCACGACCGGCGACGTTGATGTCTTCTCCTATCCGCGCGGCAAGCCGAAGGGGAAGCTAACCGGGTTCAATGCTCCGCACGGCGAGTGCGTTGACGCCAAGGGGAACGTCTTCATTACCAGCGCGGCCTCGAGTCAGATCTTCGAATACTCCCATGCCGGCACGAAACCGATCGCAACGCTCAGCGATCCAGGCTACACTCCTAGCGACTGTTCGATCGATCCGGTCACCGGTGACCTCGCCGTCGCGAACCTTCTGCCTCTTGGTTCGGGCTCGGGCAGCGTCGCAATCTACAAGCGCGCCAAAGGCAAGCCCAAACTCTACATCGCGAGCTCTGCATTGTTTATGTATTACTCGTGCGGCTTCGACGGTTCGGGGAATCTCTTCGTCGACGGCTCGAACATGAACGGCAACCAATTCGAGATCGCCGAGCTTCCGAAAGGAGCAACGGCGCTAGTCGCCGTCACGCTGAACCAGCAGATCGCGATCCCGGGCGGCGTGCAGTGGGACGGCAAATACCTTGCCGTCGGCGATCAGGTTTGCCTCAACTGCGCTTCGACGATCTACGAGTTCTCGATGAGCGGGAGCACCGGCACTAAAGTCGCTGAAACGAACTTGAGCAACTCCTGCGACGTCATTAGGTTCTGGCTTCAGGGCAAGCGAGTGATCGCGCCAAACGACTGCGCTCCCAACATCATGTACTTTAAGTATCCGGCCGGCGGCAATTCGACAAAGACCATTACCGGCGTGAGCCAAGTCGTTGGAGCGACCGTAAGCCAGGCACCGCACATATAGCGCGCGCTCGCATTACCGGCGAGGAACTAACCGAGCACCGGCCCCCAAGGGGTTGCGTTACAAGTTCGTAAGCTCCGGGTACGACCAGTGCGGTCGTCGCTTGCGAAACTCGCTCGTTTTTTTGGAGGCGTATATGTTCCAATCACCGTTGCCCGCTCGCACGTTGGTTGCTCTCGCAGCTGCGGGAATTTTGCTGCCGAATTGTAGCGGCGGGAACACCGTTCCCAACGGTACGGCTGCGATGCCGCAGGGCACGCAGCCGGTTTCCACGATTCGACAGCCGCTGAAGGCTAAGAGCGGCACGACGACCGCGCTCTACATCAGCGATTCGTACGCAAAGTCGATCTTCCGCTTCACGCGTAACGCAAACGGCACCCTGGTCACGCCGGCCGGCTCATCGCTCGTGCTCGGCTATAATCCGGCAGCCATCGCGATCGGACCGACGAGTGGTCGCCTCTTCGTCACCGACGAAGACAGTGAGTCCCTCTACGTCTACGCCAAGGACGCGAAGGGTTACGCTCAGCCGCTTCGCGAGCTGATCGCGCCGTTCGTTCCGAGCTGCGTTGCGGTCGACAAGAACGGATACGAGTACGTCGGCGGCTTTACCGATGGATACGTTGCGGTGTACGCGCCGGGAGCGTACGGCAGCGCGCCCACGCTTCAGCGAATCGGACTGCCCGACCATCACGCCGACATCAACGGCGTTACCCTCGATAGCCAGGGCAACCTTTACGTCTCCGACACCAACGAAATCAGCGAGTTCTCGACCCCCGTCACGAATCCGACGCTGGTCCGCGCCATCGTCGGCACGGGTCAGCAGAACACGCCGACCGGCATGGCGATAAACGACAAAACCGGTGAACTCTACGTCGCCAACTCCAACGACAATAACATCCTCGTCTACTCGGCCACCGCGAACGGCAAGAGCAAGCCGCAGCGCACGATCACGTCACCGAGCCCGCCGCTGATCGGGCCGGCGGGCCTTGCGCTATCGGGCTCCGTGCTCTACTCCACCAGCGGCACGACCCTCCATGGGCCGGCCTCGGTCTTCGTGCTCGATGCGGTCAAGGGACAGCAAAGCCCCGCGCAGGTCGTGACGGGGGATTACCTCGTTCTTCCCATCGGCGCGGCCCTGGGTCCGTAGGCGCTTGCGTTTACGCGTCCGACGATTCGCTGACGCCGGCCGACTAACATAAGACACGCGGCGGGCGGCTCTTCCTGGGGTTCCCGTTGTTCCGCGGGGCCGCCCACCGCCGTCGAGCCGAGGAACCTAGACCATGTAGGTCTTTGGCGGCGACTCCATTTGCAGGATCGGGCGATCGATCTTGAACGCATCGATGTCGCTAGCGGTGCAACAATCCAGTGCGAGTTCGCCGAGGATGCGCCCGATTACCGATGCAAACTTAAAGGCGTGACCGGCGCCGATCGCGATGCTGACGTTCGGATGCTCGGGCAGCGTGTCGATGACGAAGTCGCGGTCAGGTGGTAGCGTGTAGAGGCAGGTTTTTACCAACTGCGTCGGACCGACGGCGCCGGGCAGATACTGCTCGAGAAACGCCCTAACGCGTCCGGTGATCTCGACGTCCTCCTCAAAGCCGCGCGTCTGCGCGTCGACCGGCTTGCCGCCGGCATCCTGCGTGATCTTCACCGCGCCCGGCTCGCCGAAGACCGGGAAGCCGTAAAAGGACGGGTCGTCCATCCAGATCCAAATCGGGAAGCTCCCGTACGCAAAGCTCGCGAGATCGCGGGCTTTGAAATAGATCACCTGTTCTTTCGTCACCTCGAGCGGCAGGCGCTGGTCGAACTGCGCGAGCGCGCGCCCGCTCCAAGGACCGGCCGCGATCACGAGGCGCCCGGCGCGGTACGACTCGCTGCCGGCTTCCACGTCAATCTCATCGCCGTGTGCGCGCACGGCAGTGACCGGCGTGTTGTCGAGCAAGGTCGCGCCAAAGGCTCGGGCAGCCCGTTGATGCGCCGCGGTGGCGCGCATCGCCGCGACGATGCCGCCGTCGGGCTGAAAGAGGCCGTAAATGCTATCAT
>JASHPI010000030.1 GCA_030038215.1 Vulcanimicrobiota bacterium | reverse complement strand
AGCGAGGCTTCGTCTTTGAGTTTGCGCCCTTGCGGGAGCAGTTTGGTCTCGTACGAGCCGACCGCGCCGTTGAAGGCCACGACCGAGCGCTCGAGATGCTTGCGGATCTCGAGCAAGTGCTCGGAGAATCGCAACGCCCGCTCGTAAAGAACCTTCCCGATCGTGGCGATGCGTTTGGCGTTCTCCTCCTGACGCAGCGCCTGCCATCCCATCGCGAAGGTGCGCAATAAGCTGATCAACGTCAGCGGCCCGGTGACGAGCACGCTCTTGTCGAGCGCGTACTCGATCAAGGCCGGATCCTCGTTGCAGGCCGAGCTGAGAAAGGCTTCGCCGGGGACGAACATGACGACGTAGTCGGCCGATCCTTTGGCGGTGTGATAGCCGCGGCGCGCCAGCGCGTCGATGTGATCGCGCAACGCGCGCGCATGCTGCTTGACGAGCTTGCGGCGGCTCTCGTCGTCGGCCGCTTCGAGTGCAGCCTGCATCGCGTCGGTCGGCGCCTTGGCATCCACGAAGACGCAGCGCTCGCCGGGAAGATTGATCGTCATATCGGGACGCGCGCGCGCTTCCTCGAGCGCAACCGTCTGCTGCTCGGAGAAATCGCAGTACGGCAGCATGCCGGCCTTCTCGACGACGTTGCGCAGCTGCATCTCGCCCCACTTGCCGCGCGAGGCCGGGTTGCGCAGTGCCGTTACCAGCGTCGAGGTCTGCACGGTGAGATTGGTCGTCGCGCCCGCCAGATCGTCGGCGCGGCCTTTGAGCTCGCCGAGCAGCCGGTCGAACTCGCCGAGTTTTTGCGCGACCGGCGCGACCAGCTCGCCGACGCGCTCGCTCGCGCGGCTGGCGGTCGCCTCACGCAGCTCGTTCTTGGTCCGCTCCAGCAACAGTTCGATGGCCATCCGCTGTTCCTGACGCGCCGAGCGCGCCGCCAGCCACGCGATCAGCGCGCCCGCTGCGCCGCCCGCCAGAAAGGTTACGATCAACGCCAGCGTCATCACGATCCTTGCAGATGCGCCGTGAAGAAGGCCAGGGTGCGCCGCCAGGCGTCTTCGGCCGCCGCGGCGACGTACGAGGCGCGCTGATCGTCGAAGAAGGCGTGACCGGCGTTGTCGTAGATCTTGAGCTCGTGCGGGACCGTCAGCTCGGAGAAGAACGCTCGCACTTCATCGGCGGGAATGCCGGTGTCGCGCGCGCCGTAGCTGCCGCAGACCGGCACCTTTACGCGCGCCGGCTCGACGTCTTTGAGCGGTCCGTAGAACGGGCAGGCTGCGGCGAAGAGATCGGCGTTGTCGATCGTTTGCAGCAGCACGATGCGCCCACCCATGCAGAAGCCCATGATCCCGACTTTCGTGTGGGGGAACTTGGTGGTGAGCCAACCTGCGGCGGCGTGAATGTCGCCGGCGTACTGCGCGCGCTCCAAGCGTTGCGCGTACGGACGGAAGATCGTGAAGTCGGTCGCGCCGTCACCGCTGGGCGCACCGAAGCGCGCATAGAGATCCGGGGCGATCGCGGCGTAGCCGGCTTTGGCCAAGCGGCGCACGCAGTCGCGGATCGAGGTGTCGACGCCCCAAACGTGCATGATGACGACCACCGACGGCGTTTGCGCGTTCGCAGCAGCCGGCGAAGCCGCGTACGCGTCGACCATGGCATCGGGCAGTTTGAGTTGCGGCCGCTCGACCACGATCGCGGGATCATCCTCGGGTTCCAATGGTGCATGGACTTGCCCGAGAACGGGCTGCTGACCGAGCGCGACGGAGGTCGAGGCGCCAGCTCCCGCGAGCGCCATCGAGCCGACGAAAACGCTGCGCTTGACCTCCAGCGCGGGTGCCTGCGTCGGATCGACCTCGTCCCCACCCATGCCGCCCCGCTTTGACTCGGGACGCGAGGGCTCCTCGGTGAGGGCATTGCTGTAAAAACGGGAAACGTAGGGCATGAATCGCAGCCGATTTCTCGCCAGCTCCGCCACCCTTGTTGCTAGCTCCAGCTCCCTCGCAGTGGCACAAGACGTGCCCGGCGGAACGAACCTCGTCGAGCAAAAATCCAACTTCGCGAGCGAGGCCTTCGCGGCGGCGGTCGGCCGGCCGGCCGAGATCCGCCAAGTGTACGAGGCGATCGCTTTCCGCCCATCGCTGCTCAACAACGTCAAGAACTCGTTCAACGGATTGCAGTTCGGCTTCGGTTATGCGCCGGCGAGCATTGCGGTCGCATTGGCGGCGCACGGTCCGTCGGCGTCCTACGCGTACAGCGACGAGATTTGGCAGCGCTACCGCATCGGCGCGTTCTTCAAGCTCACCGATGCAGCCGGGGCGCCGATCGTGTCCAACATCTTTCTCGCGCGCAAAGCGTCGCTCGACGACGCCAGCCCCAACGATGAGAAAGGCAAGTATCAGGATACCTCGATCGAGATGTTGCAGCAACGCGGCCTGATCGTCTTGGCCTGTCACACCGCGATCGAAGAGCAGGCGCGGGCGCTGGTCAAGAACGGCTTTGCGCCGGCGGGCACGACCGCGACCGCGGTCGCCGACGACATGCTGACCCACTTGATTCCGGGCACGATCGTCGTTCCGTCGATGGTCGCGACGCTGGCGGTGCTGCAGGCGACCTATCACTATACCTACATCTCGCCGGCGATCTAGCGATGCAGCTGCGCGTTCTCTTCGCGATCCTGGCGGCGGCGACGGCGATCGCGGTTGCCGCGTGCTCCGGCGGCCAGCGTCAGCTCTACGATCCAAAAGCGCTGCCGAGCGGCGCGCTCGGCACGTCGATCGCCTACGGCCACGACATTCTCGCCAATACGCCCAAACTCATGAAAGGCTACATACGCGCCGACATGGCATGCGCGGCCTGTCACTTGGCCGTCGGCACGCAGCCGCGCGGCGGAAGCTTCGTCGGCGTCTTCGGACGATTTCCGCAGTGGAACAGGCGCTCGCACCGCGTGATCGCGCTGCAGGATCGGATCGCGGAGTGCTTCCTCTACAGCATGAACGGCCGGGCGCCGTCGTATTCGAGCAAGGCGATGATCGCAATCGTCGCCTACATCGCCTGGATCTCGCGCGGCGTGCCGACCGGTCAGGCGCAGCC
>JASHPI010000029.1 GCA_030038215.1 Vulcanimicrobiota bacterium | reverse complement strand
CCTGCAGGAATCTCCTTTTGGTAGCATCTAAAGTTGACTTAGATTACCATTTTCATGAGGGAACCGTCGATAGCTCGGTCACTTTGTCCCGGCGAGACTCGCCTGCCCACTGGTGTTGCCTTGTTTCCGCCAGTGCGATCGGCGTGCCGGTCCCAACCGTCGAAGCCCCTAATGACATTGGTAAGTGAGAGAGTAGGTGAGCGGCGCGACAATCTCCTTCGGCTGATGAGGAAGGAGACCTGATTAGTCTAGCGGCCGCCCATTAAGTCCGTCTTAACGAGCGCTTAACCTGAGCCGGTTGCTTACTGGCCCGAGCCGCTTGGGGCCCGCTCAGAGCCTTAGCCGTAACGGCCCGAGATGTAGTCTTCGGTCCGCTTATCCTTCGGCTTGGTGAAGATCGCGCCGGTTGTGTCGGTCTCGACCAGATCGCCCAAGAGGAAGAAAGCGGTACGATCGCTGATGCGGGCGGCTTGTTGCATCGAGTGGGTCACGATGGTGACCGTGTACTCCTTCTTGAGTTCGACGATCAAATCTTCGATTTTGCTGGTCGCGATCGGATCGAGCGCCGATGCCGGCTCGTCCATCAAGATCACCTCGGGGTCGACCGCCAGACAGCGCGCGATGCAGAGGCGCTGCTGCTGTCCGCCTGAGAGCGCCAGCGCCGAGCCGTCGAGGCGATCCTTGACTTCATCCCAGAGAGCAGCGTGACGCAGGCTCCGCTCGCAGATTTCCGCCAACACGCTCCGATCGCGCTCGCCGTGAATTCGCGGGCCGTAGACGACGTTGTCGAAGATCGACTTCGGAAAGGGGTTGGGCCGCTGGAAGACCATTCCGATTCGGTAACGGATCGTCACCGGGTCGACGTCGGGCGCGTAGATGTCCGCGCCGTCGAGCGCCACCTTCCCTTCAACGCGCGCGGCGGGCGTTAGATCGTGCATGCGGTTGAGAGCGCGCAAGAAGGTCGATTTCCCGCAGCCGGACGGACCAATCAGCGCCATCACGCAGTTCGGCGGCACTTGAAGTGTCGCGTTCTTGATCGCATGAAACGACCCGTAGTAGACGTTCAGCCTCTCGACGTCAACCTTCGCTTGGGTTGAGACCGAAGGCGAGTCGGCGCTATTTGTAAGCATCCGCGCCGTTCTTTCGGTGCCGGCGGTGCGGGCCCCGTCCGCCGTTAAGAATCTTTAAGGACTTCAAGCAGGCTAAGGCGGGTCGCGTTTGATCCGCATGATCGGAAGACGAATCGTAAACGCCGTGCCGCGACCGAGCATCGATTCGGCCGAGATCGCTCCGCCGTGCGCATCGACGATGCCTTTCACGATCGCGAGACCTAACCCGGCTCCGCCGCTGCCGCGCGTGCGCGAGCGATCGACGACGTAAAAGCGCTCGAAAATATGCGGAAGGTCGCGATAGGGAATGCCCTCGCCGGTATCGCGTACGCGCAGGACGGCATCGCTACCGCGCGCGTCGAGCTCGACCTTGATCCGGCCCCCATCCGAGGTGTGACGCAGCGCGTTGTCGATCAGGTTGACGAAGACTTGTGCGAGCCGATCGGGATCCGCCTCGACGCGCACCGGGCGCAGCGTTACCAGCTCTAGTGCGACGCCTTTGTTGGAGGCCTGCTGCTCGAACGAGGCGAGGATCGGCAGCGCGACCTGTTCGAGATCCACGTCACGCAGCGCAAGCTTGAGTTGTCCCGACTCCGCGCGCGCCTGCTCGAGCAACTGGCCAACGAGCTCGGTCAATCGATCGACTTGCGCGAGCGCTTGCGGAAGAAACAGGTCGCGCGCTTCCTCTTCGGGCGCGCCCAGCACGGTCTCGAGCATCAGCTTGATCGAGGAGAGCGGCGTACGCAGCTCGTGCGAAACGTTCGATAGAAAGTCTTTGCGCGCGCGGTCGAGCCGCACGAGCGCCGTTTGGTCGTCGGCGAAGAGGACGACGCGTTGCGAGTCCCCTCCGTCGTTGGTTAGTGGGTAGACGGAGACTCGGTAGGTCCGCTGCCCTTGCGCCCCCGACAGCATCAGCGGAGCTACGGAGGCCTCTCCGCGCAGCGCATCGGCGATCCTGCCCTCGAGCTCGACATTTGGAATCGCTTCGATGATGTGGACGTTGATCGCGCGCACAGGATCGAAGCCGAAGGTCGTCCCGGCGGCGGCGTTCGCGAATTCGACATGTCGAGTCCGGTCCACGAGAATGACACCGATCGGAAGTGCGCGCACCAGGCGCGCGAAAGCGCCGTCGAGGGGAGGCACGAGTGTCGGCGCCGTCGCCGGCGGCGCGCGATGTTTTGCAGGAGGAGGCGATGCTCGGCGCGCCCACCAGGCCCATCCGATCGCCAACCCGCACATCAGCCCGCCGGCCGCAGCGGGCAGCGCCAACTCCAGCCAAATCAAGCTTTGAACATGTAGCCCCGGCTTCGCACCGTAAGGATGTGCCGCGGGGTGCGGGAGTCTTCTTCAATCTTCTCGCGCAGCCAGCGAATATGCACGCTAACGGTCTGCTGCTCGCCCTCGAAATCGTACCCCCAAACCTTATCGAGCAGTGTCTGACGCGTAACGACGCGGCCGTGGTTCTCCATGAGTACGCGCAGCAGTCCGAACTCCTTGGGAGCGAGTGAAACATCCTTGCCGCGAACGGTCAGCTGCTGTCGCGACGGATCGAGCACGATCGTCCCCAGCGAAATCGCCTCGTCGTGTGCCGGATGGATCGAGTTCTGGCGGCGCAACCGCGCCTTCACTCGCGCGAGAAACTCGTGCAAAGCGAAGGGCTTGGTGACGTAGTCGTCGGCCCCGAGTTCCAGCGCCAGAACCTTGTCGATCTCCTGATCCTTGGCCGTCAGCATGATGATCGGGACCGGACTGAACTTGCGAATCTCCTTACACGCCTCGACGCCGTCGAGCACGGGCAGCATGATGTCCAGGACGATCAGATCCGGTTGCTCGCGCTGCGCCATCGCGATCGCGCTGCGCCCGTCACCCGCGGTTACGACCGCGTAGCCGCTGCGCTCCAAGTTGAAACGCAGCGTTTGCAGAATCGCGGACTCATCGTCGACGACGAGAATTTTTCTATTGAAATCCGCGTTCTTGACAAAGGCTACCCGCGGGGCTTTAACCTCCGGCGTTCCGTTCATACGATTTCACTATCGCGCTGTAATCCAGCGCGCCGTCCCCGTTTGCGGAGCGAGCAGTATAGAGTTGATATGCAAGGGCTGTAGCCGGCATCGCATAGTCCATCGTGCGCGCAGCATCGAGTGCCGCTGCGATGTCCTTTCGCAGCAGATCCAACGCGAACCCTCCTTCGAACGTACCGGCCAGCCACGTTTTCGGCAACCATTCTCGAAGAAGGTAGTTCGAGGCGGTCGCCGTGGCAAGTACGGCGCGCACCGCCTCGATATCGGCGCCGGCGCGCTGCGCAAAAAGGAGCGCTTCCGCATTGGCGATCATAACATTTGCGATGATGATCTGATTGACCAACTTGACCGTCTCGCCCATGCCGACCGGGCCGAGATGAAACGGCGTCCCCAGCGCGCGCAAGACGGGCTCGACTCGCGCGAAGTTTTTCGGGGCGGCACCGACCATGATCGTGAGCGTTCCATCGCGGGCTCGCGCCGGCCCTCCGCTCAGAGGCGCGTCGACAAAATCCACCCCGCGTTCGGCCAAGCGCACGGCGAAATCACGTGATGCCACGGGCGAGATGGTCGACGAATCGATGACGACCATGCCGGCCCGAGCGCCCGCTGCGACACCGTGAGGTCCAAAGAGCGCTTCGTCCACCTGCGGCGCATCGGGCACGCAAGTGACGACGATATCGCTGGCGGCGGCAACCGCGGCCGGGTCCGCCGCTTCGACGACGCCGTCGCGCTGCAAGCGCTCGAGGGCTTCACGCTGCCGGTGCGCGGCCGCAGTGACGTCGAAACCTGCGCGTCGCAGCGAACGAGCCATCGGCTCCCCCATTGCGCCCAGCCCTATGAATCCTATGCGATCGCTCACGTGCCGCCCCTTGGGCGCCGCGCGGGCGCTTTCCCGCCCGGATAGGGGCGCGACCTCGAATGCCGAAGCCGACATCGTGAGTACCGTAACCACCGTTACACCCGCCGCCGTCGTCCGTCCGACTTTCGATGAAATGAATCTCTCGACCGGCAAACGGACGCGCCTTCATAAGTTCATGTACGAACATGGTCCCGCCAACGGCACGCTCATGATGCTGCCGATCGATCAAGGCCTGGAGCATGGACCGGTGGACTTCTTCGACAACCCGGCCGCCATCGATACCGACTGGATCTACCGCCTCGCGATCGCCGGCAACTTCTCGGGCGTTGCCTTACAGATCGGGTTAGCGGAGAAGTATCAACAGAAGTATGCGGGCCGCGTGCCGTTGCTCCTGAAAGTCAACGGGAAGACGAACATTCCGCCCGACGACGAAGCCTTCAGTCCGCTGACGTCGTCGGTCGAAGATGCGATCCGCCTGGGCGCCGACGCGGTGGGTTACACGCTCTACGTCGGAAGTCCGTCGCAAGACGTCGACATCGCGCAATGCAATGAAGTGCGCCGGGAATGCGAGCGCTACGGCATGCCGCTGGTCGTATGGTCCTACCCGCGCGGCTCCGCCGTGAAGGCCAAAGGCGGGATCGACTCGCTTTATGCGGTCGACTACGCCGCGCGCGTGGCCTGCGAGATCGGCGCCGACATCATCAAGCTCAACGAGCCCGTCTGGAAGCCCGAGGACGCCGCCAAGCTGCCCAAGCCTTACGACACGATGCCCTTCGACGATCTCGAAGGCTTGCGCAAAGTCGTGAAATCGGCGGGGCGGAGTCTCGTGCTCGTTTCGGGCGGAAGCAAGTTGGGTGACGAAGCGACGATCCATAAGGCGGACGTCGCAATGGCCGCGGGATGTGTCGGCCTCATCTTCGGCCGGAACATGTGGCAGCGGAAATGGGATGCGGCGCTCGCGATGGCCTCGCGCATGCACGAAGTCATGAAAGGTTACGGTCAGGCTCAGTAGCGCGCCTACGCGGCGCTCTTACCTCGTCGCTTTCTGGGTGGCGCAATCGCCACAGTACCAGCTGACGGCTCCGCCGTGCTCCTGCGGGACCATTTGCTCACGCGAGCCGCGTCGACCGCAGCCGGCGCACGCGTAGGATGACTCTGCCGGTGAATGATCGGCCGGCAAAGCCACGCCGGCGCCTTCATGGCGCTTCGCGACGTAGAACGCGAGATAGATCACGCCTCCGATCACCCAGGGTGCCCACGCGAAAAACACGTTGAACGCGCCGGCGGAGAGTTGCGGTTCCATCGCGCTTCTTTTCCCGGCGAACTGGGAGCGCCCCTCGCAGGCGAAGGCGAAACCAGAACCGATGGAGCGCGACGAGGCCCTCCGCGAGGCGCTGGTTTCGCATCTGCAGCGCGCCGGCGTTCTGCACCTTCCCGGCGTGGCCGCTGCGATGCGAACGGTTCCGCGTCACCACTTCATTCCGGCGGCGCCGCTCGAGGACGCGTACGCCGACCGCGCAATCGCGATCAAGATGCGCGGCGACGAGATCGTCTCGTCGATTTCGCAACCTGGAATGATCGCGCAGATGCTGGAGCTGCTCGACGCCGCAGCCGGCAGCCGCGTCCTCGAGGTCGGGACCGGAAGCGGGTACAACGCCGCCCTCCTGGCGCAAATCGTCGGGCCGCGCGGCCACGTCACGACGATCGATCTCGATGGCGAGCTCGTCGAGCGCGCGCGCATGCTGTTGAGAGAGGTAGGCTGTGCGAACGTTGAGGTCATCGCCGCGGACGGCGCCGGCGATATCCTCGAACGCGCGCGCTTCGATCGAATCATCGTGACGGCGCGTACGCAGGACGTCGCCCAGACTTGGTGGGACGCATTGGAAGATGGAGCGCGCCTGGTCCTTCCCCTCCGTCTCGAGGGGGCCGGAGAATACGCGGTCGGCTTCGTGCGGCGCGAGCATCGCTTGGTGAGCGTTGGCGTACATCCTTGTGCATTCATCGCGCTGCGCGGCGAGGCGCAGGGCCCCGGCGACGTCTTCTACCGCGATCCCGCTCACCGCGCGATCCCGGCCTGCGTGCGGCCGATCGAAAGCATCATCGCCGTGCGGGGCGCTGATGCGACAGCTGCATTACTCGAGGAGGCCGACATCGTCGTTGCCGGCTCGGTAACGCTCTTCGCTATTATCTTTGGCTAAGCGTTATTTCTTGAAGTAGTCGGCGTTGATCTGCGTGTACTGCTGCCACTTCTCCGGGACGTCGGAGTCGGCAAAAATCGCCTCGACCGGACAGGCAGAAACGCACGCCCCACAATCGATGCAGACTTCCGGGTCGATGTAGAGCATCTCGTCTTCGTCCTTGCCGTGAATGCAATCGACCGGGCAGACGTCGATGCACGACTTGTCCTTCGTTCCGATGCACGGCTCGGTGATGACGTACGCCATTGGTTTCAGCTTCCTCCGGTGGTAGGCGGCACCCTTTAGCCGACTAGTTGCAGGGCACTAGGTCGCCGGGCGGCCGCGAATTGCGCGCAGTAACCATAGTAGCACGATCGCTCCGATGAGGGCGCAGACGATACTCGGCAGGTTGAAGCCGGTAATGCCGGTGTGACCGAAAAAGCCGTAAATCCAGCCGCCGATCAGGGCGCCTAGAATGCCGACGACGATGTCGGCGATGATGCCGCCGGGCGCTTCCCCCGGCACGAGCCACCGGGCGACCAGCCCCACGATCAACCCGAAGATGATCCACGCGATGATGCCCATTAGGGTCCTCCTCAGCAGTAGCTAGACGGCGGGCGACCGAAGCTTATTTCGGCCATGGGGCGTACTTTCATCTGCGCGCTTGCAGCACTCGGCCTCGCGACGGCGTCGGCGTTCGCGGCGCCGCCGTCCGCGACCGAAATCACCGTTTCGGGAACCGGCAGCGTTTCGCTGCCGCCCAACGTAGCCACGGTCAACGCCGCCGTGGAAACGAATGCGGCGAATGCCAACGACGCGGTCGCTCAAAACAATGCGATCTACAATCGCATCGTGGCTGCTCTCGAGCAGCTCGGTGTGGCGCGCAGCGACATTTCGCTGGCCTATTACAACGTGAACTACAATCCGCGGCCCGCAGTCGCGCCGGTCAGCCCGGACGGCGAGCGCTACGGCTACACCGTTTCGCGCGGCTTCATGGTGAAAGTTCGCGAGATCGCCAAAGCCGGTCGAGTGGCCGATGCATGCACGAGCGCGGGTGCGACGGCCATCAACGGAATCTCCTTCGGGTTATCCGACCCGGGCGTCGCGCGGTCGCAAGCCGCCGCCAAAGCCGTCGCCGACGCGCGCTCCAATGCCGAAGCTCTAGCTCACGCAACCGATCTGCGGATCGTCGCGTTGAAGAGCATCGAG
>JASHPI010000028.1 GCA_030038215.1 Vulcanimicrobiota bacterium | reverse complement strand
TTCCCTTCGACTCGCTGCGCTCGCTCAGGATAAACTCTCAACCCAGCATGACAGCGGGAGGATGACAAAAGAAAGAGCAACGCGAACGAACTGTTTGTGCAGGCGATTGTGTTGGTCGGAGGTGAGGGGACGCGATTGCGCCCGCTGACCTACGGCACGCCCAAGCCGATGGTGCCGATCATGAACGTGCCCTTCCTGGCGCGCACGATGGAGCGATTGTACGAGGCTGGCATTCGCGACGTGATTCTGGCGGCGGGTTATATGCCGCAGGCGATCGTGGAGTATTTCGGCGACGGCTCGCGTCTGGACATGAGCATTACCTACGTGATCGAGGAGACGCCGCTCGGCACTGCCGGCGCGCTGAAGAACGTCGAAGATAAAATCACGGGACCGTTCTTCGTGCTCAACGGTGACGTGCTGACCAGCCTCGATCTCGCCGCGATGCGCCGGCATCACGAGCAGCAGCGTGGCATCGGTCTGATCCATCTGATTCGCGTCGCCGACCCTTCGCCGTTCGGCTGCGTCGTGCACGATGCGACGGGCCGCGTGAGCGCGTTCGTCGAGAAGCCGCCCAAAGCCGAAGCGCCGACCGATGAGATCAACGCCGGCACCTATCTGCTCGAGCGCGAGATCCTCGATTTCATTCCCGCGGGACGCAACGTTTCGATCGAACGCGAGACCTTTCCGCAAGTCATCGCGGTGGGGAAAGCGCTCTACGCGTACACCACCGGCGACTACTGGATCGATTTGGGACGTCCAGAGCACTACCTCGCCGCGCATCGCGACGTCCTGAGCGGAGCGATGCCGCTGGCGGTCGAGCCCGGGATCAGCGGCGAGGGTGCTGAAACGCTGCGCGGTCATCCGGGAATCGTCGTGCCGGTTCACGCCGGCGCCGACGTCGTCGTTGAGGCGAGCGCGGTCGTCGGTCCCAACGTCGTACTCGGACGCAGCTGCAGCATCGGTGCCGGCGCGATCGTCCGCGAATCGGTCTTTTGGGATCGCGTGAGCGTGGGTGCCGGGGCCCGTATTGATGAAGCAATCGTGGCCAGCGGCGCCACCATCGGCCCGAAGGCGCGAATCGGACGCGGCAGCGTGATCGGTCACGACGTCACGGTCGCCCCCGAAGAGGTGCTCGAACCTGGCAGCCGAGTCGGCCCCTCGGCGAAAATCACACCAAGCTAGCAAGGGGTTTTATGGTTATCCCGCATCTGCCCGCGGGTACGTTGTTGTCCTAAGGGTGGAGGAACTTCCGCATCTATGTTGCCGCCGCGTGCTTTGTTTTTGGGATCATATCCGCCACGAGAGTGCGGCATCGCTACCTTTACCCGAGACATGGTCGAGGCGTACGACCGTGCCTTCGGCGTCTCGAGCCCGGTCATTGCGATCGACGAGCCCGGCGCGGAGGTCCGTCGCTACCCGCCTGAAGTCGTCGCCCGGATTGCCGAGCAAGATCGAGCCAGCTACGCAGCGGCCGCGGACTTCGTCAACCGCTATCCGGTCGAGTTGGTCAACATCCAACACGAGTTCGGCCTCTTCGGAGGTGAATGCGGCGAATGGCTCGTCGACTTTCTGCGCCGGCTCGAAAAGCCGGTCGTTCTCACGCTGCACACGGTCCTGCCCGACCCCGACGAAGCGTATCTGCGCGTGACGCGCGAACTCTGCAAGTACTCCGCCCGGATCGTCGCCCTCTCGGGAACCGGACGCGATCTGCTACAAGACGTCTACGGCATCGATCCGGCATCGCTGCACGTCATCCACCACGGCGTTCCGGATGTACCGTTCCAAGACACCGACTCGGCCAAGGCTTCCTTTGGAATCGGTCAACGGACGGTCATCTCGACCTTTGGATTGATCAGCCGCGGCAAGGGGCTCGAATACGCGATCGAAGCGATGCGCGAGGTGGTCAAACGTCATCCCGAGGCGCTCTATCTGATCTTGGGTGAAACGCATCCGGTCGTGCGCCGTCGCGAGGGTGAGTCCTACCGCGAGTCGCTCCATGCGATGGTGCGCGAGTTCGGACTCCATTACAACGTGCAGCTGATCGACAAGTATCTCGACTATGACGAGGTCGTTAGCTATCTTGCCGCGACCGACATCTACCTAACGCCCTATCTGAATCCGGCGCAGATCGTCAGCGGCACGCTGGCATACGCGGTCGGTTGCGGGAAAGCCATCGTGTCGACGCCGTATCTCTACGCGCAGGAGCTGCTCGCGCACAATCGCGGCCTCTTGTGCGAGTTTCGCGACGCGCCTTCAATTGCGTCGCGTCTGAGCATGCTCCTCGACGATCCGATGCTGCGCCGGGCGATCGAACGGCGGGCCTACCGTTTCGGCAGGCAGATGACCTGGCCGCACGTCGCTGCCGAATACGGTCATCTCTTCATTGAGCTCTGCCCGCCGGGTTCACTCGAACTGGTGACCTCTGCCTAAAGAGCGCGGCCGCCGGACGCCGCCCCCGCTCGATCACCTCGTCACTCTCACCGACGACGTCGGAGTGATCCAGCACGCGCTCGAGACGGTCCCGAATCGTAAAACCGGCTACTGCACCGACGACGTCGCGCGCGCGTTCGTCGTCGCGCTCGCGCGACTCCGCCACGCACCCGCCGATGAGGTCGCCCTACGCCTCGCCGCGACCTACCTCGCATTTCTGCAGCACGCTCAGCTCGAGGACGGGCGTTTCCACAACTTGATGGCATACGATCGCACCTGGCTCGACGAGGCCGGTTCGCAGGACAGCTGGGCCCGCGCGATCTGGGCGCTCGGTTACGGCCTCGCCAACGCGGCGAGCAAACCGTGGCGACGCGTCTGCCGAATCCTCTTCGATCGAGCGATGCCGGCGATCGAGTCGCTCGAATACCTGCGCTCGCGAGCCTTCGCTATGCTCGGTCTCGCGTACGCGCTTCCGGAGGTGCACGAACCCGAGTATGCATCCACTCTCCGCTCGCTGGCTAACGGACTGCTCGCCTCGTTCCGCGCGGCAGCCTCGGAAGATTGGCAGTGGTACGAGGACGAGATGACCTACGATAACGCGCGTCTTCCCGAGGCAATGATCCGCGCCGGTCAAGCGCTGGACGCCGCCGAATTCGGCACCGTCGGGCTGCAAACGCTCGCGTTCTACGAAGCCACGACTATCGAAGACGGCATCTTCGTTCCCATTGGGAATCAGGGCTGGTACCGCCGCGGCGGCCGCCGCGCGCGCTACGCGCAGCAGCCGCTGGAAGCGTGCGCATTGGTGGACGCGGAGCTGGCCGCGTTCGATGTGACGGGTGGCGCGACCCATTTTGCCAACGCCCAGCTTGGCCTGGCGTGGTTCTACGGCAAGAACTCGCGCGGCATGACGATGGCACAAGGCGGCGGATGTTACGACGGATTAGAAGAAGATGGCATTAACCATAACATGGGTGCCGAATCGACGTTGGCAATGCTTGCCACGGGCTACGCAGTGGCCGAGCGCCGGGCGCACATGCTGCGCGCGGTGCGCTGACCTTTGCGACAAATATAACAGTGCCGCGCTACGACAGGCCGTGCCGAGCCCGGCGGCGAATCGATATTAATGCTCCTGGAAACCGAGGTACTTAACGACGTGCAGTCTGCCGCCGTGCGGCAGACCGATGGCCCCGTTCTGATCTTTGCCGGGGCCGGCAGCGGGAAGACGCGGGTCCTGACGCATCGCATCGCTTATTTGCTCGACGAGCTGCGC
>JASHPI010000027.1 GCA_030038215.1 Vulcanimicrobiota bacterium | reverse complement strand
ACGGATGGATGCGGGCTCGATCGCGCGGGCGCGGAGCAGGCCGTCGCCTACGTGCGCGCCGGCAAAGCGATTCTCGGCGTCGTCCCGACCGATCGAACGATCGTTGCCGAGCGATTCTTCGACGAGGGCGGAGGCATGCAGTTGATCCTGCACACGCCCTATGGTGCGCGCATCAATCGCGCCTGGGGGTTGGCCTTGCGCAAGCGTTTCTGCCGTTCGTTTAACCTCGAGTTGCAAGCCGCTGCGACGGACAACGGCATCGTGCTCTCGTTGACCGACCAGCACGCCTTTCCGCTCGAGGTGGTTTTCGAGTTCGTCAAGTCGGCCAGCGCCGAAGCTACGCTAACCCAGGCGCTCTTGCCCGCGCCGATGTTTGCTGCGCGCTGGCGCTGGAATGCAACCCGGGCGCTGGCGATTCTGCGCTTTCGCGGAGGCCGCAAGGTTCCGCCGCAGTTGATTCGCATGCGCGCCGACGATTTGCTGGCGTCGGTCTTTCCCGATCAAGCAGCCTGTGCCGAGAATCTCACCGGCCCGGTCCGGATTCCCGATCACGTGCTGGTAAAGGAGACGATCGGGAACTGCCTGCACGAGGCGATGAATCTCGAAGGTTTTCTTGACGTGCTGCGCGCGGTCGAGAACGGCGCGATTCGTACGGTCGCCGTAGATACGCCCGAGCCGTCGGTGTTCTGTCACGAGATCCTCAACGCTAATCCGTACGCCTATCTCGACGATGCGCCGCTCGAGGAGCGGCGCGCACGTGCCGTGCAGCTGCGTCGCACCACGCGGGACGACATGGAAGGCGCGGCGCTGCTCGATCCGGCGGCTATCCGCGAGGTCGCGGACGAATCGTGGCCGGTCGTGCGCGACGCCGACGAGCTCCACGATGCGCTCTCGACATTGGTGGTGCTGCCGCCGGTCGCGCAGTGGAGCGCGTGGTTCGACGAACTCGCCGCGCAACGTCGGGCAACCTCCCTTGGCGCCTTTTGGACGTGTGCGGAACGCTTGGAACTGGCGCGGCGCGTCTATCCCGATTCACCACTCTCGCCTGAAATAACGGCGGTCGGCGGCGAGCCGCAGGCGCAAACGCGCGACGAAGCCTTTGCCGAAATCCTGCGCGGCTGGCTGGAATCGAGCGGTCCGCTGACGCAAGCCCAAATCGCGGAGCGTTTCGCGGCGGATGCCGCGACGGTCGAAGCCGCGTTGATCCGCCTCGAAACGCAGGGCCAGGTGCTGCGCGGGCGATTCAGCGGGCCAGATGAGGAAGAGTTCTGCAACCGGCGAGTCTTGGCGCGCATCCATCGCTTGACGATTGGGCGGCTGCGACGCGAGATCGAGCCGGTAACCACCGCGCAATACGTGCGATTTCTCCAACGCTGGCAGCACGTCGCGCCGACCTCGCGGCTACACGGCGTCGACGGCACGCTGCTCGTCATTCGTCAGCTCGAGGGCTACGAAGTTCCGGCAGCGGCGTGGGAGACGCAAATTCTTCCGGCGCGCGTCGCGGGATATCGCCCAGAGTACCTCGATCGGCTCTGCTACGCAGGCGACGTGATGTGGGGGCGGCTCTCACCGCATCCGGCCCTCGAGCCGGGCTCCCAGCAACGGCGCGTGCGGCCCACCAAGCTTGCGCCGATCGCGCTCTTCGCGCGCGCCGGTGCCGACGAGCTGATTGCGCGCCGCGAGGGAGAGAATGCCGCGCTCTCGCACGCCGCGCACGAAGTTCTGGCCGAGATCGAGCGGTTGCGCGCACCGTTCTTCGCCGAGATCGTTCGCGGCACGAAGCGCCTGCCGAGCGAAGTTGAGGAGGCGCTCTGGCAGTTGGTGGCGGCCGGCCTGGTAACGGCCGACGGTTTCGACGCCTTGCGCGCGCTGAGTGACGCCAAGCGCCGTCTCGGAGAGAAGGGGCTGCGCGCCCGGCCGCGCTCCTCGGGCGGGCGTTGGGCACTGCTGCAGGCAACGACCGAAGCGGTCGATCGCGACGCGTTCGCGCGACGGCTGCTCGCGCGTTGGGGCGTCGTTTTCCGCGATGTGATAGCGCGCGAAAGCCTGGCTCCCCCATGGCGGGAGCTGCTCGCCGCCCTGCGGCGGATGGAGGCGCGCGGAGAAATTCGCGGCGGACGTTTCGTTGCCGGATTCGTCGGCGAGCAGTTTGCCTTACCGGAGGCGCTCGATGCGCTGCGCGCGATTCGCCGGACCGGCGATGACTCCGAGCTGGTGCGAATCGGCGCTTACGATCCGCTCCAGCTCGAGGGCGTTATTCTCCCGCGCTCTCCCGATACGCCCGACCGGGCTCTTCGTTCCGTTTCCTAGTGCGATCGCGAGGCTAACACTTGCCGCCGGCGTGTTTGCCCGAGTAGATCTCGATCACGCCGGTCGCGGCCGCAGGGACGACCTGGCCCTTGAGGAGCGATCCGATGCCGCCGATCACCCCACCGTACGGACTCTTCTTGGCGATGATATAGCACGGCGAAAACTTCAGCGTGATACTGTCGATCGTGGCCTCTCCAAAAGCGGTGTACGAGTCGCCCGGCACGATCTTCTTGGCGGCGAGCCCGCCGCCGGCAGGCAGGTTGGTGCCGAAGTACGTTCCACCCGAGATCGCCAGTTGCAGATAGAAAATCGGCGTGCCAGAGCCAAGCTTGGGCATCTTATCGTAGTCGCTCGTGCTGCTGGTGAGCTTCATCTTCACCGAAGGATCGGCGCTGGGGTACTCGATCGTACCTCCGAACCCGCCGAAGGCGGGAATGCAGAGTTTGCCGCCCTGCGTGCGCAGCGTTTCGGTCAGGCTGGCATCCTGTTTGGTCGTCTTTTGGCCCTTACAGGAAGGCGGGACGGCGTCGGGCGGAACGACGGAGCGCGGCGGAGCGCCCACAAGCGCGCCCGCCGCAGACGGATTGCCTGCGGGAAGCAATCCGCTCCCATGCTGCGCGCACGCACAGAGCAGTGCCGTCGCGAGGAGGCCGCCCCAACGGCGCAATGAGAGGCGTGTAGCAGACATGAAGACCTCCGAGCTCGTCTCACGAAAGGAATGAGCCGCTTTCACTCTAGCGGAGCGACCGTCAGGCAATCGTCAGTCCTCGCCGCGAGGCGACAGGTCGATTTCGAAGTAGCGCACGTCGCGCGGCGTGTCGGCGAGGTTCGGATGGATGACCGCTGCCGGGCGTAGGCCCGCGTCACGGAAGCCGCATTTTTCGAAGACGCGCGCGCTGGCCCGATTATCGATGTCGCAGACGCCCCAAAT
>JASHPI010000026.1 GCA_030038215.1 Vulcanimicrobiota bacterium | reverse complement strand
GGCGTCGAGCGCTTGCGGTTCGGGACCGAAGCGCAGCCAAGCCGAATCGGCTTCCTTCGCGACCCGTTTGCAATCGTGGGTGCCGGCCGCAAACGTTTCGGCGGCGTTACGCAGGGCGAGCGTGACGTTGAGATCCTTTGCCTGGGATGCCGCAATGCGAAGGCGGCCCAGCTGAGCGCTCCAAGGATCGTCGATTTGGCGCGCCAGCCGGCCGGCGACCAGCGGGGCACCGAGCACAGCCGCTTGGCGAAGAACCTCGGCCATCCGTTCCTGCGTGGCGCCGAAAAACGCCGAATCGGCCAGGGCCGCGATCGAAAGACCGCAGTCGGTCGCCATCTTCTTTATCTGCGCGAGGTAGTCATCGTCGGTTCGCGGAAAGTGCCGCACGTCCAACACGACGCCGTCGCAAGCCAACTCGCGCGCGCAGAGGTCGAGGAACTCGAGTTGCGTGAGATCGCCGCACTCGATGCGACGGTGTAACGCGCCGCTCGCGCAAGCCAGCTTCATCGGCGTCGGAAGTTCGACCGCCCTGCGTTGGTTACCCTCACCGAGGAAGTCGCAAGAATCATGAAGATTGCCGTTGGTGCCGATCACGCCGGCTTCGAATACAAAGATCGTATCGCGCAGATACTGCGCATGAAGGGACACGAGGTGCTCGACTTCGGCACGCACGATGCGACGCCGGTCGATTACCCGCAGTACGGCTACGCGGTGGGCGAAGCCGTCGCGACCGGTCGCGCCGATCGCGGCATCGTCGTTTGCGGCTCGAGCTTGGGCATCGCGATGGCCGCGAACAAGGTCCCCGGCATTCGCTGTGCGCCGGTCGATGAACCGTACTCGGCCGAGCTCGCGCGCCGTCACAATGACGCCAATGTCATCGCCTTCTCGGAGCGGCTCACCGGATGGGAGATGATCGAACGGATGCTCGACATCTATCTGGAGACGCCCTTTGACGGCGGACGCCACGCGTATCGCGTTGAACAGCTCTTCGATTTCGGCGATGCGCAACGCACCCGAACGCTCAAAGACCTCGAGCGGGGCGAAGTCACGGACGCGCGAACGCCGAAGGAGTTGGTCGGCAAACCCTAAAGCCTGAAGATCTATTATGGACATCCTCGCGCGCAGTCACATCGAGACGAACGACCCTGAGGTCTTCGCCGCCATCGCCGGCGAGGAGCGGCGTCAAAAAGAGAATCTCGAGCTGATCGCATCGGAGAACTACGCCAGCAAAGCGGTTCGCGAAGCGATGGGCAGCGTCATGACCAACAAGTACGCCGAGGGCTACCCGGGCAAGCGCTACTACGGCGGTTGCGAGTGGGTGGACATCGCGGAGACCCTGGCGCTCGATCGCGTGCGCGAGCTCTTCGGCGCGGATCACGCGAACGTGCAGCCTCATTCGGGAGCACAGGCGAACATGGCGGTCTTCATGGCGCAGCTGCAGCCGGGAGATACGGTGCTCGGCATGTCGCTCGCGCATGGCGGCCATCTGACGCACGGCACCAAAGTTAGTTTTTCCGGCAAGCTCTACAACGCGGTCGCGTATGGCGTGCGTAAGGATGACGAGCTGATCGACTTTGAGCAAGTCCGCGCGATGGCGCGCGAACACTCACCGAAAATGATCATCGCCGGCGCCAGCGCGTATCCGCGGATCATGGAGTACGCGCCGTTTCGCGAGATCGCCGACGAAGTCGGCGCGACGCTGCTGGTCGACTTCGCGCACGTCGCCGGATTGGTCGCGGCAGGACTTCATCCTTCGCCGGTGCCGCTGGCCGATTTCGTAACGTCGACGACCCATAAGACGCTGCGCGGCCCCCGCGGCGGTTTCGTGCTTTCTAGGCAGCAGTGGGCGCAGGCGCTCGACAAGAGCGTCTTTCCGGGAATTCAGGGCGGTCCGCTGATGCACACCATCGCTGCCAAGGCGGTGGCCTTCGGCGAGGCCCTGCGCCCGGAGTTCAAGCGTTACCAGCATCAGGTCGTTGAGAATGCGCGGGCGATGGCCGACGAATTCGCGCGCGCCGGGCTGCGTCTGGTCGCCGGTGGAACCGACACGCATCTGCTGCTCGTGGACGTATCGGTGAGAGGGCTGACCGGCAAAGCGGTCGAGGCGTACCTCGACGGGATCGGCATCACCGTGAACAAAAATGCGATACCGTTTGACACGCAGAAGCCGACGGTCGCCAGCGGCATCCGCATCGGCACGCCGGCGATCACTTCGCGCGGCATGGGTGTCGAAGAATCTCGCGAGGTTGCGCGCATCATCTGCGATGCTTTCGGCGACATCGAAACCGGCGCGCAAACCGAGCGTTTGCGCAAGCGGGTGCACGAGCTCACCTCCCGCTTCGACGTGCCATAGTGCGCCCCGGGTGGGACGAGTATTTCATGCAGATTGCCCGTACGGTGAGCACACGCGCGACTTGTCCGCGCGCGTCGGTCGGCTGCGTGCTGATGCGAGACCATCGCATCCTCACGACCGGTTACAACGGCGCCCCCCGCGGCGTCGCGCACTGCAGCGAGGTCGGCTGCACCCTCGCCGGCGACCACTGCCTACGGGCAACGCACGCCGAGGCCAATGCGGTAGTGCAGGGTGCGCTACACGGCGTCAGCCTGCAGCGCGCGACGGCCTACTGCACGCATCAGCCCTGCGTCAACTGCTCGAAGCTGCTGATCAGTGCCGGCGTGACGAGGATCGTTTACGAGGAAGCCTATCCCGATCCGGTTGCGACCGAGCTGCTGGCCGAGGCCGGGGTGGCTTTGGTTCAATACGCGGCGCTTGAGGGCGCCCGCGGGTGAGTACTCACACGCTCAACGCGGCAATCGTCTACGTCGTGACCTTCGTGATCGCTGCAGCCGTGACCGCTCTTGCGACGCCGCTCATCGTGCGGCTGGCCGTCCATCTCGGCGTCGTCGACGCTACCGACGGCGATCGCCGCATGCACGATTTGCCGAAACCGCGCGTGGGGGGCATCGCGGTCTTCCTCGGCTTTTCGTTCGCGCTCTTTGCGGTTTTGGGCTTCTCGCTCGGCTCGCCGTTCGCGCTTCTCCCGGCGGCGGTCCATGCGACACAGGCACAGCAAGTCGATCTGCTCAGCGATCAGTTCGACGCGATTCACCGTCTGGTCGGGCTGCTCTTCGGCGGTCTCCTGATTCTCGGCGTCGGCATCTGGGACGACATCATGCAGATGCGGGCGCGCAACAAGTTCATCGCGCAGGTAGTGGTCGCGTCCATTTCGATGCTCTACGGTTTCGTGATTCCCGGAATCACCAATCCGTTCGATCACGACCCGCGCACCAACTGGATCGACTTCCCCCTCTGGGCCGGTATCCCGCTGACGCTGGTGTGGTACGTCGGCATGATGAACGCGATCAATTTCTTGGACGGCCTCGACGGGCTGCTGGCCGGCGTGACGGCGATTTCAGGAATCTTCCTCTTCGTGATCGCGGTGCTGCACGCAAATCCGGTCGTCGCCTTGGTCGTCGCGGCGATGACGGGGGCGGCGCTGGGGTTTCTGCCATATAACTTCAATCCGGCGCGCATTATTTTGGGCGACGCAGGGTCGCTGTTCATCGGCTACGTTTTTGCAACCGTGTCGATCATCGGCGCAAGCAAGACCGCCATCGCCATCAGTTTGGTCGTGCCGCTCCTCGTGCTCGCGCTGCCGGTACTCGATACCGCCGCCGCGATCGTGCGGCGCGCCAGCAGCGGCAAGCGGATCACCGAGGCCGATCGCGGTCACTTTCACCACCAGCTGATCTTCCGATTCGGCCTGAACGTGCGCCAAGCGGTCCTATTGCTTTATGCCGTCTGCTTCGTGCTCGGCGCGGTCGCACTGGCTTTCTCCGGCGAGTTCACCCACGTCTTCCGCCATACGACGTAGAGCATCCGGCTTAAAAAAATGCAAGAGAAGCTGAAAGTAATGACCGTGTTCGGGACGCGTCCGGATACGATCAAGATGGCGCCGGTCGTGCACGCGTTGCGCGCGCACGAGGAGATCGACGACACGGTCTGCGTCACCGCGCAGCATCGAAAGATGCTCGACGATCTGCTGGCCCTTTTCGCGATCGAGCCGGACTACGATCTCGACATCATGACCGAAGATCAAACATTGACCGAGATCACGACGCGCGTTTTGATCGGCATGGAAACCGCTTTGCAAGATGCGCGGCCCGACGTCGTGCTGGTTCACGGTGACACGACCACCAGCTCGGCGGCAGCGCTAGCGGCCTTTTATCAGCAGGTCCCCGTGGGTCACGTCGAGGCCGGACTGCGTACCAGCGATCGCTGGCTGCCCTACCCCGAAGAGATGAATCGCCGGCTGACCGGCACGATTGCTGCATATCATTTTTCGCCGACGCCGTTGGCGCGCGAGCATCTGTTGCAGGAAAACGTGGCGGCCGGCGACGCGATCGTCACCGGCAACACCGTGATCGACGCCTTTCTCGAAACGGCGGAGCGCGAGGATCTCCCGCAGCCGCCGCGCTGGTCGGAACTCGATCCGCGCCGCGCGGTGATCCTCGTCACGGCCCACCGCCGCGAGAATCACGCGCACATGCGCGAGATGTGTGAGGCGATGCGCGCGATCGTCGAGCTTCCTTCGCGTCCGCAAATCTACTGGCCGGTCCATCCCTCTCCGCGCGTCGCCCCGGTCGCATACGAGCTGCTGGACGGCGTGGAGGGCGTCGTGCTGGTCGATCCAATCGATTACGCCGAGATGGTTGCGGCCGTCAAAGGAGCGACGTTCGTCCTGACCGACTCGGGCGGGCTTCAGGAAGAGGCGCCGTGCTTGGGCAAGCCGGTGCTGGTGATGCGCGAAGAGACCGAACGCCCCGAGGGCCTGGGTGCCGGCACGCTCGAGCTGGTCGGTCACCGCCGCAAACGCATCTTCGGAGCTGCGCAGCGACTGCTGACGGATCCGTCGGCGTTCGCGAAAATGGCTCAGGCCGACAACCCCTACGGCGATGGTCACGCTGCCGAACGGATCGTCAGGTGGCTGCTGGCCCGCTTGCGCGGCGGTCCTTATCCCGAACCATTCGCGGCGCGAGTGCCGACCGAGGCCGCCAGGCCGACGCGATGAGGCCGCTGCTCCCGGTGCTGGCGGCCGGAGGCACCTTCGCGGGGTCGGCGGTGATCGGACTCTTCGTCGGGGTTTTGGCAGCCCAACGCAGTGAAGAGCCGCTTTGGGCAGTCGCCGGACTGATGGCCGGAGCCGCCTTGGGCGCCGTTTGTGCGCTGGGACTGCTCGTGAGAGCGATGCGATGATGGCCACAGGCCGCTAGGGCAGGAGATGGGTCTCGAGCCACGTAGCTACAGCGACGCCGAATCGGCGGCCGACCTGGCGAGATATTATGCGCTCAAACGGTCGGTTGCCGGCAGGTCGCTCCTGGTTGCTGCTCTGGTCTCGCTCCTGCTGCTCGCTTGGCAATGGTACGCGAGCCTCGCGTTCGCCGTCGGGGTTCTCTGCGGCGTCGCCAACATGCTCGCGATCATGCGGACGAGCGAGCGGCTGGTAGAAACCCGTAACGCCCTCCCGTTCGCCTTTGGTAGTTTACTGCGCTTGGCGGGCTTCGGTATAGTAGCCGCAGCCCTGGCGGTTCGAGGACCGCCGTGGTCGCTGGGACCGTTTCTCGTCGGTTTCTTTTTACCACTCGCGATGTACGCGCACAGCGCATCGCGAGCGTTCCTACGGAAGCCAGAATAGTCCGTGCAAGAACATCACGAACACATCGGAGAACACATTCTGTGGCACCTGCCCGTGCTGGGAAAGGTCCACGCGGATACGATCGTGACGACTTGGCTCGTCATGATCATCGCATTGGTGTTCTTCGGCTGGATCGGCGCCAGTTACCGATCGCCGTACGTGCTGCGCAGGCAAGCGATCCTGGAAGCGGTGTTCAATTACATTGCCGACCTCGTCACGAGCGTGCTCGGTGAAGCCGGCGAACCGTTCGTTCCGTTTTTCGTAGCGCTCTTCATCTTCATATTCTTGCTCAACCAGTTCGGGATGCTGCCGTTCAAAGCGCTCGGTCTTCCTTTTGGGGGGTCGCCGACCGCCGATCTCAACACCGTCGTCCCGCTGGCGCTGACCGTCTTCCTCTTGATTCAAGTGACGGCATTTCGCAAGAAAGGCCTCTCGTATCTGGGACACGTCTTACGGCCGTTTCCGGCGCTCTTGCCCGTCAACATCCTGGATGAGATTCTTCGACCGGTGACCCTGGCCGCGCGGCTCTTCTTCAACATTTTCGTGGGTGAGCTGCTTTTTGTGATCGTTACATCGATCATCTTGGCGCACATAACGATCGGCTTCTTCAACCTGTCGATCGGTGTAGCGGTCGTGCCGATTTTGATTCAGTTCTTCAACTTTTTTGTTGGAACGATCCAAGCCTTCGTTTTCACCCTGCTGGCAATCGTCTATCTCTCGCTGGCGCTTGCCGACGACCATTAGAAAGGTACTGACTTGAATCCTGAAGCGTTAATTGCAGCGGCGGCGGTGATCTGCTTCGGCATCATCATCTCCGGGGTCGCGTTCGGCTCGGCGGTCGGCGACGGCACCGTGGCCTCGAAAGCGGTCGAGGCGATCGCGCGCCAGCCCGAGGCGCGTCCTAACATCTTCCTCTTCATGTTTCTGGGCGTCGGTGTCCTGGAAGCCGTGCCGTTCATCGCGATCGCACTCTCCTTTTACATTCTGCTCGTCGTCGCGAGGGTTCCGCAGATCATCTCGGCGCTGGTCCATTAGAAGGCTCGATGTCTTTTCTCTCGCTTGACGGGACCCTGTTCGTGCAGCTGATCAACTTCGTGATCTTCTTTGCGGTGCTGAACGTCGTCTTTTTGCGGCCGGTGGCGGCGGCGATCAGCAAGCGCCGAGCCTACATCAACGGCCTCGTTTCGGACTACGATCGCTATCAAGCCGAGGCACACAGCCTGCGCGCCGAGGCTGAGAGCGTTCGCAACGCGGCGCGGCGCGAAGCGCAGCATCAGATCGCTGCAGCGCGAGCCGTGGCTTCGAACGAAACGGCGGAGATTTCGAGCCGCTATGCGCGCGACGCGCAGGGCATCGTGGACGAGGCAGACCGCACGGTCCGCGCCGAGCTCGATGCTGCGCGTGCCGGCGAACGCGACGCCGTTCGGCGGATCGCCGACGTCATGCTCGAGCGAGCGGTTCCCGAGGCGACGGCGTGACCGACAGGCTCTATCTCGAGATCTCGGTCTGGAGCCAGGTGGTCTCGTCGATCGTCTTTATCGGCGTGCTCGTCTATGCGTGGCAGCGCTGGCTCATGCCGGTCTTTCTAGCGGCCCAAACACGCAGCAACCAGCAGATCGCCGAGGCCGAACGTCATCGCTCCGAGGCAAAAGCGGCGCTCGACCTGCTGCGCGAGGAGATCCACACCGCGGGTCACGATGCGGAGCTGATCGCGCAACGCGCCCAGCGTCAGGCCGAGCACGAACGCCAAGCCGCGATTGCGGAAGCGAACGAAGCCGGTCAGCGCGTGCTGGAGGACGCTAACAAAGAGCTGCAACGGGCCCGCGCCGCCGCGGTGCTGAACCTTCGTGCCGAGTTGGTCGCGCAAGCCTTGCGCGTTGCGCGCGAGGATGCGACGCAACGGGTTGGCGCCGCAGTCGACGCGCGCGTCATCGAAGGGTTCATCGGTTCGCTCGAAGGTAGCGTCCATGGTTAACGAGACGCTGGCCCGCCGCTATGCTATCGCGGTCGCGTCGCTGGCGCAGGAACGCAACGCGGTCGATCGCGTGGGTGAGGACCTGTCGGCGATCGCGGCGGCAATCGGAGAGCGCGGCGAGATTCACGACTTCTTCGTCGCCCCGGTCATCGAACGCGACCAGAAGGAACGCGTGCTGCGCAACGCCTTCCAGGGAAAGGTCGATGAGATCGCGTTGAACACACTGCTGCTTCTGGTCCGCAAACGGCGCGAGGGGCTGCTCGGCGCGATCGTCGCGCAATACCGGTCACTGCAGCTCACTGCGCGCGGCGTGGAAATGCTCAGGCTCACCTCGGCCCGAGACCTCGAAGAGGCGGAGGTGGAGAGCATCCTCGCGCAGCTTCAGCGCCAGTACAGCAAGAAATTCGAAGTGACGCGCGTCGTGGATCCGAGCGTTATCGGAGGAGTCCGAATTCTGATGGGCGACCGCCGCATCGACGCGACCATCGCCGGGCGCCTCGAAGCCTTAGCGCGAGAACTCTCCGCGAGCAACTGATGGATTGGCTCCTCAACTCCAAACGTAAGGAAAGTTGACCGATGATAAACGCTGACGAAATCGCCGGCATTCTCAAACAGCAGATCGAGCAGTTCAAGACCGAAGTCCAAGAGGACGAGGTCGGCACCGTGATTTCGGTCGGTGCAAATCTCGCGCGAGTCTATGGACTGCGCGGCGTACGCTCGTCCGAGCTAGTCGAGTTTCCCAACGGCCTGCTCGGCGTTGCGCTCAACCTCGAAGAGGATAACGTCGGCGTCGTCATCATGGGACCCGACGATGAAATCAAAGAGGGCGACAAGGTGCGGCGCACCGGGCGTATCGCATCGGTGCCGGTCGGCGAAGCGCTGCTGGGACGCGTCGTTGATCCGCTCGGCCAACCGATCGACGGCAAGGGTCCGATCGAGACGACGCGCTTACGCACGCTCGAAAACATCGCGCCGACCGTCATCCAGCGACAGCCCGTGAAACAGCCGTTGCAGACGGGTCTGCGCGTCCTCGACGCGCTGATTCCGATCGGCAAGGGCCAACGCGAGCTCATCATCGGCGACCGCTCGACCGGGAAGACGGCGATCGCTATCGACACTATCATCAATCAGAAGGGGCGCAACGTCTTCTGCATCTACGTCGCCATCGGTCAGAAGAACTCGACCGTCGCAGCACTCGCACAGGTCCTCGAGCAGAAGGGGGCGATGGCCTACACGACGATCGTGGCGATCAGCCCGTCGGAGGCGGCTTCGCTTCGCTGGCTGGCGCCGTTTGCCGGTTGTGCCATGGCCGAGGAGCTGATGTATGCCGGCAAGGACGTTTTGATCGTGTACGACGACCTCACCAAACATGCGCAGTCGTACCGCGAGATGTCGCTCTTGCTGCGACGGCCGCCGGGTCGCGAGGCCTATCCGGGCGATATCTTCTACCTGCATTCGCGACTGCTCGAACGCGCCGCCAAGCTCTCCGACGAGATGGGCGGAGGGTCGATGACCGCGCTGCCGGTGATCGAAACGCAGGCCGGCGACTTCTCCGCCTACATTCCGACCAACGTCATCTCGATCACCGACGGCCAGATCTATCTGACGCCGGAGCTCTTCTTCCAAGGCATTCGACCGGCGGTCGACATCGGTCTGTCGGTCTCGCGCGTTGGGGGCGCCGCGCAGACCAAGGCGATGAAGTCAGTTGCCGGTCAACTGAAGCTGGAGCTGGCGCAGTACCGCGACCTCGCGGCGTTCGCAAAGCTCGCCAGCGATCTCGACAAGGCGACGCAAAATCAGCTGGCGCGGGGCGAGAAGCTGACGGAGCTGCTGAAGCAGCCGCAATACCAGCCGCAGCCGATGGAAGATCAGGTCGCGCTCATCTATGCCGCAACCAACGGTTTCGTGAAGGACGTTCCGACGGACCGCCTTGCGAACTGGGCGAGCGGTCTGATCGACTTCCTTCACAACCAGCACCCGAACATCCCCGCAGCGATTGCCGAGAGCGGTCAACTCTCCGACGACACACGCAAACAGCTCGACGATGCCCTAACCGCCTTCAACAAGAGCTTCTAAAGCGTGCCCACCGTACGAGACTTGCGCGACCGGATCCGGTCGCTGAAGAACACGCAGCAGATAACCAAGGCGATGAAACAGGTCGCTGCGGCAAAAATCCGGCGCGCCGAAACCGCGCGCAAGGAGGCGCGTCCGTATGCCGACGCGCTGGCTGAGATGCTGCGCGAACTGATGCATGCGGTCTCGTCCGTCGACCACCCCTTCATGAAACCCGGCCAGGCGGACGCGCCGGCCGGCGTGATCCTGATGACCGCCGACAAGGGCCTGGCCGGCGCCTTCAATGCCAACGTCATCCGCGCGGCCGACGATTTCGCGCGCGAGCGCGCGGTGCGCTACTATGCGGTCGGGCTCAAGGCGCGTAACGCGGTGCGCCGCATGGGAATCCCGGACTTTCCGGCGTGGGCGCTCGGCGCGCAGTCGAAGGTCGCTACGGCCCGCGAGGTTTCGCAGCGAGTCAGCGACGATTTTACGCACGGCGCGATCGGCGAGATTGTGTTGATCTCCCAACAGCTGGTCTCGATGATGTCGCAGCGCCCGGTCACCCGCAAGCTCGTCCCAATCGTCGCCGCGGATCTCGCGGAGCTCGCCGGACAGCCTGACGAGAAGCAATCGGCACCGCGCGGCGAAGTGGAGTTCGCTCCGTCGCCGGAGTTCGTGCTCTCGCGACTGCTGCCCAAGTATCTCGAGTTCACCATCTACGCGGCGATGCTCGAAACCGACGCCGCGTTCTTCGCCGCGCAGCTCGTAGCGATGACCAATGCGACCGACAACGCCTCGAAGCTGATCGACGAGCTGACGATCGAGATGAACAACGCGCGTCAAGCCGCGATCACCAAAGAACTGCTTGAAATCGTCGCGGGCGCCGAAGCCCTCGGTGTGGAGTGAAAGGAAAGTCTTAGAAATGGCTGCTGCTGTTGGTAAGGTCGCCCAGATCACGGGAAACGTCGTCGACGTCGAGTTTACGCCGGAGACACTGCCGAAGATCAACGACGCGCTGACCGTCAACGTCAACGAGGACACGCGAGCATCGGGTAACGGCGTCGCGGCGCAAGGCACCGCCGAGCTGGCGGGCTCGGCCATGGCGCCTCGCGAGCTCACGCTCGAGGTGCAGGACGAGCTCGGCGACAACCAAGTACGCTGTCTGGCGATGGGCTCGACCGACGGCCTCGTGCGCGGCGCCGCCGTGACGAGCACCGGCGAGCCGATTCGCGTTCCAGTCGGCAAAGGCACGCTCGGGCGCATCTTCAACGTGCTCGGCGAGACGATCGACAGCGACGCGCCGGTCGAAGAGGCGGCCCGCTGGCCGATTCATCGCGCGGCGCCCGATTTCAAGTACCAGGATCCGACCTCCAAAGTCTTCGAGACCGGCATCAAGGTCATCGATCTGATGGCGCCCTACACGCGCGGCGGCAAAGTCGGCCTCTTCGGTGGCGCCGGTGTCGGAAAGACGGTGCTGATTCAGGAGCTTATCCGTAACATCGCCTACGTTCATAAGGGCTTTTCGGTCTTTGCCGGCGTGGGCGAGCGTACGCGCGAGGGCAACGACCTCTGGCTCGAGATGAAAGAATCGGGCGTTCTGGCGCAGACCACGCTCGTCTTCGGTCAGATGGACGAGCCTCCCGGTGTTCGCTTCCGTGTCGCGCTGACCGGCGTAACGATGGCCGAGTACTTCCGCGACGAGCTGGGCGCTGATGTGCTGCTCTTCATCGACAACATCTTCCGGTACATGCAGGCCGGCTCCGAGGTCTCGGCGCTGATGGGGCGGATGCCGTCGGCGGTCGGTTATCAACCGACGCTCGGCACGGACATGGGCACGCTCGAAGAGCGCATCACCTCGACGCGCAAAGGCTCGATCACCTCGGTGCAGGCGGTCTACGTTCCGGCCGACGATTACACTGATCCGGCCGTGGCGACGACCTTCGCGCACCTCGACGCGACGACGGCGCTCTCGCGGCCGATCTCCGAGCTAGGCATCTATCCCGCCGTCGATCCGCTCGCTTCGACGTCGCGCATTCTCGATCCGCAGATCGTCGGCGAGGAGCATTATCAGGTCGCCCGCGGAGTGCAAGAAGTGCTGCAGCGGTACAAAGATCTGCAAGACATCATCGCGATCCTCGGCGTCGAAGAGCTCTCCGAAGAGGACAAAGTTACCGTCGCGCGAGCGCGCCGCATTCAGCGCTTCTTCTCACAGCCGTTCTTTGTGGCCGAGCAGTTCACGGGGCGTCCGGGCAAATACGTCAAGCTTTCCGACACCATCGCCTCGTTCAAGGAGATCCTCGAAGGCAAAGTCGACGACTTGCCGGAGGGAGCGTTCTTCTATGCCGGGACGATCGACGAAGTGAAGGAGAACGCCGAGAAGATGGCCCGTGCCTAACACGCTGGCGTTTCGCCTGGTCACGCCGACGCAGATCGTCTTCGAAGGGGACGCCGAGCTCGTGATCGCGGTGACGACCGAAGGCGAGGAGGG
>JASHPI010000241.1 GCA_030038215.1 Vulcanimicrobiota bacterium | reverse complement strand
CCAAGCCCTTGCAGCGAACTATCCGTTTGCGACCGTCGAACCGAACGTCGGTGAGGTCGCGGTCCCCGACGAACGCCTCCCGGTCTTGCGGCGGTTGGTCGACGCGCGCCGGATCGTGCCGGCGACCGTCCGCTTCGTCGACATTGCCGGGCTGGTTCGCGGCGCCAGCACCGGGCAAGGCCTCGGGAACGCGTTTCTGAGCCACATTCGCGAGACGGACGCGGTCGCGATGGTGATCCGCTGCTTCGAGGACGCGAACGTCACGCACGTCGAGGGCCATCCCGACCCCGAGCGCGACAGTGAGATCGTGGCGATCGAATTGGCGCTCGCCGACCTCGCCTCGATGCGTAGACGCCTGGAACGGCTCGAGCGTGAGGCTCGCGCGACTCCCTCACTACGTGAGCGCCTCGCCGCCGCCGAGCGTTTGACCGCAGCGTTGGAAGCGGGTCGCCCGGCCCGCACCTTCACGCCCGGCACGCTCGAGGCCGAAGTCGCCGCCGAATCGTTTCTCCTGACCGCCAAGCCGCTGCTCTACGTTGCGAATATCGACGAGGGGCAGATCGCGCACCCCGGGCCGCTGGCCGTGGCCGTCCAACAGCTTGCCGTCCAAGAGGGTGGACGCGCGGTGGTGCTTTGCGGCAAGGTCGAAGAGGAGCTGGCCGGGCTGCCGGAGGGCGAGGCCCGCGAGTTTCGGCGCGAGCTGGGCATCGCCCGCGGCGGGCTCGACGAGCTTGCCGGCGCGGGATACGAGATGCTGGGGCTGATGACGTTCCTGACCGCCGGAGAGAAGGAGGCCCGCGCCTGGCCCATCCGGCGCGGCACCAAGGCCCCGCAAGCGGCGGGCACGATTCACAGCGACCTCGAGCGCGGTTTCATTCGGGCCGAGATCGTCGCGTACGACGACTACGTGCAGTACCGCACGATGGAAGCATTGCGAGCCGCCGGCCGCGTGCGCAGCGAGGGGCGGGAATACGTCATGCAGGAAGGCGACGTCGTCAACTTTCGATTCAACGTCTAAGGCAAGAGGCTGCTAAGCCAAGGGGCTGCGCCACGGAAAGCGCAAAGATTCCGGTAATGACCACTTCTCTGCGTCCTTCGACTCTCGCGGGTGCCTCGGTGCGCGAGGTCTCGGTATTCGGCGATGCGATCGCCTACTTCAACGAAGCCGCCGATCTCCTCGAGCTCGACGCGGGGATGCGCCGCATCCTCACCCATCCGTCGCGTCAAATTATCTTCTCGATTCCATTCCAGCGCGATTCGGGCGAGTTCGAAGTCTACACCGGCTATCGCGTCCAGTACAACTTCGCGCGCGGACCAGCCAAAGGGGGAATTCGCTACCATCCCGGTGTGACGCTCGACGAGGTGACGGCGCTCGCTTTCTGGATGACCTGGAAGTGCGCGGTCGTCGATCTGCCCTTCGGTGGCGCTAAAGGCGGCGTGACCTGCGATCCCAGCACGCTCTCGTCCAACGAGCTCGAACGCATCACGCGCCGCTACGCCGCGGAGCTGGTCGAGATCGTCGGTCCCGACAAAGACGTTCCGGCTCCCGACGTCAACACGACGCCGCAGGTCATGGCGTGGTTCATGGACACGTACTCGATGCACGTTCGGCAGAACATGCCCGGCGTCGTCACCGGCAAACCGCTCGAAATCGGAGGCTCGCGCGGCCGCGTCGAGGCAACCGGTCGCGGCGTGACGATCTGCGCGCTCGACGAGATGGCCGAGATGGGTTTGCAGCCCGAAGAGGCGCGGATCGCGATTCAAGGTTTCGGAAATGTCGGCCGCTATGCGGCGAAGCTTTTTGAGGAGCGCGGCTGCAGGATCGTCGCGATCTCCGACATCACCGGTGCTTACTACAACGAGAGCGGTATCTTTATCAACGCGGCGATCGAGCACGCGGCGAAGGTTGGGACGCTCGAAGGTTTCAAGGGCGGGGAGAAGATGACCAACCTCGAGCTGTTGACCGGTCCGTGTGACGTGCTCGTTCCGGCGGCGCTGGAGAAAGCCTTTACGCCCGAGAGCGCGGCCAAGGTGCAGGCGAAGTTGATCGTCGAGGGCGCCAACGGCCCGACCACTCCCGAGGCCGATCGCATCTTCAGAGAGCGCGGCATCGTCGTCATTCCCGATATCATGGCCAATGCCGGCGGCGTCACCGTTTCCTATTTTGAATGGGCCCAAGACCGGATGGGCTTCTTCTGGAAGGAGGCGGAGGTCAACGAGCGTTTGGAGGATTTTCTGCTCACCAACTTGCGCCAGATTCGCGCGATCGCAAAGCTGCGTGGAGCGACGTTGAGAACGGCCGCCTATACGCTTGCGATCGACCGTGTCGTCAAAGCACTAAAGCTGCGCGGAATTTACGCCTGAGCCGGCGTCTTACTCACTTGACGCCGACCAGACGCGCGAGACGCGTCGTCGCTTCGAGGTAGCCGCGGGCATGGTCGAGGACGAAGCGCGACTCGGGATTGGATGGATCGAGCGCGCTTTGGAGATGCGCGAAGGCGCCGGCGAGTGAATCGTCGGCGCCAAGGCGTCGCGACTCGCGCAAGGCTCCGGCGAGCGCCTCCATTCGGGCGTTCAACGCATCGGCGAATGGAAGGAGCGCGCCGGCGTTTGGTATCGAGTCCAGCGTGTCGAGTCCGGTCTCGAGCGCCAGGTTCGCCAACGCGAAGCGTTGCGACGCAGCGAGAATTCGAAGCGCGCGGGCGGCGCCGATCGTGTGCGGCTTATAGGGCTCGCGCCGGGTGCGATCGATCGAGGCTTCGACCGTGGCGCGAATCTTCCAGATTGTTGCCTGTTTGCGCTCGATCGCGTCGCGCGCTGCTATCGACGGGTTGGCGTACGCATGGAGAATCGCATCGGCCAGTTTGAATTGCGCTGCGATGAGATCGGCGAGCAAAGCCCGAGTGCGCTTGCGCTCCCAGCTCGGCAGTGCGAGATAGCCGAGCATGGCGAGCGTGCCGCCCGCGAGGGTGTCGAGTACTCGCGCGTCGAGCGTCGTCGTGCCCGGTAACCCTCGGATGGCGAGCACGAGCACCACGAACGACGTGATCGAGAGCGTGAAGACGCCGTAGTTCGGATTGAACGTAAGGTACGCCGCTGCTGCAGCGAGAATCGTTGCGACGATTTGCAGTTCGCCGTTTCCGCGCACGAGTGCGATGACGGCCGTTGCGACGACCGCGCCGAGCAGCGTGCCGGCGATCCGCGCTATCCCGCGCACGAAGGTCGTCTGTAGGTCGGGTTTGAGCACCAAAGCCGCAGTGAGCGGGATCCAATAGCCGCGATCGGCGGCGAAATGCCGGCCCAAGATCATGGCTATCGAGAGCACGATCGCAAAGCGCAGCGAATCGCGGCCGAACCAGACGGTGCGATTCTCGACGTACGAACCGAGACGCGGCTTCGAAACGAGGCTGAATCCGAGAAGCCGTCCGGTGGAGAGCATCATCGCTGCCTGCGTGGCATCGCGCAGGTGCGTCAGCAAGTCGTCGGCGATCGGGCGCTCCAACGCATCGGCTGCAAGCGAAGCCTCGTAGCGATCGAATGCCGCTATCGTCGTGTCGCGGACGGCTTCGAGATCCTGCCCGCGATCGCCGGCCAGCACCTTCGCGATCGCCAAGAGATGCGTGGCGACGACGTTTGCCAGCGCGCGCAGATCGCGGCCATCAGCCTCTTGCGCCACGATCGCGTCGACAGCGCCCAAGCGATTGCGAATCGCTTCGGTGTCCTCTAAGATGCGATCCACCCGCGCCATCTCGCCGGCGCGGGCGAACGGCTGCGCATCGGCGAGGATTCGGCGCGCGGCGACGAAGGGCGCCATCGGGGGCAGCGTCGACGAGCCTTGCGCGATTGCGCGCGCGTACGCGGCTAGGTTACGGTACGCGTCGGCCAGCGTCGCGCGTTCGACGTCCAATCGCGCGAGGGGCCAAGCCAAGAGCAACAACGCCGCTTGGATGAGGCCGCCGGCAAAGACCAGCGCCGATTGCTCGAGGGCGCCGAGCGGCCGCGCAGCTTGAGCCGAAAAAAGCACGAACGCGACCAGCGAGTTGAGCGCAACCGTCGAAGCTGCCTGCCCGCGCTGCGCCACGATGCCGTAGGCGTAGCCGGCAAGGGCGGTTGCGGCAACGATCGCGACCGTCGAGTTCGCGGCCAGCGCGCCGACGAAGCTCGTCAGCGCCATGCCGAATGCCGCTGCGAGCACCGCGGTCATGCGCGTTCGGTAGACGCCCTGCAGCGAGGTGAAGCCGGTAATGAAGGCACCTAGGGCGGCGGCTACGCCAGCTGCAGGGTGACCGAGCAGCGTGGCCGCCACGAGCGGAATCGCGACACCGGTCGTGCAGCGCAGTACGAATCCGGGCTCGAGCGACGATCGGTCGAACCGGAGGACGATCGTTGCGAGTTCGGTAAGCCACGCCCGCAACGGGCTGCGCGACGCGCCGATGCTTGTTACGACGCGTCGTTAGGCGGCGCGAACGGGTCCGGGAAGCAGTAGCGTTTGTCTGAGCAGCGCGTGCCGTCGTAGACCGCGCGTATGTCGACCTCCGGGATGTGCGTGCCGTACGCTTGATTGATGACCTTGATGAAGTTGTAGGCGATCAGCGCATAACCGGTGTTGGACGGATGCAACCCGTCGAAGCTGAGGATTCCGTACAAATAGCCGAGCGTGCAGCAAACGCCCGGATTGATGCTCGCGGCGGCCGCGAAATAGGGATTTGACGGATCGCCGCTCGCCAGACCGCGGAAGATCGTCTCGACATCGACCAGCGGCACGCGCGTGGAGCTTGCAGCCGCGTCGATGCCCTGATTGACCGCATTGTTCAGCTCCTGAACCCGCGCGGCGAACTTGGGCGTGATGTAGTTGCTGCCCAGACCGCTGCCCGGCACGGGCGTACATTTCGGCGCCGGCACCGCGCAGTCCAAATCGGGCAGCTCGCCCTCGAAAGCGCTGGCATATTGGATTACCGTGACCACCCCCGACAGCGTGAGATAGCCGCATGGCTTCGTTAACGAGGTCGGCGTGCAGCCGTTAGGTGTTACGAGACCGTATTGCTTGAAATATGGCGTGAGATACGAGGCCGGCAACCCGGTGGCTGCGTTGATCAAGCAATAGGCATAGGTACGCAATGCGCAGTCTCGCTTGAGATGCGGAATCGTCACGCGCTGGAAGTAGCCGGTCTCGAGGATGTCGGGCAGGTTCGCGATCACGACCTTGGCGCCGGCGTGCTGCAGCGTCCCAATCGTTTGGTGCAGATCCTGCGAGACCTGACCCGGCGTCATATCGCCGCCGAGAAAGCGTCCGCCGCTGCCCATGTACTTGAGGACGTCATTGGCGCCGAGCCAGACGGTGGCGAGCGTCGGATGGACCGAGGCCGCGGCGTTGACGTCGGTGAGATTGCCCTGGAGGTGAATGAAGTTGCCGAGCACCGGCCAAAACGTGCCGCTCTCGTCGGCGACGACCATGTTGAGCAATCCCACGATGCCGGGAAGCTGCTTGCAGGTCGAGCTCTGCGGCTGATGGAGGACGTTGGCTTCGTGCAACGTCAGACCGGGAACGCCGACGTCACGGATCATCGTCGACGTCGAATTCAAGCGCACCCGTCCCATCCCGCGAAAGCGAAAGCCGGCCAGATTGAAGCCGTGATTGGCGGTGCAGGTATCGCCGGTTATCAACGATCCGAAGGGCACGGGCGGCGTTTGCGTCGACGGCACGATGAGATCGTTCAGACCCGGCCCCTTGATCAACGGCAGCGGACTGACCGCCGGATCGTACATTCGCTTGATCGCGGTTTCGAGCGGTAAGCCCGAAGACTGCTCGTCGAGTAGAGCCCACCACCCGTTCTCTTGGCCGGGCGGCAGCTGCGTTCCGGGAGCGAGCGGATTATGAACGTCGGTTTCGCCGAGAAAGCCGTTGGATTGATAGCCGGCGGTGAGGCTGTCGCCGACGCCGACGATGCGCGCCAGAATCGACGAGTGCGAATGGGGCGCGTTTGCGCGCGTGGCCGGAAGTGGAGCAACGCCGGGACTTCCACCTCCACCGCCGCATGACGCCAGCGCTGCCAGCAGAGGCAGCGTTATCAGTTTCTTTGCGTACGAACGCATCATGACGTACCTCGCAATCTCACAACGGGAAGACGGCCGGCGAGCCGAGGCCGAACTGAAGCTGCAGCTGGGTGGCTTTCAGACCGCCGATTGCCAGGCCGCAGGTGTTGTTCAGCGCTTGCTGGACGGTCAAGCATTTGATTCCGACCACGCCATCAGGCCCTTCGTTGGTCGGGTTGCCGCTATTGAGCACGACTTGAACGAAGCTGTACTTCGTTAGGCGCTGCGAGACTCCCAAGAAATACGCGATCAGATGTTCCGGATACGGATCCGTCGGGAGATAGTCGCGCGCGCTCTGCGGCTCGAAGAAGAGGGTCGTGCCACGCAACGGCGTGTACTCCAAATAGAGTACCTGTGGCAACTGCATCGAGTTGCCGACGTTCGCCCCCGCGGTGTGGACGAGCCACTGCGGCGCCACCGTGAACGTGCCGAACATCTTCGGCGTCTTCAGAAACGGGAGCGTCAGCGCGACGGCATAGTATTGCGCCGTGCGCACCGGAATATTCTCGACCGGGCCATCGGGCAGGTTGTAGGTGAACGGAACGACGTCGTTGTTGTTGGGCGAAAAGCCGATCGTTCCGCCGCGCGCCACGTACGTCGGCGAAACAACGATCGGCAGGGGAAGCGGCAGCACGTCGGGCTTGATCAGGAGGAGCTTCTGCAGCATGAAGACGCCGAAGGTGTCCTTGGTGCGCACGTTGATGTTGCGCCCCGTACCCGGGCCGCAGGCAGTGCCGCCCGAGAGATCGGCGCAGCCGACCGGATTGCGGAATCCAGCTAAGTAGACCGGAACGAGTCCGGTGTTGAAGCCGACCGGCCAGTGTTGGAGCTGGAACATGCTCGCGACCACGCGCGTCGACCAGTTGATTCCGTAGCCCACCGAAAGGTCGCCGCCGCCCATCAGCCAGCCTTGATTGCCGTAGGATCCGATGTTTCCGAAGGGTTTGGCCATCGAAAGATCGGCGGTCCACGTTAAGCCGGGTGGGAGGCCGATCTGCGGCCCAACCGGCGGTTGGCTGACGGGAGGCGCCTGCGCGACCGTCGAGTTTGCAACCGCAGCTTGGCGCTTTGCTTGGGCGCGCTCGCGCTGCTGCTCTTCGAGAAAGTTCTTGATTGCGGTGTTCGCGCCCGGAACGATCGATTGTTCGTAAACGTCTTCGGTGCCGTCGGCGATTGCGGGAGCGGCCCGCAAAACGAACGACAGCGCCACGACTCCGATGGCGGCCATGCGGAAGGATCTGAGCATGCGCAACTCCCCGGCAGTGCCGATGACAACGGTTATTAAATCTATCAGGCGTTCTTCAAGGAGTTGCCCTCGTGCTGCGCAGTTCCTCTAGGGAAGTTCTGATTTGGTTCAGGTCGAGGCGACGAAGAGCTGGGCCGAATCAGGCCCTACACGCCGATTGGTGGCGCGGACGGTTCTGGGCTGACCTCGCCCGCAACGTGGCCGTTGCCGCGCGGTTGCTTTCCGCGCAGTTCCAACGACTTGATGATGACGTACAGAACCGGCGTGATGCCCAAGTTGAGCACCGTCGACATCAGCATGCCGCCGAAGACAACCGTGCCGAGGGAGTGACGCGCCGCCTCGCCGGCGCCCGAAGCGAAGACCAGCGGAATTACCGCGATGACGAAGGCGATCGACGTCATGAGAATCGGACGCAACCGTGTCTGAGCTGCGCGCATCGCGGACTGCACGACGGTCGCGCCTTCGCGCAGCTGCTGATTGGCGAACTCGACGATCAAAATGGCGCTCTTACTCGCTAAGCCGATGAGCATGACGTAGCCGACCTGCGCATAGACGTCTTGCGAGAGCGACGGATCGAAGAGGAAGGGTATCGGGAGGTGACGCAGGTTGATGAAGAGCAGCGCGCCGAGCAGCGCGGTGGGAACCGCCATGAGCACGATGAGCGGATCGATATAGCTCTCGTACTGCGCCGAGAGCACCAGGAAGACGAAGATCAGCGCGAGGATGAAGATCTCGAGCGTCAGCGGTCCGGCCGCGATCTGGTCGAGTTGCAAGCCCGTCCACTCGTAGGTAACCCCCTTGGGCAGCACCTTCGCGGCGATCTGTTCCATCGCCAAAAGAGCCGAGCCGGTGCTGGTGCCCGGCGTGTTGCTGCCGTCCAGCTCGATGCTGCGATAGAGATTGTAGTGCGTGATGATCGGCGGGCCGAGAACGCGGTGGACCTTCATCAGGCTGGCGAGCGGTATCATGACCGTTCCCGTGGCGTTCGTCGCCGTGCTCGCGTCGCCGGGCTCGGGCGTCACCACCGCGTTCGGCGCGACCGCAATGCCCGGTGCAGAGCTCGAGTGCACGTACAGATTTTCGAGCGAAGAGACGGTGTTGCGGAACTGCGCATCGGCTTGGACGTTGACCTGCCAAGCCCGGTTGAGGTAGGTGAAGTTGTTGACGTACAGCGAGCCGAGCTGGACTTCCATCGTATCGAAGATGTCTTGCAGCGACACGCCGATTGAGGTGGCTTTATTGCGGTCGATGTCGGTTTCAATCTGCGGCGAGTCGATCCGGAACTGCGTGAAGACGTTTTGGAGGCGCGGATCTTTGGCGGCTGCGCCCATCATCGCATAGGCTGCGTTCATCAGGTTGGTCAAGCCGACGTTGCCGCGGTCTTCCAGCTCGAACTGGAAGCCGCCGTAGTTGCCGACACCGTTGATGGGCGGTGGATTGAAGGCAAAAATCTGCGCTTGCGGGATCTTCGAGAAGAAGAGGTAGTTGAGCCGCTGCTCGACGGCAAACGCCGAGTGTCCGGTGCATTGAGTGGGATGCGCGAACAGGAAGATCAGCTGACACCAAGCCGGGGTCTTGCGCTCGCCCCAGGGCTTGAGCAGCGCGAACATGATGCCGCGGTTCGGGGCGGAACCCGTAAAGCTGAAGCCGCCAACGTCGAAGAGGTGCTCGACCTCGGGCTGCGCGAGGATAAGCTGCTCGGCCGTTCGCGCGGTCGCTTGTTGGCCTTGGAGCGACGTGCCCTCAGGCGACTGAAGCAGCATGATGAAATAGCCGTTGTCTTCATCGGGCAGGAAGCCTTGCGGCGTCCTCGACGCAAGCACGAGCGTGAGCAGCAGCGCGCCGATGAAGACGCCGAAGATCGGCCAGCGCCGCCGGAACATCATCGGCAGCATGCGCGCGTACCAGTCGCGGAATCGCTTGAAGCCTGCGTTGAAGGCGCGGAAGAAGGCGGCGCGCGACTCGTATTCGCCGGTGAGCAGTCGGGCCGAAAGAACCGGCGCCAGCGTCAGCGCCATGAAGAGCGAGATCGTAATCGAAGCGGCGATCGTCAACGCGAACTGTTTGTAGATCTGGCCGGTCGTGCCGGGCAGAAAACCGACCGGGACGAAGACGGCCAAAAGCACGAGCGAGGACGCCACCACGGCGCTTTGGATCTCGCGCATCGCTTCGGCCGCGCTGGCGATGCCGGTCTGCTTGCCCTTGTTCATCTCCATGTGCCGCGCGATGTTTTCGATGACGACGATGGCGTCGTCCACGACCAGTCCGGTCGCGAGGGTCAACCCGAAGAGCGTGATCACATTGATCGTGAAGCCGAAGAGCTGCATCACGAAGAAGGTGCCGATCAGCGAGACCGGGATCGTGCAGGCCGGAATCAGCGTCGATCGCGGGTTCTGTAAGAAGACGAAGATGACGAGCACGACCAGTACGATCGACATCAGCAGCGTCAGCACGACTTCCTTGACGGATTCGGCGACGTAGGTCGTCACGTCGAAGGCGACGGTCCAGTTCATGCCGGCCGGAAACTGCGGTGCGAGCTGATGCATCTCGTCGATGACCGCTTTCGAAACCTGAATCGCGTTAGCGGTCGGGTACTGAAGCACGCCGAGGCCGACGGTCTGGGCGTGGCCGTCAAAGCGCAGGTCGACGCTGTAGTCTTGGGCGCCTAGCTCGACACGCGAGACGTCGCCGAGGCGGACGTAGCCGCCGTTCGGATTTGCCCGCAAGATGATGTTTGCGAACTGGTTGGGATCCGAAAGCTGCGTAAGCGCGTTGACCGTGTACGTGAACGGTTGGCCGGGGGGCGCGGGCGGCGCCCCGATGCTGCCGGCGGCGACCTCGGCGTTCTGTTGCTGGAGCGCGGTGACCACGTCGGTGGCGTCCAGCCCCTGCGCAGCGAGCTTGACCGGATTGAGCCAGATGCGCATCGAGTACTGGCGCTGACCGAAGATGATGACCTGCGAGACGCCCGGGACGCGCGAGATATTGTTGACGATGTTGATTTGCGCGTAGTTGCTCATCGCCAACGTATCGAGCTTATTGTTGTCCGACGTCAGCGCGATGCCCATCACGAAGGCGCCGGAGTTCTTGGCGACCGTGATGCCGAGCTGCTGCACCGTTGCAGGCAGCAGCCCCAGCGAGGACTGGACGGCGTTCTGCACGTCGGCGGCTGCGATATCCAGGTTGACGCCGAGATTGAAGGTGAGGGTAATCGTCGAGGTGGTCTGCGCGCTCTGCGAACTGATGTAGCGCAGACCCTGGACGGTATTGACCGCTTGTTCGAGCGGCGTCGTGACTTGCGCTTCGACGGCTTGCGGGCTCGCGCCGGTATAGGTTGCCGTCACCGTGACGACCGGCGGCGCGATTTGCGGGTACTCCGAGACGGCCATTGCCGGAATCACGACCAGTCCGGCGATCATGATCAGCAGAGAGGCGACGGCCGCGAGGACCGGGCGGTTCAGGAAGGCCTTCGTCACGTTAGTGATTTTAACCTAAGGCGGATACCGGAGGTTTCAGTCTCCCGTTTCGTTTGCGAAGGCTTGTTCGGCATGATAGGAGCTGCGCGAAAGCGGGCTCGACACAACTTGATGAAAGCCCTTAATCTTCGCCAGCGCTCCTAAACGCGTAAACTTCGCCGGCGTCACGAACTCGCTCACCGGCAGATGCTTCTTGCTTGGTTGCAAGTACTGTCCCATCGTGAAGATGTCGACACCGGCCGAGCGCGCATCCTCCATCGCCCGCTCAATTTCTTCTTCGGTTTCGCCGAGGCCGAGCATCAGCGACGTTTTGATGAACCTTTGAGGGGCGCGGCCTTTGGCATGGGCCAGTACGCGCAGCGATTGATCGTAGCCGGCGCGCTTATCGCGGACCTTCGGCGTCAGCCGCCGCACGGTCTCGAGGTTGTGGGCGAAAACGTCGGGCTTCGCATCCATGACGATGTCCACCGCGCTGAGATCACCTCGGTAGTCGCCGCTGAGCACCTCCACCCGCGCGCCCGGCACGCGTTCGTGAATTGCACGGACGGTGTTGGCGAAGACCAGCGCGCCGCCATCGGCCAGGTCGTCACGATCGACGGCCGTCAAGACTAGGTACTTCCAACCGAGCTCGCGCACCGCCTCAGCGACGCGCTGTGGCTCGAGCCAATCCACGTGGCCGCGCGGATTACCCGTTTTGACGTTGCAAAAACGACAACCGCGCGTGCAAACGTCGCCGAGGATCATGATCGTGGCCGTGCCGGCTCCCCAGCACTCGGCGAGGTTCGGGCAAGCCGCTTCTCGGCAAACCGTATGGAGCGAAAGCGCCGCCACCGCGGCCTTCACCCGCTCGTACGTTTCGCCGTGCGGCAACGAAACGCGCAACCAATCCGGCTTGCGGATCAGGTCGATCGTCGTCGCCACTTATGCAGCCTCTCCGAATTCCACGTCAAACGTGCGCGCCAGCTCCTCAAGCAGGACGCGCTTTGCCTGCGCAACGCTCACGTCGCGCCGCAGCTCCTTTGAGAGCGAGGTCACGCCGCGATCGGTCAGCCCGCACGGATTGATGAGGCGATCGTACGACAGGTCGGTGGAAACGTTAAGCGCTAGGCCGTGCAGCGAAACCATCCGTTGGATGGCGAGGCCGATCGCGCAAATCTGATTGCACCCCACCCACACGCCGGCGTGGTCGGTCCAGCGTTCGCCGCGTACGCCGAAGCGCGCGCAGGCATCGATGACTGCACCTTCGAGCGCCCGTACCAGCGGCACCACCTCGCGGAAGCGTTCCAGCTTCAGGATCGGATAGACGACGAGCTGACCCGGCCCGTGATACGTGACGTCGCCGCCGCGCTCGATTTCGACCAGATCGACATTTCGCGCGGCCAACTCGCGGCCGTCCATCAAGACGTTCTCGCGTTTGGCTGCGCGTCCTAAGGTGATGACCGGCGGGTGCTCGACGACGATCCAGGTGTCGGGCCGGCGTCCCTGGCGCACCGCTTCGTGCAAGTGATGCTGCAGCTCCCAAACCTCGCGGTATGCGCGCACCCCAAGATCGAGGACTTTCGCGTTAGCCGACACCGATCGGCGATCTCGGTTTGGGATTGAGGATGTGAATCGCTTTGCCATGTGCGGCTTCAGCGGCTTCCATGATGCCTTCGGTCAGCGTCGGATGCGGATGCACCGAGAGGCCGACGTCTTCCAATGTTGCGC
>JASHPI010000240.1 GCA_030038215.1 Vulcanimicrobiota bacterium | reverse complement strand
GCTTCCTAGGATTGCAATCGCCGTTCCGCCCGCCGGGTAGTCGAAAACCTTGCCGTTTCCGGCTTGCGCGTCCGCGCAATAGACGACATCCTTGGCGATCCAGGTTTGCGCGCAGTCGCTGGAACCCGTGAGCGATACCGTGCCCTCCAACGTCGCCGTCGTTCCGCTGATGGTGTACTGATACATGGAGGCCGTACCTTGGTCGGTAACGGTGAGGTAGGTGCCGTCCCACTGCACCGAGCCGGGGAACTCCACCTTGTTGCTGGTGGTGATCCGTTTAAACGTACTACTGCCCTTCGGGAGCTCCACCAGCTGGAAGAAACCGCTGCCGGTAAAGCCGTCGAAGAAGAGATTCCCTTTGTTATCGTAGCCGTCGAAGTACTCTTGGCTCAATGGCGTGGCCATCACGGTTCCCGAGCCGCTCGCGTCCTTGAAGATCACGATGTCGCCGCCACCCGAGCTGGAGCTGCTGTACAATATCCCGACTGCAAGATCGCCGGCGCTATCCATGGCGCAGCTGGACGGCGAACCGACGGAGACGGAGAGCGTCTTGATCGGCTCGTCATTGCGCGTCTGGTACTCGGTGATCTGATCGGCGCCCGCGACGATCCAGAAGGTCCGCTTTCCATAGCCATAGAGGACATCCGAGCAGCCCTGGCCGCCGACGTCATTGATCTTACCGATCTGGTCCGTGCTCTTGGGATAGTCGAAGACGGCGGCGTAGCTACTGTAATCGTTGATGATGTAGTCGTGTTTTCGGCCCGGCAGCCGGTTGGGAACAATCGTCGCGAAACGAGGAGGCGCACTCAGGTTCGCGCGTCCTGCGGTTACCGGTCTACCGTTGACTGAGAGCATCCTACCGACGTATCGAACATTGGGCGCATCACTCGACGGCCCGACTGCCATGCTGCAGGCCGAGCAGATTGCGAGCGCAAGCATGAGAGTAGCGTACGTCGCTAAACCGGTCATCTTCATTCGCGTGCTGCCACCACGCCGAGCGGCAGGTCAAAATTGCCCGTGAAGACCGCAATCGATGCGCCGCCGGCCGGATAGTTGTAAACCTCGCCGTCTCCGTTACCCGCGTCCCCGCAATAGACGACGCCCTTAGCGATCCAGGTCTGCGCGCAGTCGCTGGCACCCGCGAGCGATACGGTTCCTTCCAACGTCGCCTTGGTTCCGGTAACGGTGTATCGGTACATCTCCGATGTGTCCTGATCGGTGACCGTGAGGTAGGTGCCGTCCCATTGAACTGAGCCGGGAAACTGCACTTTGTTGCTCGTGGTGATCGTTTGGATCTTACTGCTGCCATTCGGGAGCTCGAGGAGCTTGAAGGCATCGCTGCCGGTAAGGCCGTCGAAGAAGAGATTCCCGTTGGGGTCGTAACCGTCGAAGTACTCTCTGGCCAACGGCGTGCTGTAAATGGTCCCCGTGCCGGTCGCGTTCTTGAAGATCACGATGTCGCCGCCACCCGACCCGGAGTAGTCGTACAAGATCCCGACCGCAAGATCGCCGCTGCTGTCCATGGCACAGCTGGATGGCGAACCATTCGTGACGGAGAGCGTCTTGATCGGCTTGGTATTGCGGACCCTGTACTCCGTGATCTGGTCGGCGCCCGCAACGATCCAGAAGGTCCGCTTTCCATAACCGTAAAGGACGTCTGAGCAGCCTTGGCCGCCGACGTTTTTGATCGTACCGATCTGCGCATCGCTCTTCGGATAATCGAAAATGCTGGCGTACGTGCCATAGTAGTTAATGACATACTCGCGCTTTCGACCATCCACCGCGTCAGGAGCAAGCGTTGCAAAACGCGGTGGCGCACCTAGATTTGCGCGCGCGGCCGTTACCAGCCTTCCGTTCACCGAGAGCGTCTTACCGACGTAGCGAACGTTGAACGCAGCGCTCGAGGGCGCGACCGCCTCGTCATCCCGGGCGCCGCTGCACGCCGAGCATAACGCGATCGCAATCAGCGCACCGGCGCACTTGACCAAACCAATGGTGTTCATTCCGTTGATTATCTCTTCTCTGCTGCCACGACGCCGAGCGGCTCGACGAAATCGCCTGTGAAGACCGCGAGCGCCGAACCGCCGGCTGGGTAGCTGAAAACCGAGCCGTCATAGTTACTTGCATCTCCGCAATAGACGACGCCCTTGGCGATCCAGGTCTGCGCGCAGTCGCCGACACCCGAGAGCGGTATGGTGCCCTCCAACGTCGCGGTCGTCCCGCTGACGGTGTATTGATAGATATTGTCCGCTAGCTGATCGAAGACGGTGAGGTACGTGCCGTCCCACTGCACGGAGCCGGGGAACTCGACTGTGTTGCTCGTGCTGATCGTTTTGAAGGTGGTGCTGCCCTTCGGGAGCTCGACGAGCGCGAAGCCCGAGCGGTCCCCGGTAAAGCCGTCGGCAAAGAGATTTCCCTGGTTGTCGTAGCCGTCGAAGAACTCTTCGTCCATCGCCGTGCTATAAACGGTGGGCGTGCCGCTGGCGTTCTTGAAGATCGCGACTTGGCCGCCGTCAAGGTTCCCGATCGCGAGGTCGCCTCCGGTATCCATCGCGCAGCTGGATGGAAAACTGAAGGAGACGGAGAGCGTCTTGACCAGCTCGGTCTTGCGGACTTTGTACTCCACGATCTGGTTCGCGCCCGCGACGATCCAGATGGTCTTCTTGCCGTACCCGTAGAGGACGTCCGTGCACCCTTGGCCGCCGACGTCATTGATCGTACCGATCTGCGCATCGCTCTTTGGATAGTCGAAAATGCTCGCGTAGCTGCCGTAGTAGTTGATGACGTACTCACGCTTTCGACCTTCACCCGCATCAGGAGCAATCGTTGCGTACCGGAGTGGCGGGCCGAGATATGCGCGCGCTGCGGTTACCGGCCTGCCGTTTAGCCAGAGAGTCTTACCGACGTATCGGGCACTGAGCGCAGCGCTTGACGGCGCGATCGCCGTGTTATCCTGAGCGCCGCTGCACGCCGAGCATAACGCGATCGCAATCAGCGCGCCGGCGCACTTGACTAAACCAGTCGGATTCATCAACTCACTCCTTTAGGCTCGCGCCTGCGATAAGGCAGGCGAAGATAAAAGGGCTCCAAACAGTAAGCTCCCGCCGAGCGACTGGCCTTTCGCCCGGTGTTGGTAAATGCCTGCGCCCCATCAGGAGACGAGGCGGACGGCGGTCGGTCGCTCCGGCAGGCGACGAAAGGGGCACTTCGAAATCAGCAACATCGTCACTGCACTAGGAGCGAGGTTTAGCGTGCCAACTTTCAACAAGGGCGTGTTTATCCTGACCGCGGGAGCGCTTTTCGCCACTTCGGCCTGCGGAGGAAACACCGTTCCAACTGCATCGCAAATCTCCGCACCCGACGCGCGTCTCATTGTTCCCAACGACACGACCTCGATTCTAAAAAAATTGACGAAAGACATCGAAATTGGCTCGACGGTCGATCCGAAGAACGGCGACAAGGGCCCGCGCGCAATCTCGCTGGCCCGAGCGACCTTCGGGCTCCTCACGAAGGGGCAACTGGTCGTTTGCAACTTCGAAGACTCTGCCGGCGCTCCCGGAAAAGGCACGACGATCGAGGTGCTTAATCCCAAGGCCCACTCCAAACCGGCGACCTTCACGAAAAGCACTAAGCTCGAAGGCTGCGACGGCGATGCAACCACTGCGGCAAATGAGGTTTACGGGACGGGGCTCGTCAGCGGCGTAGCGACGGAGTTCAATCAGGACGGCGTGCTCCAGAAGAGCTACGGTTCTCCCATCCAGGCCCCGTTCGCTGACGCCGATGCATTCTGCGGGCTGCCGTATGCGCCTGAGAACGTCTATGTCGGGGATTCCAAGACCGGCTCGATCGTCAAGCTGTCATTCCTCCCCGTTAGTCGCTCCGGCACGGCGAAAATGACCCGAGTGATAACCGGTTTCGCGACCAATAAGGGCTCCGGTTGGAGCGTACTGGGCCCATCCGGACTCCAATACAACAGCACGAGAACCGGTAGCCTTTGCAACGACACGCTGTATATCGTGGACGGGGTCGATAACACGGTCGTCGCGGTTACGCCCGCCAGCCAGCTCCTTTACAAGGACGAGATCGTCGTGCAACCCGGTGGAAAGACGTTCAAATGCACCCACCCGACAAAGGTGTGCGCGACGCTCGTCTACAGCGGCTCTCCGCTCGATGCACCCGTAGCTTCTGCGCTTCTATGGAATGGAAACCTAATCGTTGCCAATACCAAAGGTGGAAACGAGCTTGTGGAGCTGACGCCGACGGGGCAGGTGCTTGACACCAAAGTAATCGACAAGAGCACGACTGCTCGCATCTTCGGACTCCAAGCGACCGGCACGAGCGATAGCAATACCGTGCTGTATTATACCGACACCGAAACGAACACGCTGCAAGAGCTCGAGCAATAGCCAATTCGTACTACGAGTCTTAGCCCCGCAGTCGCTCCTGAAGCGGCAGAACCGCCGCTCGGGGGAAAATCGGGCCGTAAACATCCCAATGAAAACCGGATTGCCATGCGACCCCTCGTAGTGACAAACTATGAGGGGCCGCCGATATAGTGGTGCGGCTTAAGGAGTTTTCTCTTGCGGCAGAACGATCAAGTGATCACACGCCTGAGAAGTGCGATCGCCGATCTAAAATGCAGTACGATGGCAGATGCGGAGTACGAAGCGAGTCCGGTTGCGCCTAGCCCCGTGAAGGTTGCTGACGTCGTTGTCCCATCGCCGGAGCCCGAAGCACCGAGGACAGAGCCTACGACCGAAACCGTTTTTGCAGCCCAGCTTCTGCTCGTCGAGGTTCGCAAAGCTAGCGAAGCCCTAATGCGCGAGCTTTCGGTCCTCGAAACGCGACTCAACGAGGAAGCGCAAATCGTCGAGGCGACTCGCGAGTCCGCGGCTGCTACGAAGAAGGCAGAAGGCGCGGCGATCGCGGAGCAACAGGCCAAAGAGCTGGCCGAGGCAGCTTCGACGCAGTGCGATGCAGCCGCGACGGCGAGACGAAGCGCCGACGAGCGCACCGCGGCCGCGCGTACGGATGCCGAAACCGCTAAGGCGCAAATCGCGAAGCTGGAACGCTGGTTGCAAGAGGCTCAACAGTTGGCGCAAGAGACCTCGAGCCAACTCGGGCAACATGAAACGCGCGCGCAAGAATGTGTCGCCGCAGAAGATGCTGCCAGGTGCGAGGCTGCAGAAGCCGCCGCGCGCGTAGCGGCTTGCCAAACTGCATCGGCGGCTGCCCTGACGGAGGCTCAAGCCGCACAAGAGCACGCTGAGGCGCTACGACAGGCAGCGTCCCAAGGTGCGCCGAGCCTCGCCGGCATCAGCAACGTGCAGACGCTGGCCAATCGCATTGTCGAAGAGGCTGCCGCTCTGGCTCGCGATCCTCGTGGAGCGCAGCGCGATCCGCTCGAGGATACGGCGCAGCTGCAGTGGTGAACGCAACGCTGCTTAGCTCCCGAGAATGTTGATCGCCCGCGCACCGACGGCAATGACCGTAACCAGCGAGATCGCGCTCTGTAGCACCATTAGCATTTTCGCTCGCGGCGTCAACGGCAGCACATCGGTAGGGCTGAATGCGGCCGAAGTATTGAACGCAAGAGCCAAATAGTCGGCAAAAATGGGTTGCCAGTTGGCGGGAAAGTTATCGGACGGATCCCCTCGGGGAAAGGAAAAGTCTGATCTGCCCACCCAACCCGTCGCTCGTCCTTCCGGTCCCGCGCGATCGACGAGCCAATACGCCAGTGCAAAGACCAGAATATTGCTCACCCAAATTCCTATCGACGTGGTGAGGAGGGTAAGCCCACTGATCCCGGGATGCTTTGACGCCATGTCTTTAAGAAGGAATGCAAGCACGACGAGATTGACGATTACCGTGAGCGGCAACACCACCGCCGCAACGTAACGCTCTGCGCGCCACGCAGGCTCTTTCTTCGAGCTGAATCCGGCCAGCAACATCGTGATGGCAAGCGCCACGGCGCCGGCGAACGGCACGCCGCGCGGCATCAGCTGGTAACGCGCAGGAAGGAGTGCCATGATGACGGGGACTGCCACGACGGCAAGCGCAGGGAATATGCGCGATTCGGCCCGCGGAGATGACGTCATCTATCAGCTCATCTTACACTGAGTTACGACCCGGGGGAAACCGCGTGAGCCATCGAAGGCTCAGTCGGCCGGGGAGCAGACAGGCCACAGGCAAGCAGTTCACCTTTTGAAAGAGAGGCATTTCTTGAGAAAAATCCTTGGTCTTTTTGCTTTGGCCGCGATCGCCGCGGCGCCCAACGGCGTTCGCGCCGCATCCGGCACGGCGGCGCTGCAATATTACGTCGGCACCTGGTCCTGCGTGGCCGGGTCCGTCGGAGAACCCGCGAGCAAAGCAACGGTGACATATACGCTCGATTCCGGTCTACTGCACGAATCGGTCACCGTGCCGGTGCAGGGGAAGATGACGAAACCTTACAAGATCAGTATCGCTACCAGCTACGACTCGAAGAAGGGCCGCTATGTCCAGACCGCGACCGACAACAATGGCGGCTGGTGGGTTTCGTCCGCACAGCCGTGGACCGGGAACACCGAAGAGTGGACGGACCAGGCGAACTCCGATAACAAGCTCGGCCGTGGCCAGACCGTGCGCACAAACCAGAACACTTTCAGCTTTACCGGATATCCTTCGGCGTCGGCAACCAAACCAGATTTTAAGGGAACGTGTAACCGGTCGTCATAGTTTGGACCGCAAGAATACTGGCGCCGACGAAGACGCGCCGCTCGTCGACTATCTGGAGGAGGCTCCTCAACCGCTGCCGCCCCGGGATCCCATCGGCCCTCCCGACGTGCAGCCGGGCGAAACGCCGATAAAAAGCGACGAGTAACTCGTCGGCGCCATGGCGGCTCGTGACGCTGATCGCGAGCTGTGCCGGATTCTGCTCCGAAGAGCGACTCCCCACTATTCCGTATCGGGAGGCCGAAGGTCGATTGGTTGGTGGAGGAAGTACTGGACGTCGTGATCGCTGGGAATCACGTGGAACGGCCGCGGCGGCTGCTTGAAATCAAAAGCGTCTTCCTCGGGTGACGTTGCACGCCGGTCGCTTGCGGCCAAACGCGGCAAACCGAACTGGTCCTCGACGAACTTTAGAATGCTGCCGTGTTCGTAGTGTACGTGCGACACGTAGCCCTTCTTGGCATAGGCGGAAACGATCAGCAGCGGGATTCGGAAGCCCAAACCGTCGTAGTCGGCGTAGGCCGGCGCCACGGGATCGTACCAGCCCCCATAGTCGTCCCACATGATAAAGATGGCGGTGGAATCCCAGTACTTCGACTCGCCGATCGCATTGACGAGCGATGCCACCCACGCCGGACCGGTATTCGATCCCGAGCCCGCGTGATCGGAGTTCTGGTCGGTTGGGGTGATCCAGGTGATCTGGCGCAGCTTACCTTTTGAAACGTCGGTGAAAAATTTCGTTGCCGGAACGAAGACGTCTTTCTTCCAATCGGGTCCATAGTAAACGTCCTTAACCGCTTGGTACGCGCTCCAGTCACCGCCGTCATAGTAGATGTTGCCGGTGTAGAAAGCCCACGAGACGCCGGCCTTGTCTGCCTCCTGGCCGATCGTGTCGTAGCCAAAGCATGGCTGCTCGTATTGGTACGGGGTGATCTGTCGCTGCAATCCGATGGTCGGAATCTCGTTGCCGGAGCCGCCCGCGCAGCCCCACGGGAAACCGGTCGGATAGTTCACCGACGAATCGGCTTGGCCCGAGATAATATATTGATGTGAAACAAAGCTGCTTCCGTCGAGATTCGACTGGAACATCTCGTCGGCCAAGACGTACTGCTCACCCATGGCAAAATACGGCTTCGTTTCATAGTGCGGTACGTACGCGTACTGCGGATGTTTGATCGGGCAAGGCGGTTCGCTGCCGCCTCCGCCGCATCCGACGCCGGTCTTGTCGAAGCCGTTCATGCGGCAGTCGGTTCCGGGGATGCTGCCTCTTCCGTTGCATGAGCCGAAGAAAGTCCACGCGCTATGGCCGACATCCCAGGTCGTTTCGAGCACGACCGGCTCGAGCTTAATCCGCTGACCGCCTGAGTCCAGGCCGTAGTCCGCGGTCCTAGCACCCTTGAAACCGTAAAAGAGATTGTTGAAAGAGCGATTCTCCTGCACGATGATCACGACGTGCTGAATCTTGCTCTGCGGGTGGCGTCGATCCGGCATGAGGGTTGCCGGTAAAAACGGCGGCATCGCGTAGCGCACCGCCGGTCCGGGCGCGCCGGCGAGCCCGCCGTTTACGCTACACGCAGCGAGTACCAGCGCTCCGACGAGAGATGACGTTAATCGAGCCGACTGCACCTCACCACCGATCCGAGACGATTTTTGCTCATAGTATCCAGCAAGGCTGTGCAGAAGTCGTGAGGCGAAGGCCCCGTAAGCTAAGCCGTTTGCGGACCACGGAAACATCGAAGCTACGCTGTCGCGCCGAATAGGTCGTCAAAAGTCCTGCAGATGAAGGCGAAAGACCCTGGTTGCTAGACCGCCGGAGAGTGTGACACACTGTGAGTGGACTGGAGGTTCGACGTTGCGATTCAGCAGATTACTCCCTGCGCTGATTTTATTTGCGGGCTGCACGAGCTCTTCAATAGGATCGTCGCAGGCCGGTTTGGTGCCGTCGACGAGCCACGGGTTGCCGCTCGCATCGAGCTCGCACTGCCCACAATACGCCAAAGGCTCGGGACTCCTGAGCGACGGCGATTTCCATCAAGCAAAGAATCCGGGAACGTACTATCTGACTTTTTCCAAAGGGCAATCGCTGGCGCCATCGTGGAAAGTCACCAAGTTGAACATCAACTTCGTAGGCACGATGTTCTGGAACTTTGATGGTCTTTGCAGCGTCGACTTGGACGGCCAGAGCGCCGTTGGCGGCGTCGCTCACCATAGTTTTGCAACGAAGAAGGGCGCGCTCTATACCGTCTCATTCTTGATGTCGGGAAACTCCTATTGCGGAGCGACGGTGAAGAAAATGCAGGTTGTTGCCGGCAACAAGAGCGTGCTCTTTAAGTGGGATACGTCGGGCGGACACAGCATCCAATACGGCATCGTTGCGCCCAGGCACTTTCAGTTCACGGCCGACGCGCCGGCGACGACGCTGGTTTTCGATAGTCTCGACCAAGCGGGCAGCGGTTGTGGTCCGGTGATCGGCGCGATCGCGGTAAGGAAGAGCGGGTAAGCTAGCCTATAGCGAGGCAGCGCTTTCCCCTTAATTGTTCTCTCACTCCCGCTTAATGCTCGCCTAATCGCGATTCGATGCGTCCTTGGGCTGTTTTGGGCTTCAATAAAAGCTGACAGGCACGGCCTTTAAGGAGATACGGCGATGACAACTAGGTCGATCATTAGCGTGGTTTCCGTGAGCGTGATTTCTGCGGTCGCACTCGTTGGGGTGCTGCTTATGAGCCAGCTGCGAACCGCGCACGACCAGGCGGCGCCCAAGCCCACCGTAAACGGACCAGGCGTCGTCCGGGTGAGCATCGTCGACGGCTCGGCGATCGTCCAGCGCGGCGAGAGCCGCGTACAGACGAATGCCGTACCCAACTCGCCGCTGCTTCCGGGCGACTACATCTCGACCGGGAAGACGTCGCGCGCCGAGCTGCAGTTCGATGGGTATTCGGCGGTTCGGCTGGGCGGCAGCGCGCAGGCGCGCATCGTCGCCAGCGACCCGAATAATCGAAAGGTACAGCTTGCCGGGGGCACGATCGAGGTCGGCATGGTGCGCGACGGTGATACGATGCAGATCGACACGCCGTCGGTTTCTATTCGCACGCATCAAACCGGCGACGCTCGGATAACGATCGCTGAGGACGGCTCGAGTTGGGTCACCACGCGACGCGGCACTGCCGACGTCGTCACCCCCCAGCGCACCTACGCGCTCGGCACCGGCAGCACCCTGATCGCGCGAGGTTCGGCATCCAATCCGTCGATTACGTATGTGCCCGAGATCGCATTCGACTCGTTCGATGATTTCAATGTAGAACGCGATCGGACCATGGTCGCCGCTTTGAACGCAAGCCCCAATTTGAATCCGATTCTTGCCGGTTACGATGATCTGAGTGCCTATGGCAACTGGCAAGCCGTCGCCGGTTACGGAGAATCGTGGGTGCCGAACGAGCCTGCCGGCTGGGCGCCGTATCGGAACGGTTCGTGGACTTGGGAAGGCGGATACGGTTGGACGTGGATCGGCTCCGAACCATGGGGCTGGACGCCGTATCACTACGGGAACTGGTTCTATTGTAGCTGCGGTTCGTCGGGCTGGGCATGGCTGCCACCGTCTTACAAGACCAGACCATCCTGGGCGCCCGCGCTGGTCGGATTCTTCGAATTCAACACCGGACAGATCGGCTACAACAACAACTGCTACGGGAACTACGGCTATGCGCCCGGAAGCGCAGCCGGTCCCGTTGCCCCGGCCAGCAACGCTGTCGCCGCCGCCCCCGCCTACGGCGCGCCGACCCCGGCCCCGTATGGCGTGGGCGGCCCGAGCCCGGGCGGCCCTCCCGCGCCGTTTCCTGCTCCATACGGTGCTGCCGGTACTCCGTATCCGTACATCGGGTGGGTTCCGATCGCGCCCTCCGAACCGTTCTATCCTTGGTATCCCGGTTGGGCGTGGCTCGGATTTGGATGGGGATTCCCATTCTTTGGTTTCGGGTACCACGCGGGGTTCGCAACCAGCGTCGTCCACATCACCAACATCACGAACATCACTCGAATCTATCGTAACTTCCGGCACGGCGGCGCGACCGCAACCACCTTCCGAAACTTCCGTCACGGAACGATTCACGGTCGCACGGTCGCGGTGGATCCCCGCGACGTAGGACGTGTCGGTACCATCCATGGAGCTTTGCCGGTCAAGCCGTCGCGCGGTAACTTGGGCTTCTCCCACGGTACGTTGCACGCGCCCGTGGCGTTCTCCAAGGCCTTCGACTCACCGCGCTTCGCATCGGATAAGGCGCTTAGCGCGCGCACCGCGCTCCCGCAGCAGCAGAAGACGGTAGCGCATGCCGCGCCGGCTCATGCCAGCGCTACGGTATCACACGCTAATGCGCCGGCAACGCAAGCGCGTCCGCGTGAGAACGCGCCCGTAGCGCGTGCCAATGCGGCACCAGCGGCGCATGCCAATGCGGCACCGGCGGCGCGTGCAAACGTCGCGCCGGCGATCCGCACCGAGAACAGCGCCTCAATGCGCGAGAACAACCCAGCCATGCGTGAGAACAACCCTGTTACGCGCGAGAACAACCCAGTCACGCGCGAGAACGGCGCTACGGCGCCCGAGAATGGCGAGATGCGCGAGGGTTCGCAAGCAGCAGGCCAAGGCCAGCTGAACCGCAACGATTCCGCGCCCTCTACGCCGTGGGCGCGCTTCGATGAGGCGCGCGGCGTGGCCCGGTCGGACGAACTCCCGGGGCGTTCCGATGGCGCGACCTCCACGGGCGACGAGCAAAGGCCCTCCGATTCATGGGGCCGTTTCTCTTCCTCGCGCGGCGGCGAATCGTACGATAGCACGCGCAACCCGTACGACGAGCGTGGATCAGACGAGCGTGGATCAGACGAGCGCGGATCGTCCGGGAGCATGCGTAACCCGTACGACGACCGCGGATCGTATCCGTCGTACTCGCGCGGGTCGTATCCGTCGTATTCGCGTGGATCGTATCCATCGTACTCTCGCGGATCGTATCCGTCGTACTCGCGCGGATCCTATCCGTCGTACTCGCGCGGCTCCTATGGTTCGGGTCCCTCGTACTCGCGGGGCGGTTACTCCGCACCGCGTTCGTCGGGAGGAGGTGGCGGCGGCGGCGGGCGGCCCGGAGGTGGCGGCCGGCCACCTCGGTAGCGATTAAATCGGGACGAACGATCGCACGTCGAACAGTTTCGCGCTCTCGACGAGATCGGCTTCTATCTTGCCCATCTGTTCGTTCCAGCGCGAGCGGCTCCAGGCTTCTTTGTTCTCCCATCGCGAGACGACCAGGAGCTGCGTGCTCTCTTCGTTCCGCAGCAGAGAGACGTCGATCAAGCCTGGGACTTGAGGTGCGACGCGCTCGGCGAATACTTTGGCCTCGGCGGAGACTTTCGAAAAATCGCGTGGCGCGCCGAAGAAGAAGGCAGCCACGTATGTCGCTTTAGGCTCGACCATCGTTACTCCGTATCGGGTGGCGCAGCGAAGCATCGAACGCGTCGTTCGACGGGTACCATTCGTTCCGGCCGGACGGCATGAGATCGAAGAGATGCCAAACCGGGGAGAGCAAGTCGATTCCGCGCTCGCGGTCCTCGAGCATTGGATGTGCGGTGTAAACGTGTCGCAAGCGGTCACCGTCTTTCGCGAAGACTGCGACCGTCGAGTCGGGTCTACCTTCGGCATCTTCGGCATCGATGGCGCGTGCGAAGGACGAACCATCGTCCGAGAGCAGCCTAAGCCGACTCCACTCGCGCCGGGCGCCCCAGGCTTGAAGCTTATCGAACGGGGCTCGGGAAGCGATGACGAAGTTCGCACGCTGCGTTACGTGCGGCACAATTCCGTTGAAGCCGTCGAGCCACATCGAACACATTGGACAGAACTCGTCGTCGTCGGTCCAGTACATGAGATGATAGAGGATCAGGTATGGCTTGGCGGCGTCGAAGAGCTCCGATAGGCGAACGCGATTGCCGTTCTCGATGAACGTGTAATCAGGCACGTCCGGGCCGGGCGGCAGGGTACGCCGCAAGGCGGCCACGGCCTCGATTCGGTCGCGCAAATCAATCTCCGCCTGGCGCAGACGTTCGCGCGCTTGACGGTACGCGTGATCTGTGCCGGGCATCAGCAGACTCGAATCGGTCATTGTGTGCTCCTCTCGAGGGTCCGCTTCAAAGGGCTTCCTTGCTTCGCCGCGCAATCGACGCCGTAGCATGATACCCTTAACCGACGTTTCGCGACGTCCCGTGAGTTTCCCGATCGCCACGCTGTCCATTATTATCGTGAACTTCGTGGTGTTCGTGCTCGAGCTTATCAACGGCGACGCCTTCGTAGCCAAATGGTCGCTGGTTCCGGCGGATATTTCTGCGGGGCACAACCTGATCACGATTCTGACGGCGATGTTCATGCATGCGAGCTGGGCGCACATTCTGGGGAACATGGTCTTCCTTTGGGCTTTCGGACCCGCGATCGAAGGCTCCATGGGCCGGTGGCGCTATGTGATCTTCTACCTGTTGGGAGGCGTAGCGGCGATGGGGGCACAGGTTGCCTTCGACCCGCACTCGACGGTGCCGAATCTGGGCGCGAGCGGCGCGATCGCCGCGGTCATGGGAGCATTTCTGGTGACCTTTCCACGCGATCAAATTCGGACGATCTTGGTCATCTTCATATTCATACGCATCGCATACATCCCGGCAGTCCTGTTGATCGGCATCTGGTTCCTACTGCAACTCTGGAGTGCCGGCACGATCGCGCCGCACGAATCAACCGGCGTCGCTTATTTGGCTCACGTCGGCGGTTTCATGTTCGGAGCAGTCTTTGCCCGGCTTTTTGAGCGCCAAGACCGAAGCTGACGGCGGGATCATAGGCCATTCGTACTACGCGAGGCTAGTCGAAGCTAACCTTCCCTACTGAGAGAGCCCTGCGACGGGCGAGCTCATCGGTGCTACGATGACTCCTGAGGCCCAGGGAGCGTTGCTATGAAAGCTCGCGCGTTATCAATGCGTTCCGCGCTCAGCGTGTGTGTAAGTCTTATCATCGCTGCAGGCTGCGGGGGATCGCAGCTGCAGACGAATTCGTTCATTCCGGCGCAAAACAATGCGGCGAGCGCGCCGCATGGAGAATCCGGCGCCGCAAGCCCGCAAGCCGAGTCCGGCGCCGAAGGCTCGTGGATGGCTTCCGATGCCAAGATGCAGAGTCTCGTCTACGTGGCGCATGCGACCGATGGCCGCATCGACGCCTACTCCTACCCCGCGGGAAAGCTCAAAGGCCGGCTTCTCGACGTAGACGCCGACGGTCTCTGCTCGGGCAAAGATGGCAACGTTTTCGTCCCGGAAGGCTACGAGATCCGCGAATACGCTCACGGCGGTGCGCGTCCGATCGCGATCTTGCGTGATCCCCTGGGCGCGGCGTTCCAATTTTGCTCGGTCGATCCCGTGACCGGGAATCTCGCCGTTTCCGGCGGAGCCCACTCCGAGCAGGGCGTGGCGATTTATGTCGCTGCCAAAGGCCGCCCGACCCTCTATAAAGGAGGCGGCGTCAACGGCGGCTATTGGTCGTGCACGTACGACGACGACGGAAATCTCTTCGTCGAAGGTATCACTGCGAGGTCGGGTGCCGTTGCGCTGGTCGAGCTTCCTAAAGGCGGTGCGCGGCTGAGAAGCGTGACGTGGAACGGGATACGTCCCCGGCACCTCGGCTCGATTCAATGGGACGGCCGGTATCTGGCGGTCGAGAGCGCGGCAAGCGGCTCCGCCACGACGACGGTTTTTCGGTACAACGTGAGCACGAGGCGAGCCACCCTCGCGGGCCGGACCACGCTCGGCGATTCCGGAAGCCCACTCCAGCTCTGGATTCACGCCGGCAACGTCGTCGTACCAAATGAAGGACCAGACGGCACGGCGGGCGTTCTGTTCTACGACTATCCGGCGGGCGGCAAGCCTACGCAGGTCATCAAAGACGCGCACGAGCCGCGAGCCGCGACCTTCAGCTCCGAACAGAACCCCAAGTTTGCCGTTACCACGTATCACTACGACAACTTTCGAACGGGATGGAACGCCGACGAGACGACGTTGACGTATAAGACCGTCGGCAGCTCGTCGTTTGGCCTGTTGCACACCGTAACGCTCGACGACCAGGTTGATGCCCAACCGCTCGTCGTCCCGAATGAAACGACGACGCGCGGAACGGCGCCGGGCAAACACGACGTGGTGTATGTGGCGACGGAGAACGACACGATCTATGCGATCGACGCCTCCAGCGGGACGGTTCTCTTCGACCAGCATCTGGGCAGTCCGGTTCCTAGCCCATTGGGCTGCAACAACAACGGACCGAACGTCGGCATCAACGGAACCCCGGTCATCGACCAAACTGCCAACGTCATGTACGTCATTGCCTACACGTTGGACAGCGGCACGCCGACCTATCGCATCCACGAGCTCGATTTGGCGGATCTCAGCGACGTCGTAGCGCCGGTCGTTGTCGCTGCCTCACACGCCTTGACCGACGGCTCCACCTTTCAGTTCAACGCAACCTACCAGCGGCAGCGGCCGGGTCTGCTCGAGTCGCACGGGAATATCTACGCCGGATTCGGCAGCTTCTGCGACTTCGACGCGTCGACGTCACGCGGCTGGCTGTTGGGTTGGCAGACTGGGACGCTGACGCCGCTCGCAGCGAACCGATTGAACGACGTCCTCGCAACGTCGCCCGATAGCTTCTTCTTGTCCTCAATCTGGATGTCGGGGTACGGCGTCGCAGCCGATCCTGCGGGTGACGTCTACTTCGTGACCGGCAATTCGGACTATTCTGGAAATACCTACAACAGCGTCACGAATCTCTCCGAGAGCGTTGTAAAAGTCAGCTCGAACTTGACCCAAGTGCTCAGCTTCTTTACACCGTCCGATGTTTCGGAGCTCGACATCGGCGATACCGACTTCGGATCGGGCGGCGTAATGCTGCTTCCGGCCGGACCGTCGGCGACGGCGACCCTGCCGCTTGCGGTCGCAGCCGGTAAAGAAGGCACGATGTTTCTGCTTAATCGGAATAGCCTGGGCGGCTACACTTCAAGCGGTCCGAACGACGATCTCGCCGAGGAGCAGATCGGCGGATGCTGGTGCGGTCAATCGTACTTCGACGCTGCCGGCGATTCGGTGCCGCGCATCGTAGCCAGCGGCGGCAACAACGTGAGCGTTTGGAAAGTGCAAGGCTCGCCGACCGTCGACTTGGCTTTGGCGGGATCGTCGCCCCAGTTACCCGGCGCGCAAGATCCGGGCTTCTTCACGACCGTCTCGTCAGACGGAAACAGCGCCGGAGCAATCATTTGGGCCGTGGCGCGGCCGCAGACGATCCCCGGAAACCTCACCCTCTATGCTTTCGAGTCTGAAGCGCAAACGAGCGCGCCGCTCGAAACGCTCTACCAGGGCAGTGCCGGATCCTGGATCGACTCCAATGGAAATGCCGATCTCGTCCCCGTCGTGGCGAACGGCAAAGTCTACGTCGCCAGCTACCAGCAACTCGACATCTTCGGGACCGGCGGCGCGTTGGTGAAACCTGCACCAATCGGTGCGTTAGGGGGCGTACGCTCGACCGTCGGCGCTACGCACGAGGTCACCGGAACGCTCGTGGCCATGAAAGGATCGAGGCTCACGTTGCGGACGCGCACCGGAAGGGTCGTCCGGGTCGACGACTCGGACGCGCGCCTCCACGAGCGAAGCGCGGTCTTGGTTTTGGGCGAACCTTTCTACGTTAGGGGAACCTACGACGCTACCGGCGTGTTGCATGCCGCGGCGATTGTGCGCGCAAAGCGTTCACAAGCGACGTGGCCCGCCGATCGGTAGCAGCGGCGCAGTCACAAGAGGCGGCGTCCGGGCGTTGCGTTTGGCATGAAAACCGCGCTGTACGGCCGCATCTTCTTTGGCGCGTCAGCGGTGCTCTTCGGCGTCATCGCGCTGCTGTGGCACGATGTCCAGACGTGGCAGAACCTGGGCCGAATCTGGAAGCTGCCGTCGGGCACGATCGCCGGCGGGTGCCTCATGATCGCTCAAATTGCCGGCGGTCTTGGGTTGCCATTCCCGCGCACCGCGCGCGCGGCGTCGATCGTGCTCGGAATCGTTTACGGGCTGTTCTCGCTGGTCTGCCTGGCCGGCGTGGCCGCCTCGCCGGCAACCTTTGATGAATACGACAGCTTCTTCGAGCAGTTCGCCTTGCTGAGCGGGGCGATCGCGGTGTACGCGGCAAACGATGCAAATGCGGCACGGGCGGCGGCGCTCGGGCGAGGCGCTGGTCTCGGACTCGCCCTCAGCACGGTCTCGTTCACGGTGGCGCAGATCATCTACTTTCACGCCACGGCAGACTTGGTTCCGGCGTGGATTCCACCGGGTCAGACCTTCTGGGCGCTGTTTACTACGATCGCATTAGGGTTGGCGGCCGTCGCTATGCTCATCAATCGTCAGGCACGGCTTGCGGCCGGTCTGATGACGGCGATGCTTGTGATTTTCGGTGCGTTGGTTTGGGTACCGCGCCTGATCGTTCACCCCGAAGCGCACCTGAATTGGTCCGAGTTTGCTCTGACCGTTCTGATCGCCGGAGCGGCGTGGATGGTAGCCGAGGTAAGCTGATCGCTATTCGGTGTCCGGCGGAACGCCCGAAGGGGTCTGGTTCAGGAAAAATGTACGCGAATACTTAGCCGGAATCTCGTTAAACTTGCGTGGGCGCATGCTGAAATCGAAGGCGTTGCGGAGACTCGCCGAATGGGCGTCGCTGGTGCCGAGCGATCCCAGGTCCCAGTTCTCTTCAATGAACCGTAGGATGCTGCCGCCGGTAAAGTAGACGGTGTGATCGACGTGCGGTTTCACGTACGGGGAGACAATCAGTAACGGGACGCGGAAGCCGGGGCCGCCCTCCCAGTCACGCGGCCTGGGCGGCGGAACGTGGTCGTAGTAACCGCCCCAGTCGTCCCACAGGATCACGATCGCGGTCGAGCGCCAATACCGGCTCTTGCCGACCGCATTGACGATCGATGCGACCCACGACGGTCCGGTATCGGTGGGCTGACAAGGTTGCACGCCTTTCTTGCACTCGGCCCCGTGGTCGGAGTTGGCGCCGTCGGGCGTGATCCAGGAGACCGCCGGCAATTGGTTCTCCGAGATGTCGGTAAAAATATGCAGCGGCGTGTGCGTTACCCTGGCTTCCCACTGAGTGCTGTAGCGGACCGCCTTGATTGCATCGAATGCGCTCCAGATGCCGCCGGTGGCACCGTCTTGGGGGCCATTCCATTTTTGAACCGCGACGGCATAGAATTTCCAGGAGACCTTCTTGGCATCGAGCAGATCCCGCAGCGTCGCATACTTCAAGCACGGAAACGGTCCACCGTAAGGATAGACCCTGTTACTGCCGCGCTTGATGACGGCCGTGACCGATCCGGGGACGTGCTGCTTGTGATCCGGCGGGTGTGCGTCGCAGCCCCACGGAAAGCCGGTCGGGTTATCGATCACCGCTTCGTCGGCAGTGATCTGGGTGCCGCCTGCGATCAAGTCCTGATGCGCGGTAAAGCTGCCGCTGCCTTGCGTCTGAAAGACGTGATCGGCCAGCACGTACTGCTTGGCCATGTCCCAGTACGGCTGGATCTGCGCCGGGTCGACGTATTGATACGGATAGGTGCAGACCGGCGTACCCGTACCGTCGGGGTTGTTGAAGGCCGCATCCCAGCCGTCCATCTCGCCGTGGTTCCAGTCCCGATCGAAGCCGGTGTGAATGTGATCGAGATCCGTGTCCTCCATGAAGTTCCCGGGAAATCCAGCGCCAACGAGCGAGACCTTCGTCAGCGGGATCGAGGTCGGCTTGGTGATGACGCGCTGCGGAGGGTGCTCGGACGCGCAAGCCTGAGCGACCAATGCGGGCATCGCCTTCGCCTTGCCGGTCGTGGTTCCGTCGGCGCCCGGAAACGTCGCGAAGAAGTTGTCGAAGCTGCGATTCTCTTGAATTACGACGATCACGTGCTTGATAGGGCTCTTCGTCGCGGCAGAATCGAGCGGAGCGGCCGGTAGAAATCCATCCGGCGAGTTGTAGGCGGACCGTGCGACGCAAGCGACGATTCCAGCCAGAGTGACGCAGAGCAAAAAGAGAAGGCGCAACTTGGAGAACGGATTCGACGGCGCGGCGCGCCAGTCATCCGGAGCAAGCTAGGTCATCGTCCGCTAAAGCGAGACTCCGTTGCGAGCTAGCCCATACTATTGGAAGAAGAGAATCTGCTAAGAAAATCCGACTCAAAGGTTGCTGCGCGCGCCAAAATGGGGTATGGTTTGCGCTAAAGAACATCGCGATGTTCGCAAAAGGGGGTGTGACATGTGGAGAATTTTGAAAAGCAGCGGCTCGTAGAGCGCTTGAAGGGAATGCAGTGGGACGTCGAGCTCATGATGAGTCTGACGCCCGAACAAAGGCGCATTATCGACGACGCGATAAAAGCGCTGGATCGCAACCCGTATCTCGATGCTTTGCGCGCGCTGCTCCCTCCCGGCCATCCGCTGGCAGAGTAAACATCGAAACGCCGCACCTGCGTCTGCGCAGGCACCGCCTCGACGATCTGTCGGATTGCGTCGCGATGTGGTCCGATCCCAACGTAACCAAATTCATCAGCGGGCGCGCGTCGACCGAACAGCAGACTTGGATGAGACTGCTCTCGTACCTCGGGCACTGGGCGCTCATGGGCTTCGGATACTGGGCGATCGAGGAGAAGGCCTCGGGCAATTTCGTCGGAGAGGTCGGCTTCATGGATTTCAGACGCGAGATCGCGGCATCGATGCGAGGCAAGCCGGAGTTGGGCTTCGCGCTAGCGTCGCGCTTTCACGGAAAAGGCTATGCCACCGAGGCGGTGCGTGCTGCGCTAGCCTGGGCCGATGCTTACCTGCCGCACCCGGCCACCGTCTGCCTCGTGACGCCACAGAATGCGGCTTCGCTGCGCGTCGTAGAGAAATGCGGCTACGAAGTGCTCGAGCAGGGCGTTTATAACGAGCAGCCGGTGCTGTTTCTCGCGCGCAACGCGAGGGGAATTGTCCCCCCGCGTTGCGCCGATGTCTAAGCTAACGTTGCGACCGGGACTTTTACGACGATCGGCGGTCCTCCGGGCGCGCCGGGCCAGACGATCTCGTTGTAGCCGCCGGAGTGAATGATCCTCGCGTCCGGCTTAACGCCCGAGGCGCCGCCGTTTCCGCCCTGCTTTACCTGAACGTTCAACTGGCGAAGGCGCGACGTGACCGCGTCGGCCGAAACCTCGCTGCCTTGACTGAAAGCGACGGCCGCAAGGTTTGCGATGATTTGGCCGGCGATCGTAGCGACTTCTTCTTGCGTTTCCGGCGGATCGCCGCCGTGGATCGCTAGCCACAAACCAATAATCGAAGTGACTTCTAACTCACGAGCTGACATAGTGATGGCCTCTCTCCATATGAGGATGCTGTTCTTTCCCTGACCCGGCCAACACATATTGAACCTCGATCTTTCGAAAGTCAATAACCACGAGCTCTTAAAATTTGAGCGCAATTTAGCGGCAACAACCCGTTGTGTTTGAGGTGAAGCTCGTTCACAACGGATGGCGCGCAGCGGCAAGCGGCGGATCTATTCCGAGCGAATGTACGTAACGGCCGAGTGGTTCTCGGTATCCTTGACTTGGATCTGCTCTACGTCCCGATCGCTGCTGCACGTCGCACCTTGAGGAACGACAATCCATGCTCCGCTGGTCGTGATCGGCGACTGAACAACCCAGCATTTTCCGACGATCGTCTGCGCGGTGAACTGGCCCGTGTAGCCGTCTTCGACGGCGATCAGGGTGAACGACTTCTGGATCGAAACGGGAGCCGGGGCCGACGGGGTGCCACTCGGTGTTATCTGAACGACATTCGGCATGTAGTCATTGTGAGTACATGCGGCGAGACCGAGAACGATCGCCATGGCCGGAAGAAGACGCACCACAGAGCGGTTGGCCCCGGGCGCGAAAGCCTCCTGTGCGGTGGCGTTAGCGTTCGGTGAGGACGGCCCGGCGCTTCCTTAATGAGGCCGTTGGTCCTAATTTGACCGACCGCGGCGTCTGGGCCGATGGGTCCTCCCGCACTGCTCTTGGCGCGATCCAAAACGTACAATCGGTAGTGCTGCTCCGCATGGCGGTTTTATACGAGCTGTTATATCGCCGTGCACCGCAGCACGCTCTCGTCTATAAGAGGGATGTACGTTGCGAGTCTCTGCAAAGAGCTTGTTCTGCGGCCTTATTGCCGTGACGCTTCTCGCGTCGCAGGCTTCCGTTGGCGCGCAAGCCGATACGTCGGAACCGTACGTCATCCACCGGCTCGGCGTAGCGCCGGTCGTGGGAAGCGTCGCCTCGAGCGCACAGTTGCGCGCCCACTCCAAGGAGCTGCTGGCCGCCGCGAAGACGCTCGATCTAACAGCCGGCGAGACCGATGCCCTGACAGATGCCCTGCTGGACTATCAACGGCTATTCGAGTACGGCGTGATCCCCAGGCACCTCGACGCAACGACCAGCAAGGGCCCGCACGGGTTCTACGCCATTCACAACGCCGTCATTCCGGCCAATCAGCACGGCTGGATTCTCGCCTACTCGCACGGCCGCACGCGGACGATCTTTTACATTCCCAACGCCTGCGGAAACGTCTCGATCGTCCGCTCGCGAATCCCGCCGCCGCCACCCCCGCCGCCGCATCATGCTCCTCCGCCGCCGCCGGCGCCAACGCCGGGCGGAATGGGCGACGGCGATCTAACGCCGGCGCCGAGCCCGCCGCCCCCGACGCCTGCGCCGAACACCAGCTTCTGGCATCAGTATGCGATCCCGATCTACATCATCGGGGCATGTGTTCTCGCCGACCTAGTGGCACAGAAACCCTATTGCGGATTCGGCCCGGGCCATGGAGATAAACCGCCGCACCCGCCGCACCATCCGACTCCGAGACCGTCGATAACGCCGCATCCGACACCGACGCCGCACGATTCGCCGACCCCAAGGCCAACGCCAACGCCCTGGCATACGCCAACGCCGACACCGCATCCGACGTCGACACCGAAACCAACGCCGACGCCATGGCAGACGCCGACGCCGACACCGCATCCGACGTCGACTCCGACGACGCATCCGACGCCAACGCCGACGCCGCACCCGACGCCAACGCCGACGTCGAAACCGACGCCGACCCCGACGCCGGTACCGACGACGACGCCAACCGCGCACCCGACGTCGTCGCCAAGCCCAAGCCCATCGCCGACGTCGTCGCCGCACCCCACCGCCTCGCCGACGTCATCGCCGCAACCGACGGCGTCGCCGACGACGTCGCCGCACCCGACCGCGTCGCCGACCGCATCGCCGCGACCGACGGCGTCGCCAACCTCGTCACCGCACCCGACCGCGTCGCCGACTTCATCGCCGTATCCGACCGCGTCGCCAACCTCATCACCGTACCCAACGGCCTCGCCGACGTCATCGCCGTACCCGACCGCCTCGCCGACGTCATCGCCCTACCCGACCGCGTCGCCGACGTGGTCACCGCACCCGACCTCGTCGCCATGGACTGCTCAAGGCGCCGATCGTGCCGGAACGCAGCTCTTCGCCGAACTTCAGGCAGCGGTGGGTTGGATCTGGTCGCTGATGTCGAACACGATCTGATCCCAGCGCCAGAGCTGCTCGAAAAACGCGCGCGCGAACTCTCGATCCGTCGCGCCGATCTGCGCGATCGCGCGCTCCGCGTTGATCGCATTGAGCAGCCGCTCCCGCGCCGCGTCGATCGGCAGATACAAATCGGTGTAGGTGTGATTGCGATTGATGAGCACCGCGGTCGCTCCCGGCGGTAGCCCATCGCGCACGGCAATCGTGTCGGGCAGGCGTATCGGCACGTAATCGAGCCAGGCGTCGCCCTCGAAGCTTACCCGCGCCTCCGATGGCTGCGAATCCTTTCGATGTGCAACGACGGCATGCCGCACCATCGTCCCCCGAAAGAGCTCCATCGCCGCATACTGAGCTTCGGGCCGCAGCGTGGCGAGTAAATCGCGATGCGGCGTCGACGCGACCGCGCCGCAGCAGGGCAGATAGGGCGCCTGCCGGATCCAACGCCCGAAACGCAAGCCTGCATCATCGATGAACTGCAATAGCTCCGGAACTGAGTACGAGCGATCGTTCGGATGGAGGAGCGCATCGGCCAATCCCGCGCGGTTTGAAAAATCGGGCGAAGCGCGCAAGAGGGGCGCGATCGGATGGTCTGGCGGGAGTGCCTTCAACGTGGCGGCTAGGTCGCGTATCTCGGCATCCGTCCAGCCGATGCCCAGACGCCGGCAGTAGTCCTGAAGCATGTAGACGCCCGCGCGGCCGTAGGGTGCGTAGACCATCAGGTGCATCGCGCCGGCGGGCGCGAGCACGTCGCGCAACGCCCGCAAGCCGGCGCCCGGATCGGCCAGATGGTGGAGGACGCCGGTGCAGACCACGTGCTCGAAGGTCTCTCCAAGCTCATCGACACGCTCGACGGCGAGTTGACGTACCTCGAGATTGTCGAGGGCGTATTTGTGTTTCAGCTCGAGCGTGCAGGCAATGCTGGTGGCACTAACGTCGATGCCGACCAGGCGGGCGTGCGGCCAGCGCAACGCATAGCGCGCAGCCTGCGCCGTGCCGCAACCCGCGACCAATACGCTGCGGTCGTCGCGGAACGGTTGCGCGGGCCAGAAGAGGTGCGAGTCGGCACGCCGGCGCCCGTCATCCCAACCGGCGCGGTATGCATCGAGATCGTCGACCGGCGGCGGGTAAGGGTGACTTTCGTAAAAGTCACCCACCCATCTGCCGATTTCGGCTCGATCCTTGGACTCCGACGTGTCAGCCGTGCGGCGTTTGAACCTGGGCGAGGACCGAATCCAGATTGAACGAGGCCGGTTTTTGACGCGGCGGGAACTTGATGAAACCCTCGATTTCTTGGGCGACGACGGCCTGCATCAAGTACATCTGCGGAACGTGATCGATCATCCAATCAAAGTAGGTGTTCGAGTTGAAGTCCGCTCGTTCGAACGGATCTCGACGCAGGTTCACGATGTGGGGCAGCCGCAGTTTCACGAACGGCTCGGCCCATTGTTGCAATTGATTAGCCCGTTGGACGGCCAAGTTGAACTTGTAGTCGCCGACCCGCAGAGCGATGACGTCGCCGTCGTCGCTGAAGTACATGATGTGATCCCTCGGGCTTGCCTTCGTCTTCCCCGAGAAGTAGTCGATCATGTTGAAGCCGTCGAGATGCACGTTGAACTTCTTGTCGCCCACCGTGCAGCCGTCGAGCAGCTGCTGTTTGACGTCCGGGTTGCCGGCGGCGGCCAAGAACGTCGGGAACGCGTCGATGTGGGAGACGATGTCGTTATAGACTGAGCCCGCTTTGATGACGCCCGGCCAGCGGATAAAGCACGGGACGCGCCAGCCGCCTTCCCAGTTGGAGTCCTTCTGGCCGCGATACGGCGTGTTGGCTGCGTCAGGCCAGGTATCGTTCTCGGGGCCGTTGTCGGTCGAGTACATCACGATCGTGTTGTCCGCGATGCCGAGCTGGTCGACTTTGTCGAGGATCATGCCGATCTGCTCGTCATGCACCACCATCCGGTCGCCGTACGGATCCTGACCGCTCTTGCCGAGGTTCTTCTCCGCAACGTGCGTGCGCAAGTGCATCGCCGTCGAGTTATACCAGAGGAAGAATGGTTTGTCGGCCTTGACCTGGTCTTCCATCCACGCGATGGCGCGCGACGTAATCTCCTCGTCGATGGTCTCCATGCGCTTCTTGGTGAGCGGGCCGGTGTCGGTGATCTTCTGTTTTCCGACCCGGCCCCAGCGCGGGTCAACGGTTGCATCGTCGGCGCTGGTGGCGACGCAGTCGAGCACGCCGCGCGGTCCGAACTGTTCTTTGAACCACGGCATCTTCGGGTAGTCGGGCAGCTCAGGCTCTTCCTCGGCGTTCAAATGATACAGGTTGCCGAAGAAGACGTCGAAGCCGTGCACGGTCGGAAGAAACTCGTTGCGGTCGCCAAGGTGATTCTTGCCGAACTGGCCGGTGACGTAACCTTGCGGTTTCAAGAGGTCGGCGATGGTCGGATCTTCGGGCTGCAGGCCGACGGTGGCGCCGGGCACGCCGACCTTGGTGAGGCCGGTGCGAATCGGGTTCTGCCCGGTGATGAAGCAGGCGCGGCCGGCGGTGCAGCTCTGCTGCGAATAGTAGTCGGTAAAGAGGCCGCCCTCGTTGGCGACCCGGTCGATGTTGGGAGTCCGGTATCCGATGCTTCCATTATTGAACTTGCTGATGTTCCAAATACCGATGTCGTCGCCCCACAAGACCAAAATATTGGGCTTCTTGTCAGCCATGATTGAAGCAATCTCCCTTTGTGTAGCTTAGCGAACCAAACGGGCGCCCAGCCTTCCAGAAGGCGAGGCGCGTTCCCTTGCTCCCGGAGATTAAGCTTGTTGACGAGCGCGCGGCCGCTATTCGTAGTCGGGGGCGAAGTAGTCGTCGGAAAATTGATGCATGAAGAACTTCGGCGGCAGCGGCGCTTGGATCTTCACGAAGGGCTGCGGTTTTTGCGAAAAGTCGAAGCAGTCTGTGGCCGGCGAGGTCGCGCGCGTGTCCGCTTCGGATAACCGCCCCAGGCCGAAGAGATCCTCGGCGAAACGAAGCACACTGGCGGTTTCGTACTGCACGTGCGAGACGTAGTTGTGCTTGGCATACGGGGACAGGATGAGGAGCGGCACGCGGAAGCCCAGGCTGTCGTACCCCTTGTACGGCGGGGGAACGTGGTCGTAGAGACCGCCCCAGTCATCCCACTGGATGAAGATTGCCGTCGAGTTCCAAAACTTGCTTTGACCGACCGTGTTTACGAGCGCGGAGACCCATGACGGCCCGTATCCGTCAGGACAGTTCACGTGATCGGAGTCGTCGCAGACCGGGGTAATCCACGTGAAGTGCGCGAGCTTGCCGGCCCGCACGTCGGTGATGAACTTCCAGTTTGGCGAGATGACGTCTTTTTTCCAGTCGGGTCCGTAGTAGATGTGTCGAACGGCTTGATAGCTCGACCACGTTCCTCCGGTGCCGCTCTCTGCGCTGCCGTACCGGCTGGCGTAGAACCGCCACGACAGCCCGGCTTGGTCGAGCTCGTCGCCGAGCGTTTTGTAGTCGAAGCAGGCCTGTTGCGATGGACCTTGAGTGCGCTGATGCGTAATCGTAAAGACGGTGTCGCTCGGCCCTCCTTCGCAGCCCCACGGACCGTAGGGCAAATTGACGCTCGATTGTGCCTGCGCCGCGATGATGTATTGGTGCGCGACGAAGCTCTCGTCGAGTTGCGACTGGAACATCCGATCGGCGAGCACGCCTTCGTGCGCCATGTCGAAGTACGGCTTCGACTCCTTGTGCGGCACGTAGACGTATTCGCCGTACTTGATGCTCCGAGGATAGCCATAGGCCATCTCGTTGTTAAAGCCGTTCATGTGGCAGTCGGTGCCGGGAAGTTTGCCGGTGCCGTTGCAGGCCGCGAACATCGCGTCGTCCGAGTGATCGATCTCGTAATAGGCGGCTAAACTGACGGGCTGCAGTTTGACCCACTTGCCGGTGGAGATCTGTCCTTGCGAGACCGTGTCCGCGCCGGGATAGCCCTGAAAGAGATTATCGAAGCTGCGGTTCTCCTGCACGATGTAGATGATGTGCTTGATCTTGCCGGCACCGGTCAAGTTCAGCGACGTCAAAACCGGGCCGCTCTGCATCGCTGGTAACGATTGCGACCCTAGCGAGCAACCGGCAAGCATCGCCAGCGCGGTGCAAACGCTGAGACAGCGGCCCAGAAGTGACGGCGTCATCCGCGCGACAGACGCAGGCCCTTACGGCGCGATCGCGATCGCCGAGGGACCGTCGATGCCGTGGGTGATGGAACGCAACGGGGCGCTGCCGCTTGCTCCGTAAACTGAGACCGAGCCCGGACAGCTATTTGCGACGTACAGCGAGCTTGACGCGCTTAACGCCATCGCCGTCGGGCACGCCACCCCCTGTAGAATTTTTCGTTCGAGCGCGCGGGTCTGCTCCGAGTAAACCGTGACGCTGTTGCTAGCGAAGTTCAGTACGTAGAGGTCGCCCGAGGAGCTGGAGATGAGCCCGAGCGGCTGGTGCACCCCGTTGCGGATCAGTTCGGGTCCGCTTCTCTTGCCCAGTTTATAGATCGAGACGTAGTTGCCGTGCTGATTGGCAACGTAGAGATCGCCGGCGCTATCCAAGGCCAGCCCGCTGGGCCGCGAGATCTCCTTTTTGATCGTGTTCCGCGGCGATGCTTTGCCCGGGGGATAGATCGTAACGGTGTTGCCGCCCCAGTTCCCGACGAAGAGATTCCCCGCCGCGTCGAAGGCCAGCGCTTCGGGGCGGTTGACTCCCTTTGAAATCGTCTGGAGCACTTGCGTCGATCCGTGCGCGTAGACGGTGACCGTGCTTCCACCGTAGTTCGCAACGTAAAGCTTTCCCTGTGGGCCGATTGCCATGGCGTAGGGCCCAAGCAGACCCTCGGTGATGGTGCGCACGGGCGAGGTGCCGCCCGGTGAATAGACCGAAATGCTGCTGTTGAAGCTGCCGTTCGCCGTTCCAAAGTTGCCGACGTACAAGTTGCCGGATTTATCGAAGACTAACGAGTTGGGATAGGCGATTCCATCAGAGATCGTCCGGAGCAGAGGCTTTCCGCCGGCGGCATAGAGCGTCACCGTGCTGGCATAATAGTTCGCAACAGCGACCTTTCCCGCCGCGGCCGGAACGACCGAACCCTCGTGGTGCGCGAGATCGAATGACCCGCTCGACGGGACGACGGCGTTGTTCCCGGCAGAGCAAGCGGCGAGGAGCAAAGCAAGCAACGATCCTCGACAAAGAAGACCGCAACGCGGCATTCTGATTTCCTTCCCCGTCGCGAAGACGGACGATCGACGCGGATTTCGATCAAACTTCGAGTCGGAAACGCCGATGCCTTCGGCTCTACGCGCCACTAGTAAACGTCGTTCGGGCCGTAGACGGCAGCAACCGGATCCGAAAGCCCGTATGCCTTGCCCTCGAGCGTCGCGAGGGCTCCGCCGGTCGCGTAATCGACGACGTACACCGTAGCCTCGTCGACCGACGCCACGAAGGCGAGCCGGTTATCTTTGTTGATCGTGACGTGGAAGGGCGCGTAGCCGGATTGGAGGACGCGCGTCACACTGGTGTACGGGGGAGCAATAACGTCTACCGCTTGCCCGAGTTGGTCGCAGACGATAAGGTCGTCGTGCCGATCGATGGCCATGCCGCCGGCCGAGTCGAGCGTCACTCCAAGCGGCGTGGCAGTGCATCCGCTCAGTCCGCCTATATACTCGACGATGGACGATCCGAAGTCGACGAAGACATCGCCGCTCTGGTCGACGGCCACTCCCTCTACCTCCCCCGGAGAACACTGGTAGAGTTGCGTGTTGCTTTTCTGCGCGTATTCGGCCACAAACCCGCCCAGATAGTCGGCTTCGTAGACGTTTCCGTGGCCGTCAACGGTCACATCGACGGGATCCGTCATGCCGGCGCTATAGATGAATTTCGGCTTCGTCCCATGCGGCGCGTACTCGGAAACGTTCACGTCCTCGAAGTTGGCGACGTAAAAGTCGCCCTTATTGTCGATAAAGGCGCCGTCCGGTCCGTAGATACCGTTGGTGAGCGCGCCGGCGTCCGCGTACGTTTTGTCTTTTAGCAAGACGACGTCATCGTTGCCGATGTCGGAAACGTACACGTCGCGCAAACCCTTATACCGTGCTCGTTGGGGCTCGACCTTAACGGGAGCCGTCTCTCGGCGCAGGTGCGAGAGCAAGGCCGGCGCCACGCCGGAACGCGCAAGATCCGAAAGCGCTGGCGATTGGTAGGAGGTCAGGCCGCCGGAACACGCTGCGAGCACGCAGGCTGCCGCGGTAACGAAGAGGAGCCCGGGAGGAAGCCGCCTTGCAACGGCTCCCTCTGATCGAGCGTCGCCTCCGGAGCGCTTATTCGGACGGCGTGTAACTATGGACGCATTCACCCTGGTTGTCGTCACTCGCATTGCTGAACATCGGCTGCGAAGCATAGCTCTTCGTGCCGAACGGGTCGTTGGCGATATCCCACCACGCACAAGCATCGCCGATCTCGCCCCACTGGTTATTGTACCAGCCTGCTCCCGGAATGGGATCGGTGATCGACTCACCGTATTCGTGGCCTTCGACGATGGTCACGCCCTCGTCGACGCCTTTCTGATCCGAGGCTGGGGTGATAATGTTGGCTCCGCACGCAGCGCCGGCGTCGGGCTGGTAGGGGAGGTTCGTATACGATACGGTCTCGCCGCTGTACAGCTCCGAATCGTGGTAGGCGCAAAACGTAACGCCAAAGCCGGGGCTGCTGTGGCCCGTCGCGGTCGCGACGACATACGAGCCGTTGGGATCGTAGCCGAAGTGCTTCACGCCGCGCAGCGCTTCGGCGGCGACTTGCGCGTCACTCGGTGAGGCGGGAATCCCGACGTGGTCCTCCCAGAGGCCGCCGAACTGATTCGAAGGGTTGGTGATGTACGTCTGCTTCGAGGACAGCGTTTGGTAGTACTGAGTGTAGATGTTGTTGTGTCCGCTGCCGCCAAGGTTCTTGGAAAAGAGTTTCAGTAGCCGTTTCACCTTGTCGGGATCGCCGTACTTGCGATAGCCCCACAGAATGATGTACATCTTGGGCGCGGTCAGGACGGGCCCGTTACCGTAAGTAAATTGAGTGCCCGGGGCAGGAGTGCTTGCCGGCACAATTCCGCGAGGCTGGATTTCACCTGGTGCAATTCCACCAGCCATCGCTCGGGTCGCCATATAGTGCGGGCGGTGGAAGATGAGGCCGTCTTGGTGGATCCAATCGGGGCCGGTCGGCGTGAATCTCTGCTGCTGCATCGACGAGGTGCTGGGCGCCACGCCGGAGTTGCCGGTGCAGCCGGCCACAGCGATGACCGCGGCGATTCCGATCACGCCGGCAAGCCGCGAAAGCTTGTACATACGCATCAACCTCTCGTAAGAGTAGCTGGGGGGAGTGAGTTCCGACAAATGTATCGATGCCGCGGCCTCGGTTCCTTCCCCGCGCGCTAAAGCAGCCGTGAAAACGGCTCGCAGGGGCGCGTGGGCGGCCAAGCCAAGCATTCGTGCGACGTGTAGAAGGAGCAGCATGCGAGTACCGCCGCTAATCTTCGCAGGTGCGATGCTGATTGCGTCGTCGATACCGGCCCGTTCGCCGGCGCAGGTGGAGGCGACGCCCATCCCAGCGCCCGCCAAACCGGATTTTTCTACTTTTCGCTTTCTCATTGGAACGTGGACGTGCAGCACGTTGAGTTCGCGCCGTCCGGCGCCGTTCCAAACGATCGTGACCTATCGGTTCGACTCGACCGGCTACTGGATCGACCAACGCTCGGTCATCGCGCCACTTTCTTGGATGACGAGCACGCTGACGATTCTCGACCGAATCACATACGATCCCGCGACCAATCGCTGGATCGACGTTACGTCGGGGGACCTCGGCGCCTATGGACTCTCCGTCTCGAGCGGTTGGCGAGGAAATCAAATCACGTGGCACGACCTCTCGTTTGCGCCGTCGGCGGACATCGGAAGTCAGACCGACACGACGATGACCAGGGCCAGCGCCGCGAAGACGACCTCGGCGCAAGCGCTCACCGAAGCAAAAACCGGGCGTAGCGTTAGCGTAAAGACAACCTGCGCCAAAAGCTAGAACGTTCCGGCATCGGGCGTTTCGACGGCGCCCTGAACGAGCGTGCCGCCTAGCTCCACTTCGTGCGCGGAGACGTCGACGTTGACGCCACGGCCCTGTGCGGCGAGGGTCGTCGTAATGGTGCCCCCGGCACCATTTTGCACCGTCACGCAAAGCGAGCCGTTTTGATTGTACGAGACCGTCTCGCCGTTGCCCAGTTGTAGCGTCTGTCCGGCACCGATCGAGACCGGCTGGCCGTCGTTGGAGATCGAAGGCTGGCCGCTGTTGTTAAGGCCGATCGTCGTCGCGCCGTTATTCAACGCGATCGTCGCCGACTGGTTCCAGGCAACGCCCTGCGCATTGGGTGGCGTAGCCTGGGTCGAGATCTGGAATCCGCCGGGGATCGAGTTGGAGCTAAGCAGATTCGGCTGTGAGGCCATGCTCGTCCAGCGGCTTCCGTCAAATGAAAGATGCGGATCGCCCTTGCTCGACGCCGTGGCGTTCGCAAAGAAACGTTCGTTGCCGCCGCCGTAGCCCATCATGGATTGCAGCATCTGCATCATCTGCGTCAGCACGCTCATGAGCGATCCGAAGATGCCCTGCATCGTGGCCGGCGATCCGTCGAGGCCGCTGGGTGGGAGGAAACGCGAAATGTTGTCGCCTGCGGCAGACGCAGAGCCTGAAAGGGGGCCCTCGCCAAAGACGCCCTCGCCGTCGAGCGTCCCGGTAAGGGATGAGGCTGAGTTGGCGCTGAGCGAGCTCTCGAGCGGCTGAACGTACATGGCGAATCTCCGTGAATAGAGTCGCCCTTTGATCACGACGCGGGGACGCCACGACAAGGGGTGCGCGCGCTGCGAGGAAAACGCCTTACGACATGAGCGATACCCAACTGACCGCGATTCTCCGGCTTGAAGACCGCCTGGGGGCGCTCAAGGAGCGTCTTTGACTATGCGGGCACGCTCCGCCGAATAAGCGAGCTGGACGAGCGCTCGCGCACCGAAACCTTCTGGAACGATCCCGATCGTGCGCAGCGCGTGATGAAGGAGCTGACCGAGCTGCGCGATCAGAACGCATCGATCGACGACGTAGCTCGATCGTTGGCAGAGGCGCGTGAGATGCTCGAGCTTTTTGAGGATGACGCTGCCGCCGAGCGCGACGTCGACCGGAGCGTCACAACGGCGACACAGTCGATCGAGGCCCTCGAAATGGCGGCCAGCTTCAGCGGCGAGTTCGATGCGCACAACGCAATCGTAAGCATCTTTGCGGGCGCCGGCGGCGTCGATGCCGCCGACTGGACGCAGATGCTCGCGCGCATGTATTTGCGCTGGGCCGAATCGAAGGGGTTCTCGACCCAGGTCGTCGACGAGTCGCCGGCTGAGGAAGCTGGGCTGAAATCGATTACGTTTTTCGTGCGCGGGCGCAACGCATACGGAATGCTGGAGAGCGAACGCGGCGTCCACCGCCTGGTGCGGCTCTCACCGTTTGACGCGGCGCACCGCCGCCACACGTCGTTCGCCGCCGTCGACGTCATCCCCGAAGTAGAAGCAGCAGAGACCGACGTCGAGATCAAGCCTGACGATCTTCGCATCGAGACGTTCAAATCGGGCGGTGCCGGCGGTCAGTACGTCAACAAAACCGAATCGGCGGTTCGCATCGTGCACGTGCCGACGGGCTTGGTCGTCGTCTCGCAACAAGAACGTTCGCAGGCGCAGAACCGCGACGTGGCGCTCAACATTCTGCGCGCGAAACTAGCGGCGCTCGCCGCCCAGGAACACGATCGCAAGCTGGCCGGCTTGCGAGGCGAACGTCAAGCCAACGAGTGGGGCTCTCAGATCCGCTCGTACGTCTTGCAACCATATCAGCTCGTCAAGGATCATCGCACCGGCGTTGAAACCGGCAACGTCGCGGAAGTGCTCGGGGGTGGGATCGACGCGTTCATCTGGCCCTACCTACAGCAACGCCGCGCTCCAGCGTGAAAGATAGACTGCTCTGGTTGGGGTGCCTCGTCTACGCGGCGCTCTTTACGTGGCTAGGCGCGATCAAGTACGCGGCTCACCGCAATCTGATCGACTTCGGTATTTTTGCGCAGACCGTCGCCAGCGCGTTTGGCTGTTTCTGCAACCCAATTGAAGGAAGCCACTGGGCCTTTCATTTCTCGCCGATCCTCTATCTGTCCGGATTTACCGTGGCGCTGGTGCGCTCGCCAATCGCCTTGATCGCGCTGCAAGCGGTCGCCGGCGCCCTGGTTGCGCCGCCGATCTACGGTTTGGTCCGAGCGCGCGCGGGCGTTGGAGTCGCGCGCCTCGCGGCGTTAATCGTCTGGCTCTATCCGCCCTTGGCCGGGCTGGTCTTTGGCGACTTTCACGAGAATGGTTTCGCGCCCGCCGCGGTCGCGTGGACGCTTTATGCCTTCGATGCCGGAGCGATCCGTTGGACGATCGTCCTGGCGCTTGTTACGCTCGCGGTGAAGGAAGATCAGGCGGTTTTTCTCGCGATCGCCGGAGCCCTCGGGGCGTGGCGTTTTCGCGGCACGCCTCGCGGACGCGTTGCGGTAGCCGTTTTGATGGTCAGCATTGCGATTCTGGCGCTGTTCTTCCTCGGCATCCGGCCGCACGCTGCCGCCGCTGCGACGTGGCAACCGGTGCGCTTCTACGCATGGACTCTGAACGACGTACGCTCGCTGCCGAGCACGATCCTCGCGCGTCTAGGATTCTTGCTGCTCATCTTTGCGCCGTTGCTCTTTTTGCCGCTGCGCTCCGGCATGATGGTGCTCGCCATCGCACCACTCGGCGAGGTGCTGCTCTCGCGGATGCCGACGGCCTTTACCCTCGGCACGCACTACGCCGGCGCTTGGATCGGTTACGTGCTGGTTGCGTTCGCCTTCGCTGCGCGGCGCCTGCAATCGCCGGGGGTCCGTTATGCGTTGGCCGCGTGTATCGTGCTCTGCGTTCTCGAGTTAACGGTCGCAGATCCGCTCCATCCGGGGTTGAATTTGCGCCCCGTCGCGGCACGTGATGTCGCACTTGACCGGTTTCTCGCAGCACTTCCGGCCGGCGTAAGCATCGCCACGCAAGAAGAGGCCTACACGCATCTGGCGCTTGCCAATCCGTACGCGCGTCTCTTGCCCGAGTCGCCGGCGACGGAAACGCAAGCCTGCTTCGTTCTCGTTGACCGCGATTTCCCCGACTCGGCGCGTCTGGAAGAGTACGGCGATGCCTTCAGGCAGCTGGTTAGCGAAGGCCGGTACGTATTGGTCGCGCGGCGCGGCGCCATCGAGCTCTATCGGAGGACCGGACCATGCCGATAGGTTTTAAGGTTCAGTCGTCGTCCGGATCCTGCATCGAGATCGGCTGCTTCAGGAAGTAGCTAGGCGGCAAAGGCGCGGGAATCGGTTGAAAGCGATGCGGAAGAGGTGCCGAGAAGTCGAAGCAGTCGGAGAGGTTGTCGGCGCGCACGTCGGTCGTGCCGAGCGAGCCCAGTCCAAACGTCTCCTCGACGAACTTGAGGATGCTGCCGAATTCGTGTTGGCGGTGCGATACGAAATGACGCTTGGCGTACGGGGACACGACGATCAACGGCACGCGAAACCCCAACTCGTATGAGTTATACTCGGTCGGACGCACGTGGTCGTACCATCCTCCCCAGTCATCCCACGTGATGAAGATCGCGGTGTCGTTCCAGTATGGGCTCTCGCCGATTGCATTGACCACCGATGCGACCCACGACGGACCCGAACCATTGTTGATGCCCGAGTGATCGGAAGCTTTCGCGGTCGGGGTCACCCAGACCACATTCGCTAGCCGGCCTTCGGCGATGTCGGTGAGCACTCGCCCGGGCGGCGCGACAACGTCCTCGAAAAATTCCGGGTTCTTTCGCAACTGCAGAATGGCGTCCGGGCCATGCCAAGTGCCGGCACCTAGATGCGCCTGATAATAGCGCCAACTCAAGCCGCGCGCTGCGAGCAGCTGCGGCAGAGACGCCCGGCTGAAACAGGGGAAGACTCTGTGGTCCTCCTTTCCGGCCAGGTTGATAACGGCGACCGTGGATCCGGGCGGCGAATCGCAGCCGCCGGCATTGTTGTCGTGAGGCGCGAGCACGTTTTCGGATGCTCGCAATGGCGAGTCGTTCGTGATGGTCGACGTGCCGCTCAGGATATACTGGTGCGCCGGAAAACTCGGCCCCTGATTCGTTTCGAACATATGATCGGCAAACGTATACTGCTCGGCCATCACGAGATAGGGCTTGACGTCGTTCGGCGTCACGTAGCCATATGCACGCACGCCGGGCGCTGGACACCTCGCATCTCGGTGACAAGTGGTTTTGTCCTCGTCGAAGCCGTTCAGGTAACCGTCAGCGTACTCGGTCTTGAAGGCCGGGTGCGAGTGTACGAGGGTGTACGGCGTAGCCAAGGGCACGCGGCGCAGCTCGACGATTTGGCCAGACGAGTTCTTGCCGCTGCGAACGGTGTCGGCACCCGGTAGCCCATTGAAGAGATTGTCGGGCGTGCGGTTTTCTTGAACGATGATGACGACGTGTTGGATCAGCGAGTTTGTCCGAATCAAAGGTCTCTCGATAAACGAGAACGCTTGCGGTGAGACTCCTGGAGCAACGCTCGTCGGAAGCGGGGCGAGCGATTCGTGCGCGCATCCCGCCAGGGCCGCCGTCAAAGCAAAAAGCAACGCTTGCGTGCGTACAAGCGGCATAGCCTAATCAGGGTTCACCGCACATCATGCGCGCCCCTGTTAGAGCAGTTGCGCTAAGGCGTCGGATACGCGCGCCGGCCACCGATCGCCGGCTTGCACGATGCGGTGCGGCGCCGCCCACGGCGCCCAACGCGCGACGCGCGATGCGAAATCGCGCGAAGGGGGGAAGACCGCGACAACCGGCGTTCCGACCATGCCGGCGACGTGCAGCGCTCCGGAGTCGGGCGTAACCAGGGCCGTCGCGGCGCCGATAGCGGCCTTCCATGGTGCGAGATCGTCAAAGGATTCGACGGCTATTGCCGTCGCTTGCGCGATCCGGTCGGCGTAGGCGCTTTCGCTGCGCGCTCCGAGCAAGCGGATCGGACCGAACTCCGCAATGCGATGAACCAGCTCGACGACTACGTCGAAGCCGATGCCCAAGCGCTACCACTTGTCGGTGATCTGCACGGCCACGCGCTCGTCGGGCGCAGGCTCCGCCTCGAGCACCAGCGGACGCAGACGCGCGAGATCGCGGGTTGGTTCTTGTTCGCCGATCAGCGGCGCCGCGAGACGGAAAAGGACCTCGCATTCGTGCGGCTTGCAGTGGTCTTCACCGGCGCTGCGGTGGATGGAGCGGGTGAGAAATTGCCGCGTCCAGAGTGTTTTGAACGGTTTGCCCCAAACGTGCGTGAATCCGACGCGCACCGGCGCGCCGGTCGCGCGCGCCAAACGGTATCCGCCCGGATCCTCAGTCGCGACGAGCACGTGCGAATAGCGCTGGGTTTGCAGCTCGCGACCGAGCGCCTCGATGGCGTCGATCGTCGCGCGATCGCTCGAGCGCAGCTTGAAATCGCCGATTACGGTCTGGCGCACCGCGCGCGAAGCGAAGACTCCAGCGTTGCCGCGGCGTAACACGACGTCGACGGGAACCGCATCGGCGCCAAGCGCGGCGAGCAATGGCGTTAGCGCCAACGCGTCCCCGATGGCGTCGAGGCGGATGATCAGAACCGACGGTGAACTCTCGGGCATGCGTGTTCTCTCCGACCGCCGCTTCGGAGTCGCCTGCTCGCATCCATGATCGCACGCGACGACCTGGTGACGTTTCACGAACTGGACGGCTATCGGACGATACGCTCCTTCGGCAACGTCTCGGGCACGGCGTCGCGGCCGCGTAACCGGCTGCGTTCGACCTTCCGCAGCCTTGGCATGCTCATCGGGCTCTCCGGCAGCGAGCTGCTGAGCGATGCCGAGCAACTGCGCACCGAGGCACTGGACGCGTTGCGGCGTCGCGCCGGCGCGCTAGGCGCAAATGCGGTGATCGGCCTGCAGTTCTACGTTCAAGAGGGCAGCGACGGTGAATGCGAGGTCGTCGCGTACGGACGCGCCGTGTCGGTGAGCAAGATCGGCACGTAAGGCATGGGCCTCGAGGACCGCGCACGCCGCGAGCGGCTGCTCTCCGAAGCGGCCGCGGCAGCCGACGCATGTCGCAAATGCGCTATTGGTTACGAGCGGCGCAAGAACGTCTATGGTGAAGGCGATCCGTGCGCGCGCTTGATGGTCATCGGTGAAGGCCCGGGCGAAACGGAAGACGAGCAGGGGCGCCCGTTTGTCGGCCGCGCCGGTCAGCTGCTCGATCGTATGTTGGCCGCGATCGGTCTGGCGCGCGAGGAAGTCTACATCTGCAACACGGTCAAATGCCGTCCTACCGTAGCCGGGCCGTATGGACCCCGCAACCGCGCGCCGGATCCCGAAGAGATGGCGAACTGCCGTCCCTTCCTCGATCAGCAGATCGAAATCGTCGCTCCCGCCATCATTCTCGCGCTCGGCTCGCCGGCGGCGAAATCATTCCTCGGCCGCGATTTTCAGATCACCAAGATGCGCGGCCGCTGGTATATTGGGCCGCGCGAGATTCCGTTGATGGTGACCTTTCATCCGGCTTACATTCTGCGCCAAACCGGCGGCGAGATCGAAGGCGTCAAGCGAATGGTGTGGGCCGACTTACGAGCCGTTCGCGCAAAGCTCGACGAACGGGTCAGCCCTCCCGGCGAATCGCCGGAGCTCGTCGAAGCTCGACAAGCCAGCCTGTTCGGGGACGAGTGACGCGCTAAACCGTAGCGACGGATCCGCCGTCGATGCGTACGTTGGTGCCGGTAATGAACGACGCGCGGCTCGAGGCGAAAAAGACCACCGCTGAGGCGACCTCCTCCGGCGTCCCAGCCCGCTTGAGAACGATATTCGGACGACTCTCGCGTAGGAACGCAGCTTCGGCGGCCGCGACGTCGATGCCGCGACTGCGGCCGATCCCGGCGAGCATCTCCTCGATTAAGGGCGTCTTGATGAACGCCGGCGAGACGGTGTTGACGAGGATGCCGTCTTCACCGACGGCTTTCGAGAGACTCTTCGTTAGACTGTTGAGCGCGGCTTTGGATGCGTTGTAGTGCGCCATCGCCGCATCGGGCTGCAGTGCCGACTCGGACGAAATGTTGATGATGCGCCCGGAACGCTGCGCGCGCATGATCGGTAGAACGGCTTTTATTAGGGCGACGACCGAGAACAGGTTAAGCTCGAAGAGCCGGCGCCAGTCGTCGAGCGTAAGCTCTTCAAATGGCGCGAAGGCGCCGATGCCACCCGCGTTGTTGACCAGCACGTCGATCGCACCGAAACCGGCGACGGTCTTGTCGACAATTCGCCGGATATCATCCTCACGCGTGACGTCGGCCACGATCCCGAGCGGCGTTCCACCCAACCCCGCGCCCTCTCGGACCGCCCGATCCAACTCGTCGTGGGTACGCGCGGACAGCGCGACGTTCGCGCCTTCACGAAGGAAGGCATAGGCGATTGCGCGGCCGATGCCTTTGCTCGCGCCGGTAACAATGACGGATTTTCCTCGAAGTTCCAGGTCCACGCCGGCCACAACCGCAGCCCGCACAGCCGACGTTGCGGAAAGGAGCGTCTGCTTGCTACGCAGCCCGTGATACAATGGCCAGCGTGACTCGCGACCCGCTGCGCGCGTGGCTGCTCGACGTCGTCGAGCGAGCCGGTTTTCCCGACATCGACGCGTTCGTCCACCATTACGGCTTAAAGCCTTTCCGTCTCCGGCAGCTCTACCGTGCGGCAACCAAAGAACTGCTGGAGCGGCCCGGCGAGATGACCAGTTTGCCGAAGGAGCTGCGCGCCGCACTGACCGATCGCGGCGTCGCATTCTCTGCTATCGTGCCGATTGCGGTCCAGCATTCGCGCGACGGGCAGACCACGAAGGGCCTCTTCCGCCTGCACGACGGCGCCGAGGTGGAGGCCGTCCTGATGGAACACCACGGCGGCCGCACGACCCTCTGCATCTCATCGCAGGCCGGTTGTGCATTCGCATGCGCATTCTGCTCGACGGGGCAGGCCGGCTTTACGCGCAACCTGCGCGCGGGTGAGATCTTCGATCAGGCCTGGTTCTTCGCGCGCCAACTGGCACCACGTGGCAAGCGCGTCAGCAACGTCGTCTTTATGGGTATGGGTGAGCCGTTTCACAATTACGAAGCGGTCATGACGGCGGTTGCGATGCTCAACGATCCGTACGGCTTCGGTCTAGGCCACCGTCACATCACGATCTCGACGGTTGGTCTCGTCGATCGGATCGACGCCTTTGCCGACGAGCACCTTCAGGTTAACCTGGCGATCTCGTTGCACGCGCCGACCGACGAGCTGCGGTCGCGGCTCATGCCGGTCAATCGCCGCTTTCCGCTGCGCGAACTGCTCGCAGCCTGCGAACGCTATGTCGCCAAGACCAACCGCAAGGTCTTTTTTGAGTACGTGATGCTCGCCGGCATGAATGACGACGCGGATTGCGGGCGAAGGCTGGCGGCGCTGATGCACGGCCGGCTCTACCACGTCAACCTGATTCCGTACAACTCGACGCCCGATGCCGAGTTCGGCGCGAGCAGTGAGAAGCGAATTTGGGAGTTCGCGGCGATTTTGGATGCCGCCGGCGTTCCGACGACGGTGCGCCGCAACATGGGACGCGACATCGCGGCGGCGTGCGGGCAGTTGCGAGTCGAGACGCAGCCGAAAGCCGCGGGAGGACTTGGCCATTTAAAGCCACAGACTAGCCGTGGAGTCCTACTGCATTGAATCTGACCGGCAGAGTCGCGATCGTTACCGGCGCGTCGGGAAGCATCGGCTCGGCGACGGTGCGCGCCTTTGCGGCCCGCGGGACCCATCTGGTGCTCGCCGCGCCGCTCGGCGAGGTTCAGGTGCTGGATCAGCTCGCGGCCGAGGCCGAGCGCCTCGGCGTTCGCGCGCTGGTCGTGCCAACTGACGTTACGCGTCGCAGCGATATCGACAACCTCGTGAAGTCGACGCTCGACGCGTTCGAGACGATCGACGTGCTGGCGAACGTCGCCGGCATCGGGACGAGTCCGTCGCTCTGCGACGACACCGATGAAGATTTGCAGCGCGTCGTCGAGGTGAATTTACTCGGTTGCGCCCGGACAATTCACGCCGTGCTGCCGGTCATGAAGGCGCAGCGCCGTGGCTCGATCGTCAACGTGGGCTCGGTCGCCGGCGAAGCGGGCGTGATGGGCATCTATTCGGCCTCGAAGTTCGGTTTGCGCGGGTTGACCGACACAGTGCGGCGGGAAGCGCGCAGCTTCAATATTGGAGTCACGTTGATCGCTCCGGGCTTCGTGCGCAGTCCGATGAACGCGGCCATGGGCGAGGGCTTGCCGAGCCCCGATGTCGTCGCGCGCGCGATTGTTCGCGCTGCGGTTTCGCCGCGTCGCCGCGTCATCGTCCCGGCTTCATACGTCGTTCCGGTCTATATCGCGAAGCTCTTTCCCGGTTTCATCGATCTCGTCTTCGGTAACGCGCGCATTCAGGAGCGACTGAATCGCGACGCGCGGGACGCGCGCGCCGACCGCGTGCCGTTGTGAGCCCGCCGCGCGGCATCATCGTCAGTGGAGCATCAACGGGCATCGGCGAGGCGACGGTCGCGCTGCTGGCGCGGCGTGGATACGCAGCCTTTGCCGGCATCCGCAACGAGAATGACGCCGCGCGCTTGCGCGCATCGCACGAGAACATTCGTCCGATCTTTCTCGACGTGACGGACGATGCGTCTATCGCGCGCGCGCTCGGCGAGGTTGCGGCCGGCGGCGCGCCGTTGTTGGGCGTGGTGAGCAACGCCGGCATCGCGCTGGGCGGGCCGCTCGAGCGCTTGCCGATCGCGGAGCTACGCCGCCAGTTCGAGGTGAATGTCTTCGGCGCGCTGGCGCTGGTTCAAGCCGCTTTGCCTCACCTGCCGGCACACGGCGGCCGCATCGTCTTCGTCGGATCGATTGCCGGACGCCTCGCCGTGCCCTACGTCGCTCCGTACAGCGCTTCCAAGTTTGCGCTGCGGGCCCTGGCCGATGCCCTGCGCAACGAGCTGGCACCGGATGGTATCGCGGTCTCGCTGATCGAGCCTGGCTCGGTGCGGACGCCGATTTGGAGAAAAGGGCGCGAGTCCAAGGATCGCCTGGTTGCGCTGCTCGGCTCAGACGCGCGGCCGCACTACTATCGAGCCCTCGAGGCGGTTTTGCGCCAAACCGAGGTCGAGGAACGCGTCGGGATTCCGCCCGAGCGCGTTGCGCGGGTCATCGTGGAAGCACTTACCGCGCGCAGACCACGCGAGAACTATCTGGTCGGCTCCGCCAAGGCGGGGAGCGTCGTGGCGATGCTGCCGCCCCGGCTGCGCGATCGCGTTCTGCGCGCCTCGCAACATCGTCCTTGATCGCCGCCGTCGCGGCGCTGGTGCTGGCCAACGCGTTGTTCGCATTGCGCTCGCTGGACGTCATCTTGCGCTCGCGCGATCGCATCGAGCCGAGCGAGCCGGATGCGAGCCTGCCGGCTCTTTCGATCGTGGTTCCGGCCCGCAACGAAGAGCGGCAGATCGAGCGCTGTATCCGCTCGCTGCAGGCTCAGCGCTATCCCGATTTCGAGGTGATCCTCGTTGACGATCGCTCCCAGGATCGAACGCGCGCCATCGCAGAAGGGCTGGCGCGCGAGGGCGGGCGGTTGAGGATCCTCGCCGGCGAGCCGCTTCCGGAGGGTTGGGTCGGCAAGTCGTGGGCGCTGGCCCAGGGAGCGCACGTGGCGCGCGGCGCGTGGTTGCTGTTTACCGACGCCGACACCGAGCACGAGCCGCTCGCGGCGGCATCGGCTGCGCGCTGCGCGATCGATCGGGGATACGACGTCGTGAGCCTGCTCACCGATCAAGAGACGGTCGGCATTGCCGAGCGTGTCTTTTTGCCGACGATCCTCTTTACGATCTTGCTTGGTATCGGTTCGCTCGACGACGTCAACGATCCGCGCAAACCGCAGGTCGCCATCTTCAACGGACAGTACATCTTAGTTTCGCGCCTTGCATACGAGGCAATCGGCGGCCATGCGGCGGTCCGAGACGAGATTGCGGAGGATTTAGAGCTGGCGCGACGGTTCAAGCGCGACCGTCGCTTCCGCATCTTCTTGGCCGGAGCGAGCGGCCTCGTGCGCACGCGCATGTATCGTTCGTTTGGAGAGATATGGGATGGCTTCGTCAAGAACTTCGCGCTGGGCGCTCGCGGCAGTCCGGCGCGGGCAGCGGCAGGCGTCACGCTGCTCACGTGCGTTTCACCGCTGACGCCGCTGATGCTGCTCGCGTTGTTGGCGACGCGGCGGTGGAGCGGCGCCGCGGCCTTGGCGCTTTCGACGGCGACTGTCTCGGCGATCGCCGAGCTGGGGCTGCGCCGGATGCGCTTCCGTCCCGGATCCGGGCTGGCGCTGCCGATCGGACTAAGCGTCGTGCTTGCGATCTTTGCAACGTCGGCCGCGCGCATGCTGAGCGGACGCGGCGTCAACTGGCGCGGACGGCGGTACGGCGGGCGTTTTCGCCGGCCGTCGTGACGAGCGCATGATCGCACCGGCCGCCGTCATCACCGCCGTCGATCGCAACGGCACGCCGCTCGCACGCGCTAGCGCGCACACCGGTTCTATATCGTATCCGGCCGACGCGAACGGCCGTATCGTCATTACGACTGTCCCCATGCATCTGCGCGTCCTGATCGAAGCGCCCGGCTGCGCATCGCGGGCGGTCGCAGTCGCCGGCGGCGCGCAGCGCGTGACGCTCGATTGCACGCCGCCCCTTATTGGATCGGTCAGCGTCGCGACCGGCTCGCTCGAAAGCCGTCACGAGCTGCCGTATGCGACGTCGCTGCTCGATCAATCTGAAATCTCCTCGAGCACCGCCGCGACCAGCGATGCGCTGCTCGGCGCGCTGCCCGGCTTCGATCGCGATCGCAGCAACAGCGCGTTTTCAAACTACGGTCTCAACTGGGTCTCGTTTGCGGGCGCAGGCGTCGACCGCGGCCTCGTGCTGGCGAACGACATTCCGGCCCAAGACGGCTTCGGCGGTCAGATGGATTGGGCGCTCTATCCGCCGCTCGACATCACCCGGGCCGAGCTCTTCCGGGGCGCAGGCTCGGCCCTCTACGGCGCGGGCGCGATCGGGGGCGTTCTGAACCTCACGACCACCGGGCCGAACTCGGACTGGCAGGCGCCTTCCTCGGGCGCGTTTGTCACGAGCGGAGGCTCGCACGGTGAAGGCACGCTCTACGCTCAGCTGGCAGTGCCGCTCGCGCCGAAGCTGACGGCCTCGTTCGCGTCGAGCACCTATCAACTCTCGTACTTCGACCTGCCGCCGCAGTACACGGCGTACAATGCGACCGCTGCGCTCGCACAGGAGACAATGGCATCCTTCGGCCTACGCTATGCCGCCTCGCCCGGATCGGTCTTTCAATACGAGTACCGCGCCGCCTGGGACTATCAATTCGAAGGGCGGCCGAACTACGATTTCTGGCGCCGCGTCGCTCAAAACGCCTTCCGCTACGTCCATCCCGGTGATCGCTCGTCGGTATCCGCCTACTATTTCTTTCGAAACAACTTTATCGACAACTCTGCGGACAAGTTTCCCACAGATCCCGGCCAGCTGCTTTACACGCAATACGTGCCGTCGACGGACGACGGCATCGGCGCCAACTGGACGATCGATAGCGACTATTCGACATTTCAGATGCGCGCCGACTCGTTATTCGTCCGGGGCGTCAGCAACCAATATTTCCCCGATAAC
>JASHPI010000239.1 GCA_030038215.1 Vulcanimicrobiota bacterium | reverse complement strand
GTGGCAATTTGCGCAGCGAGTCTCACATTTGGCGATCTCTGCCGCGATCCTTTGCCAGCTGCATCCATGCGCGCACATTGTACCAATATTTTCTAGTTTGCGTCCACGGATGCGGTTGTGCAACGCGGCGTTTCGCCGGTAATGCGCTTTGTTGTACTCACTTTGCCAGGCGCGGCAATAGGATGTTCTCCCCCGGTCGTTGCCGCGCGACGCAAAACTTACAATCGCGAGGAGCAGACCGCACTTTGGGCAACGCTTCACGCACCGAGTTTGTCACGGGCGTGTGCCAATGGGTGTGCACACTGCGCCAAGCTTGCAGCCCGGCGGCCGCACGGCAGCCTCAGCGTTTGGCGCGGGTTGTGATGGGCATAGTTTGTGCCGTGAATCCAAACATCACCGCGTATGTGCCGCTGGCTCTGGCGCTCATTTGGGTTGTGATCGGGGTGGTGGCGGGCTACGTCGTCGATCGCGTCGTGCTTCGCCGGCTCGCGGAGTCGCACGCGGCGCACCAGAACTTTTGGCTTGGCGTGTCGCTCGACGCCGTGCGCGGCATTGCGATCCTTTGGGGGACGGCGGCCGGTCTGTATGCCGCCGCGGAAACCGTCAATCTCAACTCGCGCTTAGATTTCCTGATCGGTCGCATCTTGCTCATCATCGTTCTCGGATCCGCAACGGTGGTGGCGGCCCGGTTCACGGCCGGCGCCGTCACGCGTTACGGCCGTGGCGTCGAGAAGCGGGTGCTCTCGGCGTCGCTCTTCTCGAGCGTTGCCCAGACCATCGTCGTGACCTTCGGCGTGCTGATCATTCTGAATTCACTCGGAATAGCGATCACACCGCTGCTGACGGCGCTGGGCGTTGGGGGCCTCGCCGTAGCGCTGGCGTTGAAGGACACGCTGGCCAATCTATTTTCCGGCATTCAGATCATCGCGTCGCGTCAGCTGCGCCCGGGCGACTACGTAAAACTCGATAGTGGGTTCGAGGGCATCGTAGAGGACGTGAACTGGCGAAATACGACGATTCGCGAGCTTCCAAACAACTTGATCGTGATTCCCAACGACAAGCTGGCGCAGTCGATCTTCACGAACTATCATCTGCCTGAGGCAGAGCTGACGGTGTCGGTTCCGGTTTCCGTGGCGTATGGAAACGATTTGGATGAGGTCGAGCGCGTCGCGCTCGAGGCGGCCGACGCGGCGCTCGCGGACATCAACGCAAACGTACGCGATCGGCCCTATGTGCGATTTCGCGAGCTGAGCGATTCGCAAGTGACCCTGACGGTGCATATGCGAGCGCCGCAGTTCCAAGACCAGTTCAAAGCTCGCAGCTACTTGATCAAACGCATCTACGACGGCTTCAATCGAGCCGGACTCGGACCCGTCCCGCAGCGCGTGCCGCGCAAGAGCGAGCTAGGACGACTCTGACCGCAACGCCGCGAGCAGCGCATCCGCGGCGCGCCTGCGATGGCTGACTGCGTTCTTCTGCTCTGGAGCCAACTCGGCGAAGCTGCGTCCGGCCGCGGGATAAAGGAAGAGCGGATCGTATCCGAAGCCGCCGCGCCCACGATCGGCGCCGAGAATGTATCCTTCGACGACGCCGAGTGACGTCAGCAGCTCGCGTCCCGGGACGATCAAGGCCATGACGCAGATAAAGCGCGCGGTCCGCAGCAGGTCGGGCACGCCCTGCAGCTCCGAGAGGAGCAGCGCGCGCCGCTGCGGCCAGTCGCTCTCCGGCCCGGCGTAGCGGGCTGAGCGCAGGCCGGGGCGACCGCCCAAGGCGTCGACTTCGATCCCACTGTCGTCGGCGAGGACCGCTGCCTCTTCGCCGGCTTCGCGAAGCTGTTCGGCCAGCGCGCGCGCTTTGAGAATCGCATTGCCGATGTAACTCGGAGCGTCTTCGGCGGTTTCGCGATAGTCAGGATAGATGAGCAGCTCCAACTCTGAGTCCGACAAGATCGCTTCGAGCTCGCGCAGCTTTCCTGCATTAGTGGACGCAAGGTACGTCTTCACGAGTTCGCCGACTATTCGGCTAGCCGAAGGACGGCCATAAAAGCCTCTTGGGGCAACTCGACTCTGCCGACGCGTTTCATGCGCTCCTTTCCGACCTTCTGCTTCTCCAGCAACTTCCGTTTACGCGTGATGTCCCCGCCGTAGCACTTTGCCAGAACGTTCTTCCGGACCGCGTTGACCGTTTCGCGCGCCACGATCTTCCCGCCGATGGTTGCTTGAATCGGCACGTCGAAGAGCTGACGCGGGATCAGCTCCTTCAGCTTTTCCACCAGAGCCCGCCCGCGCTGCGCGGCTTTGTCGCGGGCAACGATGAACGAGAGCGCGTCGACCGCTTCATTGTTGAGCAGAATCTCCAACTTGACCAGATCGCCTTCGCGGTAGCCGATCAGCTCGTAGTCGAGCGAGGCGTAGCCTTTGGTGCGCGATTTGAGCTGATCGAAGAAGTCGACGATCACCTCGATCAGCGGCATCTCGTAAGTAAAGATGACGCGGCCGTCGTGGAGGTATTCCATGCCCTCGAGCGTCGCGCGCCGGAGCTGTGTGATCTCCATGATCGCGCCAACGTAGTCGGGCGGCGAGATGATCGTGGCCTTGACGTAGGGCTCCTCGATCGAGCGGATGACGTTGGGCGCGGGGAGTTTTGACGGGTTGTCGATGGTGAGGACGGTGTCGTCGGTACGGACGACGCGAAAGACTACCGAAGGCGAAGTGGCGATGAGATCCAACCCGTAATCGCGCTCCAGCCGCTCCTGGACGATCTCCATGTGCAGTAAGCCCAGAAAGCCGCAACGGAATCCGAAGCCCAGCGCGATCGAACTCTCAGGCTCGTAAACCAGGGCGGCGTCATTGAGCTTGAGCTTCTCGAGCGCGTCGCGCAAACCGTCGTATTCGCCTTCGTTGGGATAGAGACCGCAGAAGACCATCGGAACGGCCTTGCGGTAGCCGGGAAGTGCGACGTGCGCGGGGTTGTTCGCGGACGTAATCGTATCTCCCACGTCGATTTCGCCCAACGACTTGATGTTGGCGATGACGTAGCCGACCCCACCGAGCTCGAGGCGCTCGACCGGCCGCATCTCCGGTGAGAATATGCCGACCTCGGTGCACTCGAAGACGCGCTCGTGTGCCATCGACATGAAACGCGTGCCTGCGGCAAGCGCACCGTCGACGACCCGCACGTAGCTCACCACGCCGCGGTATGGATCGAACTGCGCGTTGAAAACGAGCGCGCGCAGATGATCGCGCCGGCCCTTAGGCGGCGGGATGCGCTCCACGATCGCTTCCAGGATATCCTCAATGCCGATGCCGTTCTTGGCGCTCGCAAGAATGCACTCACTCTTCTCCATGACCAGCAACTCTTCGACCTCGCCCATGACGCGGTCGGGATCTGCCGCTGGGAGATCGATCTTGTTGATGACCGGGATGATCGTCAGATCGTGCTCCAAAGCCAGATGATAGTTGGCGAGGGTTTGCGCCTCGATTCCTTGCGCGGCATCGATGATCAGCACGGCGCCTTCGCACGCGGCCAACGAACGCGAGACTTCATAGGAGAAATCGACGTGCCCGGGCGTGTCGATCAGATTGAGGCGATAGAGTTCGCCGGCACGCGTTCGATAGTTCAGTGTGACGGGGTGCATCCGAATAGTGATGCCGCGCTCGCGTTCGAGCTCCATCGCGTCGAGCGCCTGCTCCTCGAGATTTCGCGCCTCGATCGTACGCGTGATCTCGAGCAGACGATCCGACAGCGTGGTCTTACCGTGATCGATGTGGGCGATAATACAGAAGTTGCGAACGTTGCTTGCAACGTCGATCCGGTGGGCTTGCTCGGATTTCAGGGCCACCCGCGGACTCTAGAACAGCGCGATGCAACTATTGAAGACGAGCTGCGCGAGCGCCGGCCGGATCAGCAGTTGCAAGACGAGGATGACGATCAGGAAGGCGAGATCGATCCCGCCCAGGGGGGGGATGATCCGCCGAATCGGGACGAGGACCGGCTCGACGAAGCGCGCCAAGTAGTACATCCAGCGCCCGCCTCGCAAGTCCGGGATCCACGACATGACCGCGTAGACGAAGAGCAAGATCGTGTAAATGTTCACGACCCACAAAAGGAGCTTCGCCAGATCGCACAGCAGCAAATTCACGAGCGGCCCGTTCTACGAAGCGGGCGGTCGCGCCCGCTCGATCGCCTCGAGCTCTTCGGTCGAAGCATGGACGGTCGGCTTGAAACTCTCGACCGGTTTGCCGTAGGTACGTGTATCGGTCCGAGAGTAGATGCTCGTCAACACCACGCCGTCGCCGTTGCGATTGAGGAGCGCGAGCGCGTAAGACAGGCCGGCTTCATTGTCGGTGAACGCATCGTAGCGAACGAAGCCGACGCGTGAAAGATCGCTTTTTGAGAGCGTCTGAAGCTCCTCGAGACGCCGGCGCAGATCCTCCAGGGTGATCCGCTCGGAGGCTTGCGCCTGCGCCAGCTCGCTGAGTCGATCGGCCGCGCCGGCGCCCCCGCCCGTGATCAGCCCATCGTGAAGCTCAAGCAAGCGCCGCATGCGGCCAAGGGATGGTCGCACGACGGCGACGTGGTAAAGCAGCAGGGCCACCAGGGTGCCCCCTAGAGCGGCCGCGGCCGCGTACAGATTTCCCAACACCGTCTCTTTCCTAGCGACCTTTAGCGGGCCACCGGCAAGTTGAGCCACGACGGGAGTCAGGTGGATCACGGCACCCGTAAGGGCTCGCTTACCGTTGCTACCTTCCGGTCCTGGCGGGGTTCACGAGGTTACGCCGCGTGAAGCCCAACCCCCATCATGGCCACGACATGATACCACAAGCCGCGCGCTTGCGGCCGGGAAGTCCTGCCTCTACGGCCAAGGAAGGTTGCGTGCTTAGCTTACCGACATTAACCTCCTTGGTGCTCGCAGCAGCATCTGCAGTGATGACGTTGAATAGCGGCGACTTTTCCTCCGGCGGTACGATTCCAACCGCGTTCATGGCGACCGATTGCGGCGGTCAAAACCGTTCACCGGGGCTCGTTTGGGCGAACGCTCCGAAGAACGCGAAATCTTTCGCGCTCGTGATGCACGATCCAGACGCTCCTATTGCCGGTGGCTTCGATCATTGGGTCGTCTACAATCTTCCTGCCGCGACGCACGAGCTGGCCGTCAATGCAAAACTTTCGGCCAACCAGCTCGGCACGACGTCGCGTAATACGGCCGACTATTATGGTCCTTGTCCACCGCCCGGTCCGCCGCATCACTATACGCTCACGCTCTACGCGCTCGATCTGGCGCACATCGACACGAGTATGCCGCTGACGGCTTCGCAACTCGAACAACGCATCGCGGGACACGTGCTGGCGCGGGCCGTGCTTCGTGCGACCGCGGGGCGGCCGTAGCGCGCGTCGAAAGCTCCCTCACGCACTATGGATGAAGTGATTATCAAAGTACGGGAGAACGGCCCGTACCTGGTTCGCGGGCGGGTGACGCTGATCGATGCCGACGGAGCCGCCTATACGATCCAAGGCGAAAATTTCGTCCTCTGTCGCTGCGGCGGCTCGGAGTCAAAGCCGTTCTGCGACGGTTCGCATCGCGAGAACGGCTTTTGCGCGACCGAGCGCGCGACCTCGGAGAAAGGAAGCCTCTGATGCCGTCATACGTTCGCTCGGGCGAGGTCCCCCACAAGCGTCACATTCAGTTCCGTCGTCCCGATGGAGGCCTCTACGCCGAGGAGCTCTTCTCTACCAAGGGTTTCGAGAGCGTCTACTCGCTGCTCTACCACTTGCGGCCGCCGACCGCGACGCTCGACATTCGTCCGTGGGCGCGGCCCGCTGCCCGCTTTACCGCCAACGAGCCCCTGCGCAACCGGCACCTGCGCACGCAAGCGATTCAGTCCGACGCGCTCGACGCGCTCGAGTCGCGCGTGCCATTGCTCGGTAACGCCGACGTGGTGATCTCGGTCGCGCAGGCGCAACAGCCAATGAGCTACTTCTATCGGAACACCGGCGGTGACGAGCTGCTCTTCATTCACCACGGTGACGGCGTCATCGAAACGCAGTTCGGCGAGCTCGCCTATCGCGAGCAGGATTACCTAGTGATTCCGACCGGAACCATCTATCGCGTCATGCCCTCGTCGCCCACGCGCATGCTCGTCTACGAATCCTCGGGGGCCATCACAATTCCGCGCAAGTACCGCAACGAGTTCGGGCAACTCGAGGAGCAAGCGCCGTACTACGAGCGCGACTTCCGCGCGCCTAAGCTGAAGCCGCCGGTCGATGCACGCGGCGAGTACGAGATACGCGTGACCAACGGCGGACGCAACGCGATCTACATCGTGCAGAACCATCCTTGCGACGTGGTCGGCTGGGACGGCTACTGCTACCCGTATGCCTTCAATCTCGATGAGTTCGCGCCGATCACCGGCAAGCTCCACCAGCCTCCCCCGGCCCATGCGACGTTTGACGCGCCCGGCGCGGCGTTCTGCGCGTTCGTGCCGCGCCTCTTCGACTACCATCCGCTCGCGGTTCCGGTTCCGTACAACCATTCGAGCGTCGACTGCGATGAAGTGCTCTACTACGTCAGCGGCAACTTCATGAGCCGCCGCGGCGTCGAGGAGGGCTCGATTACCCTGCACGCGGCCGGCGCTCCGCACGGACCGCAGCCCGGCGCGGTCGAAGCGAGCCTCGGCAAGACGTCGACCGATGAGGTTGCGATCATGGTCGATACCTTCAAGCCGCTCGAGCTGAGCGAAGCGGCGCTGGAATGCGAGGATCGCGAGTACTTTCGTTCGTGGGTCGAACAACCCGTCGCGAAATAGAAAAGCTCTGATTTAGTTCAGGTCGAGGAGGCGAGGGCCGAAGTTTACTACGGTAAATGAGGTCCGAGACGACAAAGACATGGGCTAAATCAGAGCTTTTCTGCGGGTTCGATCTGACCGCGGGCGCAGCCAAAGCCTATCCGGCGCGCGCCGGCCTTCTCGCACCAGCCGCGCAGCGTGACGGCGTCGCCGTCTTCGAGGAAACTGCGCGTTTCGCCGTCTGGAAGTCCGATCGGGTGCTCCCCGTTCCAGCTTAACTCGATCAAGCTGCCCTGACTGTTCGTCTCGCTCCCGCTGATCGTGCCCGACGCGTACAGGTCGCCGGGACGCGTCGCGGCACCGTTGACCGTTGCGTGCGCAAGCTGTTGCGCCATGTTCCAGTAAACGTCACGGAAGTTCGTGCGCGCGATGGTTATCGGACCGGCGCCATGCTCGCGCATCCGCTGCGTTTCCAACTCGATCCCTAATTCGATGTCGTAGCTCGACCGCGCGTCGACGCGCAAGTACTCGAGCGGCGCCGGCTCTTGCAGGCGTGAACGGACGCGAAACGGTTCGAGCGCTTCGAGCGTGACGATCCACGGTGAGATCGTGGTGGCAAAGGATTTTCCGAGAAACGGCCCCAGCGGCTGATACTCCCAGGCTTGAATGTCGCGTGCGCTCCAGTCGTTCACGAGAAGCAAGCCGAAGACGTGTTCGGACGCATCGCGCGCGGGAATCGGAACGCCGAGGGCGTTTCCCGGGCCGGTCACGAAGCCCACCTCGAGCTCGATGTCGAGGCGCCGGGTGGGCCCGAACTCGGGCGCCTGCGCGTCGGGCGGGCGCCGTTGTCCGCGCGGCCGGCGGATCGCCGTGCCGTCGATGACGACCGTGCTCGACCGTCCGTGATAACCGACCGGAATCCATCGCCAGTTCGCCATGAGCGGCTCGGTGCCCGGACGGAAGAGGCGGCCGAGATTGGTGGCGTGCTCGATCGAGGAATAGAAATCGACGTAGTCGCCGATCTCCATCGGAACGCGCATGGTCGCGCCATGGCGCGCTACAAAAAAACGCTCGAGATTCGCTTGGCGCAAGCGCGCGTCGCCGTCGACGCGCAAGAGAGCCGAGAGCCGCTCGCGTACGGCCAGCCAGCGCGAACGCCCGGCCGCGAGAAACGGGTTTAGATGAGGCGCCTGTAAGAGGCGCGGCTCGCAGACGTCCTCGGTCATTCCGGCTTCGGCGAGGGCGTAAAGGTCCAGAATCCGGTCGCCGATCGCAACCCCGAGTCTCGTCGCACCATCGCGCTGGAATGCGCCGTACGGAAGGTTTTGAATCGGAAAATCGCCGTCGGCCGCGACCGGCAGCCAGGATTCGAGCCGAGCGTCGGTCGTATTCGCGGGCTCGATCACGGCAAAGGCAATATCCGCAGCGCAACCAAATCGTCGATCGGTTCCGCGAAGCTACAGCTGCCGTACGAGACGAAGGTTGTGCGGCGCGCCGTCGCGAGCTCGGCTACGCCGGCGCGTTCGTCACGCCACGCGAACGACGTATCATCGAATGCAAACGCACCGGCATCCTCTTCGGCGATGATCAGCTCGAGCGTCGCGACGTCGACGCGACGCGCGAACGCCGCCGCGGCCAAAAGATTAAGGAAGCCATGCATCGGAAAGCCGCCGGCGGCATCCACGTGGCGCACGGGATGGTGCAGTCCCGCGGTCGCTTTGAACGGCACGCGCGCAAGCACCGCGCTGCCGATAAACCGCGCCACCTCGTCTACGCTCGGAAATGCGTCGCGCGTCGTGCCCCCGCAGCGCAGCTTCGCGCCGAGGCCGACGCGCGCGAGTTCGGTCATCGCCTCGGCGAGACGATCACCCTCCAGTTGCGCGCGCGGAATTTCGACGAACGCTGGAAGGGTGGAGAGTCCCGCCGCCGAGAGCAGCGTTCCCACGGATGCGCGGCCGGATCCGGGCGAGATCTCGATCGCTTCGATCGTGGCTCCCTGCGCGCGTCGCGCCGCGAGCGCCGCCAACGCGGCAGGGTTCGGTTCGACGATCGCGGAGAGCGGCGCCGCCGGCGCCTCGGGCGACTGCTCGAGCAGCGAGGCGGGCAGGATGAAGCGTCCCAGCATCCACGCGTGCGGACCTGCGCGCGCGGCAGCGTATTCGGCCATCGCTTGCGCTAACGACAGCTTCGCCGGCGGAAAGAGGCCGGCGTAGTCGATCAGCGCGCCGAACGCCGCCTGCAGCGCGGGCGCACTCGCACGAGAGGTCTGCATCGTCGCCTGCTTTCGCGTCGAGCGCGAGAGGGCCCGCTGCGCGCCTTCGCTAAGCTGCGCTCATGAGCACGACGACCGAGGCTCGCAGCAATCCGCTCGCAACCATCGATTGGGATTATGTCGAGTTTTATGTGGGGAACGCCAAGCAGGCGGCCCACTTTTACATGTCCGCTTTCGGATTCGATCAGGTTGCCTATGCCGGTCCCGAAACGGGCGTTCGCGACCGAGTCAGTTATCTGCTCGAGCAGAACAAGCTGCGATTCGTCTTAACCGCCAGCCTACTCCCCGATGACGCGATCGCCGAGCACGTGATGCGCCACGGCGACGGCATCAAAGACGTCGCGATCCTGGTGGAGGATGCGCAGGCTGCGTTTGAGATGGCGGTTCGGGGTGGGGCCCGTGTCGTGCAGGAACCGGCGCCCCTCGAGGATGCTCGCGGTCGCATCATCAAGGCGACGATCGCAACGTACGGCGACACGGTGCACTCGTTCATTCAGCGCGACGGATATCGCGGCATCTTCATGCCGGGTTTCGCCGAGCAGCGCAAGACGATCGCGAACGCTGCTCGCCCGCATCTGCAGTACATCGACCACTGCGTCGGGAACGTCGGCTGGGGCGAAATGGACGTTTGGGGCGATTTCTATGCCCGCGTCTTTGGGTTCTCGCAGCTGGTCTCGTTCGACGATAAGGACATTTCGACCGAGTACACCGCCCTACGCTCGAAGGTTATGACCGATCCGCGTCATCAAGTGAAGTTCCCGATCAACGAGCCGGCACAAGGTAAGAAGAAATCGCAGATCGAGGAGTACCTGGAGTTTTATCGCGGGGCCGGCGTGCAGCACATGGCGATTCGAACCGACGACATCGCGGCCACCATTCGAGCACTCAAGAGCAACGGCGTCGAGTTTCTCGACACGCCGGACTCGTACTACGAGATGCTGGGGGAGCGGGTCGGCAAGATTGACGAGGCGATTGAGACGCTGCGCGAATTGCGCATCCTGGTCGACCGCGACGACCTGGGCTACATGCTGCAAATATTTACCAAACCGCTCCAGGACCGGCCGACCGTGTTCTTCGAGATCATCCAGCGCAAAGGCAGCCTGTCGTTCGGCAAGGGCAACTTCAAGGCGCTGTTTGTATCGATCGAGCGAGAACAGGAGAAACGGGGAACGCTGTAGTCTTACAGTCTGGCAGGCGGCAACCCCGCGCGAGGTTCCCGGGTCTGGGTAGAGCTATGGGTAAAGACTTAGCATGATCACCGCGTCTGGGCTGGATCGGATGAAGCTGCTCGAGTGGTATCGGCAGAATAGAGAGCGGACGGCTGCGATCTTCGGGTTGGTCGACGACGACGTTTTCTACGATCGGCCGATCCCGTTGCGCCATCCGATGGCCTTTTACGAGGGGCACATTCCAAACTTCAGCTTTCTCACGCTCAACGCGCGCGCGCTCGGCGAGCCGTCGATTGACGCGAGCCTCGAGCGTCTCTTCGAGCGCGGCATCGATCCGGCCACGGCCGACGACGCAAGACGCCACGAGCGCAGCGACTGGCCGGCACGCGAAGAGGTCGCCCGCTTTGCGGCGCTATGTGACGAACGGGTTTACCAGGCGCTGGCGCACTCGAGCATCGAGGATCCGGAGGTACCACGCCTGATACGCGGCCAAGCCGTCTACACGATCCTCGAGCACGAGCAGATGCATCAAGAAACGCTCCTCTATATCGTGCATCAGGTCGACTACGCGCGCAAACGCTTCATCGCCGCTCACCACGAAGACCACTTGTTGGGCGCGAGCGAGCTTCGCAGCATTGCGGCCGGCAAAGCCACGCTGGGAGCCGATCGCGACGAAGTCGCGTTCGGCTGGGACAATGAGTTCGAACGCGAAGCCATCGACGTTCCGGCGTTCGGCATGACGACCTATCCGGTGACGAACGGCGATTGGTTACGTTTCGTCGAAGCGGGCGGCCCCGTACCTTTCTTTTGGATCGAACGCGACGGTGAGTGGCGCCTGCACGCGGCGTTCGAAGAGCTTCCGCTTCCGCTTTCGTGGCCGGTCTACGTCTCACACGCCGAGGCCGAGGCGTACGCCGCGTGGGCGAAAATGCGTCTGCCGACTGAGGCCGAGTACCATCGCGCCGCCTTCGGAACTCCCGAGGGCGACGAGCGGCCTTACCCGTGGGGGACGGAACGGCCGGCGGTGGCCCATGGAAACTTCGGTTTCGCACGCTACGATCCGGAGCCGGTCGACGCGCACCCTGCCGGTGCAAGCGCCTGGGGCATTTACGATCTGACCGGCAATGGCTGGGAGTGGACGTCGACGCCGTTCGGACCGCTCCGCGGCTTCGAACCGATGGTGTCTTATCCGCAGTACTCCGCGGACTTCTTCGATGGAAAGCACTACGTGATGAAGGGTGCCTCGCCGGTTACCGCACGCGAATTGATTCGCCGCAGCCTTCGCAACTGGTTCTACCGAGATTATCCCTACATGTACGCGAAGTTTCACTGCGTTGCTGCATAAGAACTCGCGAACGCCGGTCACCGTCGCGTACGGCGACGGCATTGGTCCGGAGATCATGGAGGCGACGCTGCGCATTCTCGACGGTGCCGGGGCGCGTCTGGACTTCGAGCGCATCGAGATCGGCGAGTCGGTTTACAAGCGCGGTGTAAGCAACGGCATCGAGCCGGCTTCGTGGGAGTCGCTCCGTCGCACGAAAGTTTTCCTGAAGGCGCCCATCACGACCCCGCAGGGCGGCGGCTTCAAGAGCCTCAACGTCACCGTCCGCAAGACCCTTGGGATGTACGCGAACGTTCGCCCGTGCGCGTCACTCTATCCGTACGTGGAGACCAAGCATCCTAATATGGACATCGTGATCGTGCGCGAGAACGAGGAAGACGTTTACGGCGGCATCGAGCACCGCCAGACGAATCAGGTGGCTCAGTGTCTCAAGCTGATCTCACGACCAGGGAGCAAACGCATCATCCGCTACGCGTTCGAGTACGCGCGAGCCAACAAGCGCAAGAAAGTCACTTGCTTCACCAAAGACAACATCATGAAGATCACCGACGGCTTGTTTCACCGTACCTTTACGGAGATCGCGGGGGAATACCCGGAGATCGAACACGAGCACTGGATCGTCGACATCGGCGCAGCCAAAATGGCAGACACGCCGGAGGCCTTTGATGTCATCGTGATGCCGAATCTCTACGGCGACGTGCTTTCCGACGTAGCGGCGCAAATTACTGGTTCGGTCGGTTTGGCGGGCTCGGCGAACATCGGCGATCACTGTTCGATGTTTGAAGCGATCCATGGTTCGGCGCCGCGGCGAGCCGGGCAGAACCTGGCGAATCCATCGGGTCTTCTGCACGGCGCAATTCTGATGCTCGTGCACATCGGTCAGGCCGAAGTGGCCGAGCAGGTGCACAATGCCTGGCTTCGCACGATGGAGGACGGCATTCACACGTATGACGTCTTCCACGAGGGTGCATCCAAAGAGAAAGTGGGAACGCGCGAGTTTGCCGACGCGGTGATCCAGCGGCTAGGCAGCAAGCCCGTGCACCTCAAGCCGGCGGAGTACGACAAAGAGGCGCAGATGAACCTCGCGATCCGTCCGGCCGGCAAGCCGCCGATGAAGCTGCGGGCCGGCGTGGACGTCTTCATCGACCGGCGCGACGGCAATCCGGATCAGATCGCCGCCGTGATGACGCAGTTCAACGTTCCCGGCACGAAACTCACCACCATCAGCAACCGGGGCACCAAAGTTTGGCCCAACGGGAACCCGGACACTTACTGGAGCGACCATTGGTGCTGCCGCTTTGAGTCAGATGGCGAACTCTTTACGGCAGGGCATATCATGAAGCTGTTGCAAGCAGCGGAAGCCGCCGGCTTTGACGTCATCAAGACCGAGGGGCTCTACACTTTCAACGGCGAGCGCGGCTATTCGCTAGCGCAAGGGGAATAGCGAGGAACCCTCAAGACGCGGATCGTGAGTCTGCTCCCCAGCGCGACGGAAATTCTCTTCGCCGTGGGAGCGGGCGACGAGCTCGTCGGCGTTACGCACGAGTGCGATTATCCGCCCGCCGCACTGCAGTTGCCGAATGTGACCTCCTCCGCATTACCCAACGGCTTGACGCCGGGCGAGATCGATCGGCACGTTCGCGCGAGCTTGCACCGGGGATCAAGCCTCTACCATCTCGACACGAAGTTGCTGGAGCAGCTCGAGCCCGACCTGATCGTCACGCAGGAGCTGTGTCCCGTGTGCGCCGTTTCGTACGAGACCGTGGATCGCGCGGTCAAGCGCATGCGAACCGATACGCGCATCGTTTCGCTCGAGCCGGTGTCGCTGGAAGATCTTTTGGCGCACATTCGCTGGATCGGTGAGATCACGCAGCATGCGCAAGAGGCGGGTGCTCTGATTGCGTCGCTCCACGCACGAATTCTCGCGCTGCGCAAGCATGCTGCGGGACTGACGCGCAAGCCACGCGTGCTGTTGCTTGAATGGACCGATCCTCCAATGAGCGCCGGCCACTGGATTCCGGAGCTCCTCGAACTGGCCGGCGGCGATCCGGTGCTGGCCTCCCCGGGCGCCAACTCGCAACGCCTCGAATGGAACGCGATCGCGTCAGCCGATCCGGACGCGGTCATCGTGGCGCCGTGCGGATTCGACCTTCCCAAGACGCATCGCGCGCTGGAGGAACTCGACGCCACGCCTCAGTGGCGTTCGCTGCGGGCCCGGCGTAGCGGACGCGTCTTGGCAATGGACGGAAATGCCTACGTGAGCCGGCCCGGACCTCGCCTGGTCGATTCGGCCGAAATCATCGCGCGATGGTATACTACCGTGGCGGAGCACGCCGGATGACCGCGCCCCCTCGGGGGTGAGGAAAGTCCGGGCTTCACTGGGCAGGGTGCAGGATAACGTCCTGTCGGGGCAACCCGAAGGAAAGTGCCACAGAAACAGACCGCGGGCGACCTCGGTCGCCCGCAAGGGTGAAATCGTGAGGTAAGAGCTCACGGAGCGCCGCGGTGACGCGGGCTCGGGTAAACCCCACCCGAAGCAAGACCGCTCGGTCACCGGCTCGCCTAAGCAGCGAGCCGGCGGACGGCCCGTCCGAACGAGCTACGTCGCAGCGAGGCGCCCGGTAACGAGCGCCCCAGAGAGATGGTCATCGCCCACGTGAGTGGGGACAGAATCCGGCTTACAGGCGTGCTCCGTGCAACCGGTGGGGCGGCCGGCGCGTCGTAGCGAAGTGAAAATGCCGATGGACCAACAGTTTACGCCCGAAATGACGGTCGACGAAGCCTTTCGGCTTCACGCCGGTGCCCGTCGAGTTTTCGCTCGGTTTCACCTGGGTGGATGCTCGAACTGCGCGATCAGTGAATCGCACACGATCGGCGCCATTAGCGAGGATTATGGAATCCCGCTCTCGATGCTGCTCCAGAATCTTAATGCGCTCTTCGACCAGCGGACGCTGGCGGTTGGCGATCGGGTCCGCATCCCCGATGAAATTCGGACACGAATTCCGCAGTTGGCCAACGTTCCGGAGGTCGGCGAAATCACCGGCGCCGAGGGCGGCGCCTATACGGCCGATTTCGGCGAAGTCCGCCTGCAAGGCCTCGCCGAGGACTTCATTCCCGTGCAGGCCGAGGCCGCGGCTAGCTAGGGGGCATGGCGAAAATTAGAGGGGCCTGCGGCTGACGAAGCCCTCCTCGATGCCATGCCAGTGCGCCACGCTCGGCTCACCCATTTTCCAGCAGAGATAAACCGGCTCGTCCTCGCGCATCGCGGGAAAGTCGATCAGGCCGAGATCGATGTCCTTAACGATGCAGCCGAGCGACTCGATCCGGTAGATCAGGCGGCCGATCTCGTGCTTGAGCTCGCCAAACCGTGGCGTCGGCAAGGACGAGCGCACGCCGGCCAAACGAGTGCGGTGACTCGGCGGGGCGTGGTGGAGCGCGGGGTCGGCCTCGAGCAGCTTAATGGCGAGGTCGCGCCGGCGCGTGAGCAGCTCCTCGATCAGCGGCTCGAGCTTGGGGATGAGGGCGTTAGCGCGTTCGGGCGAAAAGAGTTTCATATGAGTCCGCTGCGGATCGTCTTTGTTACGGGCCTAGCTGGAGCCGGCCAGAGTCAGGCGATCAAGTCCTTCGAAGATTTGGACTTTTACTGCATCGAGCACCTTCCTCCCGT
>JASHPI010000238.1 GCA_030038215.1 Vulcanimicrobiota bacterium | reverse complement strand
ACCTCGCCGGTCGCGGGATTGTAGACGGGGAACGTCTTGCCCGATGCTGCCGGCACCCACTTGCCGTCGATGAGCAAGGGGCGCTCCTTGCCGATGAACTGACGTGCCGTGTCCGGGATTTCAACTGCCAGATCCTGATCCAAAAGCTGCATGCCTGTGCCCTCCTGCGAGAGCGATGGCTTCTCCCCGCGCAGGCGCGAGCCTTTAGCCTAGGCACCGGCCGCGGCAGGTGTCGGCCGCACGTACGCTGCAGGTGACCGCATGCTCGATGACGATGCTTGGCCGGCGCTTCCGCTGGATGCTTGGCGGGAAACGTGCGACACGCTCCACATGCTCGCACAGATCGTCGGAAAGATTCGCCTGCGGCTTGCGCCGCCTGAGCCGGAATGGGCGCAGGTCGCACTCTACGTAACGCCGCGCGGCCTTACGACCAGCCCGATTCCTTACCCGCCGCGCTCGTTCCAAATTGATTTCGATCTCATCGGCCATCAAATCGAGATCGTCGCGAGCGATGGCGAGACGCGTTCGATTCCACTGCGGCCGCGCAGCGTTGCCGACTACTATCACGAGCTGATGGATACACTGCGCGCGATGGGCTTGCGCGTCCGCATTTGGCCGATGCCGGTTGAAGTACCCAATCCGATCCGATTCGACCAGGACACGACGCACGCGTCGTACGACGCCGAATACGCGAGGCGCTTCGCCGGCGCGATAGTTTCCGTCGATTCGGCCATGAAGGAGTTTCGTGCTCCATTTCGCAGGCGCCAGTCGCTGGTCCAGTTTTTCTTCGGAACCTTCGATTTGTCGTACGCGCGTTTTTCCGGTCGCCCGGCAACGCCGCCGCGCGACGACCTCGTTACGAGGGTCGCGATGGATGCCGAAGAGATTTGTGTAGGTTTTTGGGCCGGTGACGATCGCTTCCCGGAGCCCGGATTCTGGAGCTATGCCTACCCGAAACCGCCCGGAACAGAGCGCTTGCGTCTTCGTCCGAGTGCGGCTTTCTGGAATGACGCCATGGGCTTGTTTCTGCTCCGCTACGAAGACGTACGCCGCGCCGATTCCCCGCGCACGATGCTGCGCGAGTTCTTCACCAGTGCTTTCGACCAACTATCTGCCCTGGCAAACTGGGGCCAAGCTTGACCTCGGCGCTCGCCACAGGCCTGGCTTTTGCGCTCCTTGCGTCGAGCGTCGTCGAGTTGCGCGCGCAAGCGCCGGCGCCCGGAGCGCACATCACGCAGCGCTTCCCGCACATTACGGCGGAGTTTACCCACGTGGTTTCGCCGCGCAGCGTTCAGCTATTGCTCGACGGGAATGACGTCACCGATCGCGCCCGCGTGTCCGCAGCGGGCTTTTCCTACACTCCGGCGGCGGCGCTTCAGTCCGGGTCCCACACGGTGCGCGTCACCGGCCGCGACGTCACCGGCGCGAACTTCAGCGGCGAATGGTCGTTCGTCGTGATCCACTCAGGCGCGACCGAGATCCATTTGACGATCGGCGAGCCCCTGCCCGAGGCCCGGGTCGGGCGGCGCTTCGTCGTGCAAGGGAACACGATCGCGAATAGCCAGATTCGGGTGACGGCCGGCTCGAGATCCGGAGCGAACGGCCAATTTAGCGGCGACACGACGGCGGACGCGCGGGGCGACTTCCAAATGAGCGTCGTGCTGCGGACGCTGCGCGGCCAACTCGCGGTGTATGTGAGGGTCACGGCGACGGATCCGGTGACCTCGCGAAGCACCTCGACGACGTTGCAGTTGCGTCTTACTCAGTAGCCGGCTCCTTTAGCCATTCGTCACCAACACGTGCTTGGTGGGCGGATCGTGCCGTGCGACCGCCTCGTACGCGTCGATGGCCTGCGCGAAGGGCCACGTTTTGAGGGGTGACGGCTGGAGCGTGCCGTTCTCGAAGCCTTCGCGCAGCGCGTCGAGTGTCGCGGCGATTTGCTCGCCCGTCAGGCCCATCGTGTCGACTCCGATCAAGCGTCTGCGGCCGTGATAGAAATCCACCAGATTGAAGCTGACGGTCTGCGGATGACTTGCGATTGCGATCTGGCGGCCTTCGAGACGAAGCGAGTTCAGCGCCGGTTCGAAGAGCGCGCCGCCGACGGCGTCGAACACCAGGTCGACTCCCCGCCGTTCCGTCAACCCCAGTACCGCTTCGGTCAAGGGCTCTTTGGTAGTGTCGATCACGGCGTCGGCGCCGGACGGATTCGCGCTAGAGAGATCCGCGCCGATTACGCGAGCGCCGAGCCCGTGCGCGATCTGCGTTGCCGCGTTGCCGACCGCCCCGGAGACCCCCGTAATCAAGACCGTCTCGCCGGCCGAGAGCCGGCCCTCGCCGACCAGCGCCCACCAGGCAGCTAGCCAGGGCACGCCGATTGACGCGGCTTGCGCCATACTCAGTCCACGCGGTTTCCGGCTTAGCCAGGCGGATGCGAGGACGATGTACTCGGCGTGCGCGCCGTCGCGGGCCACCCCGAAGCCCGGACCGCTGCCCCACACCTCGTCGCCCTCCTGCCCGTTACCGGCCACTACGATGCCCGCATAGTCGCGGCCGGGCACGCGCGGTAACGGCGATTTGAAATGACCGCCGACGTTTCCGACATCGCTCGGATTCACGCCCGAGGCTTGCAGTTTGACGAGCACTTCGTCCCGGCCGGGAACGGGAGTGGGTCGATCGACGAGCGTCAACACCGATGGTGGGCCGTATCGATCGAACTGCCAGACCTTCATGGAACCAGTCCTTCGCCGGTAGACACTGCCCGCTCTTTTGCGAGATGATGACAATCCCGCCGACGCGCTGTCACACTCGCCATAATTGCCACGTTCACGTGACGTAGAAAGGACGCTAAAGTCTATGTATATCTCGGTCGTGACCCTTCACGTCGACGACCTCGATCGAGCCATCGATTTCTACACCTCGAAGCTGGGCTGGGAAAAGACGATGGACGCGCCGATGGGCGATGGCTACCGCTGGGTTACCCTAGCGCCTTCCAGCACGCAGACGGCGTTCACGCTGATGAAACGCGACGCGGAGACACCGCGACGAGCCGATCGCATGTCCGGCGTCATCATGGAAGTCGACGACGTCTACCAAACGTGCGACGAGCTGAGCAGGCGGGGCGTGCAGTTCACCGAGCCTCCGCGGACCGAGCCTTGGGGCGGATGGGCGATGTTCGAGGACTCGGAAGGCAACGTGCACGGGCTGCACTCGCCGGCGCGGGCACCGGTCTCCAGCAATTAGGCGCGCATCGCCGGTGGTCGCGGCCGGCGAAAAGGGAGTGTGCGGTGCAGCCGTGTAAGGCCTCGGGCGATGAGGTTGCCTGTGGCTAAGCCGTCGAGCTATCGTTTCGCGCTCCTTATAGCGGCGTTTGCATTTGCCTTTGGCACAAGCGGCGCTCCCGCGCCGGCCGCGCTCGATATGTACGTCGGCGCTCGCACCGTCGTTCAAAACGAACCGATCGGCGATTGCAGTACCAAAGCGAAGAACGCCCTGAACGCGGTCTTGCAAAATGCATTCGAAGCCGGCGAGGGTACGGGCCAGTGGCTCGCTTATGGACCGCCCGACTATTCGGGTCATGCCAACGCGACGGCCGTCATTCACTGCTTTCCGGTCGACAATGGCTATGTTGTAACCTTTACCTGCGCCGTCGACGTGCCGCCCAATCCGGATACCGCCAGCGCGTTATGCGCAAAGCTCGTCGCCGCGTTCGATGCAGGCAAGACCGCAGCGTTTCTACCGTCGGCGCGCTATTGATGCGCCGTTTCACCTTGGCTCTCGGCTTTCTCATGCTCGTCTCCAGCGCGGCGGCGCCGGGGGCCGTTTCGATGTCGACCGGCATCCGGTACGTCATTCCGGAGGGGTCGCTTCAAGAGTGCAGCAGCAAAGCCCAGACCGCGCTCAATGCTTATCTGCAAGGCGCCGCGGAGTCGCCGGCAGGAAGCGGTGATTGGCTCGCGTTCGGCCCGATCGGAGGCCACGGACCGTCGACCGCGGCCGCGGCGGTGCGCTGCTCGCCGGTCGACAAGGGCTACGTGGTGACCTTCACCTGCGCGGTTCAGATTGGTAATCCGTACGACGCGACCGCCTTGTGCACGGACATCGCACACAACTTTTCGGGGAAACCGGTTACCGCGCTGGCAACGCCCACGCCCCTCCCGACCGGCTGCAGCACGACGAACCTGCTTGGAACTTGGGTCTCGAATGACAAGTCCGGGTTGACGTTCACCATGGATATCAACGGCGACCTCACCGACAACCAAGGAGTCTCGGGTAACTGGGGTCTGGTCGGCAATACCGTGACGCTGACCTATTACGGTAACCACACGCTAACGCTCTCTCCCGATGGAAAGCACATGAGCGGTGGAGGATACGACCTCACCCGCAAGTGCTGACGGAGGTGCCCGCTCGGTCGTCTAGAACGGGGCCGCATGTTTCCAGCCGCTTTTGATTACCAGCGGGCGCGAACAACCGAGGATGCCCTTGACATCCTTGCTGCACACGGTGACGACGCACGCATTCTGGCCGGCGGCCAAAGTTTGATTCCCGCGATGCGCTTTCGGTTGGCAAGGCCGTCGATCTTGGTTGATATCAACGCCATCAACGAACTCGATTATCTGCGCGAGAGCGATGGGCAGCTCGTCGTCGGCGCGTTGGTGCGCGATCGCGCGCTCGAAACGACGAAGTTCATCGGCGAGCGCTACCGTCTGCTTGCAGACGCGGCCGCGATTGTGGCCGATCCGGTCGTCCGTCAGATGGGCACCCTTGTCGGCAGCCTCTGCCACAACGATCCGGCCGGTGATTGGCCGGTCGTCGCGCTGGCGTCACACGCCGAAATTTCGGTCCGCGGGAAGAACGGCACGCGAACCGTCCAAGCCGACGATTTCATCGTCGATTCGTTTACGACGGCAGTCGGCAGCGGCGAAATGGCAGTGGAAGCGCGCTTTCCCACGCCGGGCGCGCGCACGTCGGGCTCATTTCAAAAAATCGAGCGGAAGGTAGGCGATTTCGCTACCGCCTCGGCTGCCGCGCAAATCGCGCTG
>JASHPI010000237.1 GCA_030038215.1 Vulcanimicrobiota bacterium | reverse complement strand
CGCCGCTCGAAGCCTAGAGTGCGTACGAAACGCAGGGAATAGTCCATTTTTCTTGCTAGGTCAGGTTTGTCGACGCGGAATTGTCGTCCGCTAGCGTTCGCGATTTCCGCCAGCTTCCGCGTGAACTATCGTAAGATTGTCGTAAGGCCACCCAGCGCGCGACTTACCGCCGAACACAGAGCAGGAGGCGTTAGGATCGGCGAAGTCACAGCCATGCTAAAAGCACAAGGCGCCACAATCCTCATTTGACGCGCTACCTTGAAGGTCGGCACCACCAGATTACTGACCGGTATTCGGCAATACGCTGCGGGGCTGAAATTCGGGATCGCCGGTTTGCCACAAGACGAAGGCGAACCAATCTGCTTGGAGTTCGTTAGCCTCAGCCGCGCTTGAGCCGGCGCCGTGCCCGCCAGCGAAGTTGACGCGCAATAAGATGGGCTTTCCGCTCGTTGAAGATGCTTGGAGTCGTGCCGCCATTTTGGCAACGATCCACGGGTCGACTCGCGGATCGTTCGCGCCCGTTGCAAGCAATGTCGCAGGGTATGGCGTTCCATCGATGACGTGATTGTAAGCGCTGATCGCGTAAAGGGCTTTGAAGCCCTCCTCGGTTTTGACGCTGCCAAACTCGGGAACATTTGGCAGACCGTTCGCAGTGGTCTCGATGCGCAGCATGTCGGTCGCTCCGACATCGTCGAAAGCAACGGCAAGAAGATCCGGCCGCTGCACGATCGCATTGCCGATGGTGATGCCTCCGGCACTTTCACCCCAACCGGCTAACTTCGCGCGCGACGTGTAGCCTTTGGCGATTAGGTACTCAGCGCAAGCGATGAAGTCATCGACCGTATGTTGCTTTTGCGCTCCTTTACCGGCGAGATGCCATGGTTCACCGAACTCACCCCCACCCCTAACGTGCGCGGCGGCGAGGATGCCGCCGCGTTTCAGCCACGGTATGGCCCAGGGCAGAAACTCGGAGTCGACCGAGATCCCGTACGAACCATAGCCGTAGAGGATGGCGGCGTGCGAGCCATCCAGCGCAACATTGCTCGCATGCAGAATGGAGAGCGGAACGGTGGTTCCATCCTTGCTGACCGCCGTCACTTCATCGGCGGAGAACGATCCGACATCGAGGTTGGTCGTCGACTCAATACCGCTGCGCGTCACGAGATCGGCGTACGGATCGTACGCGAAATATCGCAGGGGCCGCGTCCAAGCCGTTATCCCGAAGGCAACGCCGGGCGCCGTTGTTTCTGCGGCAAGCTGCGTCAGCGTGCCGTTGTATGGAAGTCGAATACTTTTGGGAATGTCCGATCGATAACTGACTCGCTCGAGATGGGAGACTCCGCCGCTCGAACTCCAAACATAGAGGCCGTCCTCAGCGGTTGTGACGCCGCGATGCACCCGATCTGAAGCCGCGATAACTACCTTAGCATTCGTTAACGTCTCGCCGCGACGCAAGTTTGCTTCGACCACCTCGGTACGGCGATTCGAGTCGAAGCGAATCGCATACAGCGTGTCGCCGTGCAGTGCGATGTCGACCAATCCCGGTTGGTCGACACTCCCTACTCCGGGATCGAGAAACGCGGTGCCGAGCGGGCGCCAGACGGCCGCCGCGTCTATTACCCCCGACAGCGGCGCTGCGTAAAACCGCGCGACGTTGGCGGCTCCATTTTGAACGACACCGATCGCTAACCGCGACCCTGGGGCGCTGTAGACATAGGATTGTTCGGAGGGCGTAATATCGCCGAGGATGCCGAAGCCAAATCGCGGTTTTTCCAAATCGGCCGGTCGCCCGAGGCGATGGAAGAAGACCTGCTGCCGTTCCTCGGCCTCGTTAGGATTCGCTCCGGGGGCTACAGCCGGCAGGCGGCTGTAGAAGAAGCCGGCGTTTCCAACCCAGCACGGCATTGCGACCCAAGCGCGAGTGATTTCGCCGAGATCACCGCCAGTTGCCGCCTCAATAACTCTGATTGTCGTTTCTCGCTCGGCCCCATTTACTGCGACGCCCACCGCGACGTACTTTCCGTCAACGCTTGGAGCAAAGAACTGGATCGCGGCATGTGCCCCGCTCGGCATACCCCGTTGCGGATCGAAGGCCAGTCGGTTCGTTTCACCTTGGCGGTAATAGAGTTTCGCTGTTCCGCCGGTCGTGCTGAGTGTAAAAAAAAGACGCTTGCCGGCGACCTGCAGCCCGTCGACGTCAGATCCGTTATTTGCGGCGTTCAGCTCTGCGAGCAACGCAGCTCGGCCCGGAATCGAATCGAGCACGGACCGAGTGTAGTTGTTCTGCGCTCTCATCCAGCTCAGAAGCGCCGGATTGTGCACATCTTCCATCCAGCGGTACGGGTCGATGATCTGCGTGCCGAAGTAATCGTCGGTAACGGGCTTGACCGGCGCAGCTGGAGGTGCTGTAGGTGCGGGCGCCACAGTGGCGAGCAGCACCACGCAGAGCAGAGGATGCAACCATCGGAATACCACCGGCGCCTCCTCCCTCCGAAACGATGTCGACATCATCGCCACTGTGGCGGGCCAGAGCATGAATTTCTCAGTCGTTCAATTCCAAGTGCGCGCGACACCTGCTCGAGCCGTCGAGCCGTCGGCAAAACGCCCAATAGAATCAGGCTTTTTGAGTGGTGGAGATGGGGGGACTCGAACCCCCGACCCCTTACATGCGAAGCAAGTGCTCTACCAGCTGAGCTACATCCCCACGCCCTTCGCCCCTCGACTACGCTCGGGATGACATGGTCAGGATAAGACGGGCGACCTGGAGGATTGTACGCGCCACGGTGGGCACCTGTCAAAAAGATGAAGCACTCACTCTGCGCGGCCGGACTTGCGTTAGCCCTGGTTGCCCAGCTCGGCGCTTCGCAACCCGCGCGGGCCGGCGCGACGGTCCAGCTTGCCGACAACCGTTGCAACGACGAGACGATCAACGAAGCCTCAGGGCGCGTGAGCGATTACGACCGTCATCCGCCGGGAAACGGGGCGGCCCAATTGCTGCAGCGTTACGCGGCGCTCTCCGACGTGCTCGCGATGATGAGCGAAGAGCGACAGATTCTCGAGAGCCTCTGCTCGACCGACGCGCAGCGAGCGCCGCTCTTCGCCCGGATCGCTGCGACATCGGCGTGGACGCTGGCCTTGGAATCGGACGTCGCCGCTCGCCTGAACGCGTCGTGCCCGGCAGCCGCCACGGGACTTCCCGCGATGATGCTCTCCGATGCCTGGCTCTCGCTCGCCAACGTGGTCAACGACGAAAACGGCAGCGTTCCCACGGAGTTCTCTACGGTCGTTCCGAAGGTACAGAGTCGCGCGCAAGCGGTGGGCCTGACGCTCCCCTCATGGGCCGATACTTCGGCGTACTGGCGCGATCAGGTGCATCAGAAGGAGAAGGCGGCGATCGGGACCTGCCCCCCGCCGAGTCCTGCGCCCGTCCCGACTTAGGGGGAGAGACAACCCATGCTGACGTTTGCTATTAGCCGCTACGCGTTCAGCGTTAGCGTGGCCTCAGCGTTGCTTGCCGGCTGCGGTGCGCTGCCCCAAGCGCCGAACGGAATGCAGTCCGCCGCGAGCGTGCGAATGCCGGAGGCGCGCGTGGCCGCGAAGTACGGCGTGCTTTACAGCTTCAAAGGCGCGCCTAACGACGGGTCAACGCCGCTGACAGCGTTGCTCGACGCGAACGGCACGTTCTATGGGACCACTCTGGAAGGCGGTGCATACAACGACGGAACGATCTTCTCTATTACGGCGTCGGGCAACGAGAAGTTGCTTTACAGCTTCAAGGGCTACGGATCGGGCGGTCACACGCGCTCCGGTCCGAGCAACCTGATCAACGTCGATGGTACGCTGTACGGCACTACGTTCGCCGGAGGAGCGCACGGTGCTGGCTCCGTCTTCACGGTGACAACGTCGGGTAAGATGAAGGTGCTCTATAGCTTCAACGGGTGTTCGGATGACGACGGCGGCGGTCCGAGTGGCAGGCTTCTGGACGTCAACGGCGTGCTCTACGGCACAACCAGTTGGGGCGGCAACACGTGCGCCTCGAGCCCACAATTTGGCGGATGCGGCACGGTGTTCTCGATCACGCCGTCCGGTAAGCAAACCGTGCTTTACAGTTTTAAGTGCTATCCGGACGCCGCACACCCTGGAGCCGGCCTCGGTTCGGGTGGCCGGACCGCTAGCGGTTCGGGCCTCGTCAGCGCGGGCGGCGTCCTCTACGGCACAAGCCCTTACGGGGGCGCAAAACGCGACGGCTCGGAGTGCGAGCGAGGTGACGGGGAAGCTGGGTGCGGTGCAGTCTTCGCGGTTACAACGTCCGGCAGCGAGCGAGTAATCTACAGCTTCGGCGGCCGGCATGGCGGCGTTTCGGATGGCGTTCATCCGGTCGCCGGGCTCGTCGAGACCGGCGACCGGCTCTACGGCGAGACCCCCATGGGAGGCAGCGACGACTGGGGGACGGTGTTTGCGCTCGCGACGTCGGGCAAGGAGCGCGTGCTTCACAGCTTCGGCGCGCCGCGTGACGGGGAAGCCCCGGTCGGCGGCCTTGCCGATATCAATGGAACCCTTTACGGCGTCACCCGGTATGGAGGCGAGCGCGGCGGGCAAGGCACCCTTTTCTCAATTACTGCATCCGGCGACGAGACGGTACTCCATCGGTTCGATCTTCGCGGCGCCCGTAATCCCGATGCAGGGCTCATCAGCGCGAACGGCACGCTCTATGGGACGGCACAGGGCGGCGTGGACCATCAAGGAGTGGTCCTCGACCTCACGCCCTAGTCCAACCTAGAAGATTTTGCGAATAATTCGCAAATAAGCCCGCATGGGCACCCGAGCCGATTACGTGACGCGGCCGCGCGAGTGGATCGCGTCGCTCCTTGCGCGCGAGCCGCGCTTTCTATCAGCGGCCGAGATCCATCACCGGCTGAAGCGAGCCGGCGCGCGCGTCTCGCTCTCGACCGTCTACCGCACGCTCGACCGTTTGCGTGCCAAGGGTGGCGTCACGGCACGTCCCGATGCCGAGGGTGAGGCGACCTACATGCTCTGCGAGCCGGAGCATCACCACCATCACGCGATCTGCGGCGGTTGCGGCCGGGTCGAAGACGTCGATTGCGCGGCGATGGAACAGTTCGCAGAGTCTCTGCGAAAACTGCACGGTTTCGAGCTCGACGGACACGCGATGGAGTTTTTCGGCCGATGCCGCGCTTGTCGATAACACGCCTGGCCGCGGTCCTGATTCTGGCGCTGGCTTTGCCCGCGTGCCAGAACCAAAACAGCGCAACCGCCGGGAAGATTCAAGTCGCGACGACGATTTCGACGCTCAACTCCTTCGTCCAGGGCGTCGGCGAAGACCACGTAAGCGTCAAGAACATCGTTCCGATCGGCGCGTCGCCGGAGACGTTTCAGCCAGCGCCGCAAGATGTCGCGACCGTGGCCGACGCGCAGCTGCTGGTCGAAAACGGCGCCGGCATCGAGGCGTGGCTCGACCGGCTCCTGCGCGATGCCTCCGCGCGCAATCTGCGGATCGTCGTCGCAACGCAAGGCCTGCCGCTCAAGAACGACAATCCGCATCTTTGGATGGATCCGGTTCTCGCCAAACAGTACGTGCTAAAAATCCGCGACGCGCTCATTGCGATCGACCCCAAGAACGCCGATGACTACCGGCGCAACGCCGACAGCTACAACGCGCGCCTGGACGAGCTTACGAAGTCGATTCGCAAGCAGATCGATACGCTGCCGCCGTCGCACCGTTACATGATCGTCTTTCACAATGCATGGCAGTACTACAACGATCGCTTCGGCATCACGACGCTCGGCTTCGTGGAGCCCAATCCGGGCCAGGAGCCGAACCCCCAGCAGATCGCGCACCTGATCGATCTGGCCAAACGGCACGGCGTCCGCGGCGTCTTCAGCGAGCCGGAGTACAGCCCAAAGATTCTCTATTCGATCGCGCAGGGCGCCGGCATCAAGGTCGTTGAGAATCTCTACGATGACTCGGTGGGCACCGATCCGCAGGTCGCCAACTACATCGCGATGTTGACGTACGATACGAACGTCATCGTGAACGCGCTGAAGTGATGCATGGCGATGTCGGTGGAAGAGACGCGGTGGTCGCGCGCGATCTCACCGTGCGGTACGAGGATTTTGCGGCGCTCGTCGACGCAACCTTAACCGTGCATTACGGCGAGGCGCTCGGGGTCGTCGGACCTAACGGTTCGGGGAAGTCCACGCTGCTGAAGACGATTGCCGGCCTTCTGCTGCCGAGCGGCGGCAGCTTGAGCGTGCTCGGCTCGCCGCCGCGCAAACTTCCGCCCGGGATGATTGCGTACGTCCCGCAAGTCGAAGCGGTGGATTGGTCCTTCCCGGCGACGGTTTGGGACGTCGTCGCGATGGGGCGTTTTGCGCGCCTGCACTTCTGGCAGCGTTTCGGTGCGCAGGATCGTGAGGTCGTGCGGCACGCACTCGACGTCGTGAAGATGAGCGCGCTGGCGGGACGCCACATCGCCAATCTCTCCGGGGGGCAGCAGCAGCGAGCCTTCGTGGCGCGCGCGATCGCTCAAGAGCCGAGCCTGCTGCTGCTGGACGAACCGACCACCGGCGTCGACGCGGCTACGGAGGAGGCACTGCGCCGGATCGTGCGCGAGCTCGTCGCCGGCGGCTTGCCGGTGGTCATGGCGACCCATGATCTCGATCGCGTGAACGAGTGGTTCGATCGCCTGCTGGTTCTCGACCGTCGCGTGCTGGCATTGGGGACGCCCGACGAGGTCGTCGCATCGGGTACGTATGCCGCGATCCGCGAACACACGCACACCCACGGCCACCTGCGACACGATCGCGAGCCGCATGCCGCGCATGCCGCCCATCCGGAGATCCTTCGATAGGCTCAGGATGACATCGGAAGAGCATGGAAGTTCTGACTGAGCCGTTTCATTATGCTTTCATGCAGCGTGCCTTTGTGGCTGCGCTCGCGGTTGGCGTGCTGTGCTCCACGATGGGAACCTACGTAATTCTGCGCAAGCTCTCGTTCATCGGGGACGGCATCGCGCATGCCTCGTTCGCGGGAATCGTCATCGCCTACCTGCGCGGAGCGAACTTCTACATCGGGGCGGGCGTGGTAGCGGTTCTGACCGCCGTCGGGATCGGCTTCGTCCACCGGCGCGGCCGCATCTCGCTCGACACGACCATCGGCGTACTCTTCACCGGCATGTTTGCGCTGGGCGTCTATCTCATGAGCCAGCAACGCAGCTACGCCATCGATCTGCAGAGCTTCCTCTTCGGGGACATTCTCGCGGTTCAGCCACAGGATCTCTGGTTAATCCTCGCGCTCAGCGTGGTCGTCGCGATCGCCGTCATCGTGCTCTTCCGCGGCCTGCTCTACACGACGTTCGATCCGGTAGTGGCGCAAGCCAGCGGCATCGCCTCTCCTGCCTATGAATACGCGCTTCTGGTGATGCTCGCGCTTACGATCGTCATCTCACTCCAGGCCGTCGGTATCGTACTGGTCGCGGCGCTGCTCGTCACACCCGCAGCCGCGGCCTATCAGCTGACCGCGCGTTTTGCGCCGATGATGACGCTGTCGGCGCTCTTCGGCGCTGCGTGTACCGTCGGCGGTCTCTACCTCTCCTATTACGTCCGCGCGTCGAGCGGCGCGACCATCGTCTTGCTGGCCACGTTGCTCTTCTTCGCGTCGATGGGCGCGAAGTATCTCTTGCGGGCTACCGCGAGAGCAGCGTAAAAGGCGCCGTATAGACCTGGTTGCCGGCGCCACGAAACTGAAGCCAGAGCTTGTACATGCCGGCCGGGAGCCCGGGGAGCCTCATCTGCATGCGCGGACCGGCCGGGCCGCCCATCCCCGTCGTCATGGTCGCGCCGCTAACCATCGGATGAACGTGCACGTATGCAAGCGTCGCGGTGTTGATGAACACGGCGTGCGCGGCAGCACCGAGATAGGTGCGCAAGTCGGACGCGGGCTTCCCATTCTCCAAAATCGAGACGTCGAGCGTCTGGGGGTGGCTCGCGGCCAGCGTCGTCCGCGCGAGCGTTACCGTATAGGGACCCACGGTCGTGCTCGCCGGAGAGATGGCCAGCGACGCACGAAGGCTTGCCGGCGGCCCGTCGCTCTCGAGCGTGAAGCGGAAGACCTGCTGACCGATGCCGTGCGGAGTGGTGTCGGCGTAGACGTAGTAGCGATGACTCGGTTCTTCGGTGAAGGGCTCCGAAAAGGTGCCGGTCGCAGCGTCGAAGGCCGGATGTATGTGCGCGAAGGTCGCAAAATCGTCGCGCACGACGATCAGGTGCATTAACTTTTGCATGTCGACGTCGTAACTGAGAATCGGCGTTTTTCCGTGGATTTGATATTGCCGGATCTTCAACGTTACGGTCAAGCCTTGGCCGTGTTCCGTCCAAAGCTGCGAGAATATCTTCGGCGCGCCGCCGAGCAGCGCGAAGACGCCGGGCTGGCCTGCTCCGCCAACCGAGGCGCCTGCGACGCCCCCGACAAACGCCGCGAGCGTGACCGCGGCCAGCGTTCCGCTCAATCGGCAGCGCGTACGACCCGCCACGTTTCCTCCGCTAGCGCCTGGAGATAACCGCCGGAGGCGAGCGCATCGAGCGCCTCGCGCATCACCGCGCGTTCGTTCTTGTTCGGCATCCCGGCCCATCGCATCGCGAGTTCGTTCAGCTCGAGCACTGCTCCCGGCACCAGCGCTTCGCGAAGGAAGGCCGGCGAAAGCTTGACGCGCTCCATTCGCCGTGCGACCGGCTCAAGCGCCCGCTCGAACGGCGCGAGTTGCACAGGCTCTTCTGTTTTCGACTCTTCCGGTTGAATGATCGGCGCGGCTTGAACGCGGCGCGGTGTAAACGCGGCGGCGACCGCGCGATCGGCGAGCGAGCCGAACGACTCACCGACGACCGTCGCGGCAGTCTGCCATCCAACTGCGCTAACAACCGGTCGCCGGCGATCGATGCCGCGCAAAATCGCGCGCGCGACGCGCTCCGGCGTCGCAGCGGCGATCTCGTTTGGCCGCACGATCCCGATCGTCTGGTGAAACTCGGTGGCGACCAGCCCAGGATCCACGTAGGTGACAGCGATTCCACGCGATCGCAGCTCGCGCCGAAGCTGCGTCGCTGCGGCGCGGATCGCCGCCTTGGCGAGGGCGTATGCTCCGTACCGGGGCAGCGGGACGCGCGCGATGCCGGAGCCTAAAAAGACCAGTTGACCGCGGTGCAGCTCGAGCTGCGCGAGCGCGGCGCGGGCGATGCGCAGAGGCGCGGCCACGTGCAGTTGCCACTGCGCCTCGATGGCCGCATCGCTCTGCTCCAAAAGCTCGCCGTAGGCGCCGGTGCCTGCGTTATTTACGATCACGTCTATCCGTCCGAAGGCCTGCAGCGCTGTATCGACGATACGCGCAGGCATGTCGCGAGCGACGACGTCGCCGGCGAGCGTTGCGCACGTGCCGCCCGCGCCCCGAATCGATCGAGCAAGCCCTTCGAGCCGCTCGGAACGGCGAGCGACTGCGACGATCCGGTAGCCGTCGCGCGCGCCATTCAAGGCGAGCGCGCGGCCGATGCCCGAGCTCGACCCGGTGACGATCAGCACGCGTTCTTCGTCAGGCATGCGTCTCGCAGTACTCGAGGAATTCCCGCGCGATGCTCCCGGGCAGCCCGGCGTAGTGCTCGGCTTCGCCGGCGATCGGGGGTTGCAGCTCAGTCACGCTCCGACCCTCGCGCGCAAGCTGCGCTAGCGTCTGCGCGACGGGTTTGAAGGCACCATCGCTACGCACGATCCCGAAGCGCAACTCGTGCGGCGCGAGATCGAATGGCGGCAGGTTAGCCAGCGCGTGTTCGTAGTCGGCCCAGCACCACCAGAGTGCGCCGAGCGCGCCACGCGCGTGCAGGCGGTCGATCGCGCCGTAGGCGTACGCGGCCATCTCGTTTTCGTTCAAACATGCAAAGTCGCCGGCGGAAGTATTGCCGAGCGCGCATTCGGGATTTCCGAGCTCGCTCACGAGAACGGGCTTGCGGCTAAACGACTGTTGCAGCTGCATTAAAAAGGGCACGACGTTGTCGTCGAGCCGGTCGCGTGCAAACGAGCAGTACACAGAGTATCCGTGCATCGTCGCGATCGACCATCGCTGCGCGATGCTCGACGGGCGGATGCGGCGATCCTGCTCGAGGTCCTCGCCGTGCATGCCGCCGGTCGCGCTTACGCCCGAGCTTTCCAGCAGGTCATCGCACAGCCGCGCGCTCCAATCGGCGGCGTCGCGCGGCGACGCCGGCTCGCGCAGATTGGAGAACTCGTTGCCGATATCCCACAGAAAGAGCGCCGGGTGGTCGCGCAGGCGCTCGCCTACGCGCCGCGCGAAGTAGACCTGTGCGCGCAGCAGCTCCGGATCGGCGTAGAAATCACCGATTCCGTACTCGGAGACTCGGTCGTGCGCAATCGTGCGAAAGCGCTTCGACGTCGTAGTTGGGTCGAGCGTCCAGGCCGGCAGCCAGTTGACGCCGCTCATGTGCCCGCAGAACAGCGTCGGCATCGCGTGCAGACCGGCTTCGGCGATTCGCTCCATCACGGCATCGAACTGTCGCAGGCTCTCGCCGTTCATTACGTTGGGCTCGGGTTGAAAGGCTTCCCACATGAGAAAGAAGCGGACGACGTCGAAGCCCAGCGCCTTGATCCGCGCCATATCCTCGGCGATCTCACCGAGATCGAATCGCTGCCACATGTACATTGCGCTGCGCCGCGGCCAATAGTTGACGCCGAGTAGAAAGCGAGCCATGGGGGGCCCCTTCGCGGCAAGAGGCGAAGCGCCTCGGCGATGGCACAGAGTAACAACGAGCCCATCGTTGGCATCATCATGGGCAGCCGTTCGGACTGGGAGACGATGGCGCCGGCGCGCGATACACTCGCAGAGCTCGGGATTCCATGCGAGGTACGCGTCGTCTCCGCGCACCGGATGCCCGACGAGATGTTTGCCTATGCGGCATCGGCCGCACAACGCGGCATTGCGGTCATCATTGCCGGCGCGGGTGGAGCAGCGCATCTGCCGGGCATGACCGCGGCCAAGACGCTGCTGCCCGTCATCGGCGTTCCGGTCCAGAGCAATAAGGTCGGCGGCCTGGATTCACTGCTCTCGATTGCGCAGATGCCGCCGGGCGTTCCGGTTGCGGCGATGGCGATCGGCGGCGCGGTGAACGCGGCGCTTTTTGCGGCGCGCATCGTGGCGCTGCACGACGCGGGCGTGGCCGAGCGTCTTGCGGCATACGCGGTGCGCATGCACGATGCCGCGGCGTCGAGCCGGCTCGATTGAAATCGGTCCACACGATCGGCGTGATCGGCGGTGGTCAGCTCGGCCGCATGTTTGCCCTTGACGCCAAGCGCATGGGGTATCACGTGATCACGCTCGATCCCCAACAGCACTCGCCGTGCGGCCAGGTCGCCGACGAACAGATCGTCGCGTCATACGACGACCTTGCGGCGATCGACGAGCTCGGGCGGTGCAGCGACGTCGTAACCTACGAGTTCGAAAACATCGCGATCGAATCGGTGCGCTATCTCGAACGCCACTCGTATCGTGTGACGCCGTCGAGCCACGTACTGGAGGTAACGCAGAACCGCCTTGCAGAGAAGCGTTTGGCGCGCGAATGCGGCCTTCCGACGGCCGAGTTCCTGCCCGTTCGCGTGCCGGCAGATCTCGCGGAGGCCGTACGCACGGTCGGATTTCCCGCGGTGCTCAAAACCGTGCGTGGCGGATACGACGGCAAAGGTCAGTGGCGAGTCGAATCGACGACAGAGGCCGAAGCGGCGCTCGCCGCGGCGAACGGCGCTGAGCTGACCTTCGAGCGGCTGATCCCGCTGCGCAAGGAGCTGAGCGTGATCGCGACGCGCGATTCGCGTGACCGAAGCATCGCCTATCCGGTCGCGGAGAATACGCACGATCGAGGGATCCTGGCGATGACGATCGCGCCGGCACGGGTCGATCCGTCGATTGCGGCAGAGGCGCGCGAGATGGCGGCGACGATCGGACGTCGTTTGGCCATCGTCGGCACCTACTGCGTCGAGTTTTTCCTCTCGACGAGCGACGAACTGCTGGTCAATGAGATCGCGCCACGTCCGCACAACAGCGGACACTACACCATCGACGTGACACAATGTTCGCAGTACGAGCAGCAAGTCCGCGCGATCTGCGACCTTCCGCTCTCGCCCCCGCGCCTACTCAGTAATGCGATCATGATGAACATTCTCGGCGATGGCCGGGGCGATCACCTGGATGGCGTCGCGGAACTATTGAGCGATCCGTCGATCGTGTTGCACGTCTACGGCAAGCGCCACGCGGTCGCGCGCCGCAAGATGGGCCATTTTACGATGCTCGTCGACGGTCCGATCGATGACGCTGCCATCGAGCGCGCCCAAACGGCACTCGCAAAGCTGCACTGGGAGGCATAGTCCGAACTGCTAACGTTTCGTCAGCGGAATGACGAAGCGAAGCGCGGTATGCGAATCGCTGTAGGCGCAGATCTTGTTGTCGACCAAACCCGCGGCAAGGCCCACGGCGCGGACGTCGGCGGCATTCGGACGCGCACCGCGGCCCTTGGGGTGGAAGACCCAAAGCGCGCCGTTCGACCGCAGATGCGCTGCGGCGCGACTGATACGCGAGAGATCGCGCGGTGCATCGACCTTCACGAACACGAGATCGTAACGCGCGCGCAGCGAGGCCGACGCCGCCTTCGCGACCTGCGCGTGCAGGCGAACGAGAAACGCGGGATCGTGGGCACCCTGAACGGCAACGTGCGCGTCGGAGCGCACGCCGAGTTTCTCGAAGAGCGTGCGATGGGAGTAATCGGACCGGGCCGCCGGGCTCACGAACCCAACTCCAGACTGCGCGGTTTTGGCGGGATCTTGGTATATGCCATCGGACGATCCCACCAGTCATGCTCGCGCGCGCGCCGCACGCTCTCACTTGGCGGCGGCGGCAGGCGCAAGCGCAGCGCCGCTTCGTAGGCGCGAACGTAGCGATCGACCATCCGGTCCACCGTGAACTCGGCTTCGACAAGAGCCCGGCAAGCGCGTCGATCCAACGACGCGAGGGCCGGAACCCGGATGACCGCGTCCTCGACGCTGTCGCACAGGAATCCGGTAACGCCATCGATGACGATCTCGGGAATCGATCCCATGCGCGCGCCGAGTACCGGCGTTCCGCAGGCCATGGCCTCGATCAGCGTCAGCCCGAAGCGTTCCGGACGCGTGGTCATGTGCACGAGCGCCAACGCGTTCGAAAGCAGCTCGTCGCGAGCTTCGCGCTGGACCGCGCCGAGAAACTGCACGCGGTCGCCGTCAATGTGCGGGGCCACTTCCTCGCGAAAGTATGCCTCGTCGTGCGGGATCGCGGCCATCTTCAAGGGCACGCCCGCGCGCCGTGCGATCTCGATCGCGAGATGAGCTCCCTTCTCGGGGTGAAAGCGGCCGAGGAAGAGGAGATAATCGCCTGCCTTCGCGCTGAAGGTAAACGCCTTCGGATCGATGCCATTGTAGGTGGTTGCAAGGTACTCGAGGCCGGGGTCGCGATCGGCATTTGAGATCGAGCAGTAGAAGCTGCGCGCGGCGCAAGCGTAATACGCGGCGAGAATCTGCGGCGAGGAGAAGCCGTGGATCGTAGTCAGCAACGGCGGCGCC
>JASHPI010000236.1 GCA_030038215.1 Vulcanimicrobiota bacterium | reverse complement strand
AGCCGGCCTGGTCGAAATCGACGTAGGGGTGCGGAAAATCAGGCAGAGCCGCGCCTGTTAGCCGTTCTGAGGTCGGGCAGATTTCCAGCGCAATGCGCCGGCTTGCCAGGAGCTCGACCGTCGCGCGGTCTTGCAGCGCGTGAATGCCGTGGCCGATGCGTTCGGCCCGCAACAGCTCGACGGCGTCGCGCACGCTTTGCGGTCCGGCAGCTTCGCCGGCATGCGCAACGCAGTGCAGCCCCTGTGCCCGCACGTAGGCAAACGAGTCGACGAAGAGCTTGGCCGGGAAGCGCGCTTCGTCGCCGCCCAACGAAACGCCGATTACATCCAGCTCGGTCATGGTCGCCATCGCCCGCGCCGTCTGCATCGCGCTCGCTTCGCCGAAGTTGCGTGTCAGGTCGGGGAGGAGCTTGAAGATCGCGCGTGGCTGGGCCCCGCGTAACTCGTGCACGATGGCGGCTAAGGTTTCGCGCACGTCCAAGCCGCGATGAAAGTACGTCCACACCGATGGCGAGACGAAGAGCTCCCCGTAGATGACGTTCTGCGCCAACGCGTCTTCGACGAACTCGCGCGCCAATCGCGCATAATCGTCGGGATCCTGCAGCGATCGGCTTACGGCGGCAAAGATCAGCAGGAACTCCTCGAAATCTTTGAACCGGTATGGATCCGAAGGATCGACCGGCGTTTCGGGTTCATCGGTGAACGCCGCTTTCTGGCGCCCGTGCGGGTGGTAGCGCAGCGGCACGTCGTGCTTGGTCGCGAGCTCGACGAAGGTTGCCGGGCGCAGGCTGCCCTCCAAGTGGCAATGGAGGTGGATTTTCGGTATGCGCGGCGCCAGACCGGAGGCCATATGGCTGCTTTCGGCATCCCCCGTCCGACCACCGCGCGAAGGCGGGCGGCTCCGCCCGAGCAGGGGTGAAACCGGGGTCGTCGTACTGTGGTTGTTCGTGCCGCGGGGTGGAGCAGTCCGGTAGCTCGTCGGGCTCATAACCCGAAGGACGGTGGTTCAAATCCACCCCCCGCAACCAATTTCAGGTCCGTTCGCCAAAAGCAAACGGGCCTGTCTTCTTAATCGGGTTGCATCGAAGCCAGCGTCAATTTGATGCCTTCGTCGTAGGGCGTTTTCGTCAAGCCGCCGAGCGCGTTGCGCAGGGCGGAGTCATCGAGAATGACCGGCGTCTCGAACAGATACTGCATCTCGGCGACTTCGCGCATGAGCGGATTGAAGATTCCTACGATCCGAACGAGCGTCGGGCCGGCGATAAAGAGACGCGGCTTTCGCCCGGCAATCGCAAAGACCCGGTCGGCAAACTCGCGCGGTGTGATCGTTCCGGCTCCGCCCAAGTTCCAAGTGCGCCCATAGAAACGCGAGTCGTCCAGCATCTTCAAAATGACGGGTGGCACGTCCGGGATGAAGACGTACTCGTGCGGACGATCGACCGGACCGACGAGCTGCGCAGTGCCGCCCTGCGCAGCCGCGCGGAAGACATCGGAGATGTAGCTCTTCGTCACACGCGGACCGTAGAAGTCGGGGAGACGCAGGGTCGAGGCACGCAGTTTGCCGGCAGCGTCGGCTGCCATGAGCAAATCCTCTTGCCGCTTGCGCATCTCGCCTTTGAAGGTGTGCGGTTCGCGTGGATGATCTTCGGCGACCGGCATTGTGCGCGGGCGTCCGAACGGATAGACGGTGGCGATCAGGAACACCCGCTCGACTCCCGCCGCGATTGCGCCGTCGATCGCGGCCTGCATCACCACCGGATGTTGGGCGAACTTTGTATAGTCGACGCCGACCGTGTAGACGGCGGACTCGGTTCCTTCGAGCGCTTTCTTGACCGAGGCGGGATCGTCCGGATTCCAGGTTCGCCGCTCGGCAAGCGCATCGCCGCCGAACGTGGTCGCAAGTGCCTCGCTCGAACGTCCGATCGCGCGGTAAGGGCGACCGGCCGCGCTCAGCGCGGCGCCGAGCATCGCGCCCAGCACACCGGTGGCGCCGACAATCGCGACGGGTTTCATAACAGTCCGCTCTCTCGTCCGACCGACTCGAACGCCGCCAGCGCGCGGTCCATCTCGTCCTTGGTAAGTGCCGCGCTGATCTGCACGCGTATGCGGGCCGTCCCTTCTGGCACGACCGGATAGCCGAACCCGGTCACGAAGACCCCTCTCTTCAGAAGCTTGTCGCTGGTCGCGATTGCCGCCGCCGTCTCGCCCACGATAATCGGAATGATCGCGCTCACGCTTTCGAGCGGCTTGTACCCGATGCGTTTGAGCGCCTCGCGAAAATACCGCGTGTTTTCGCGCAGCCGTTCCACCAGCTGGGGATGCCCGTCGAGATACTCGATCGCTTCGAGCGCGCTGCAGGCCACCGTCGCGGGCAGCGCATTAGAGAACAGCTGGGGCCGCGAGCGCTGAATCAAGGTATCGATCAGCGCGTCGCTGCCGGCGACGAAGCCGCCCGCTGCGCCGCCCAGCGCCTTGCCCAGCGTGCCGGTGATGACGTCGACTTGCCCCGTCAGCCCGTAGTGCTCGATCGTGCCGCGGCCGGTCTTGCCCATGACGCCGGTGCCGTGCGAGTCGTCGACGACCGTGATTGCGCCGTATTGCTTCGCAAGCGCGACGATCTCGGGAAGCCGCGCGAGGTCGCCTTCCATCGAGAAGACGCCGTCGGTGACGACGACGACTGGAAACGCGCCTTGCACCGCCTTCAGCTTCTCCTCGAGCTCGCCCATATTGCTGTGCTTGAATCGCTCGCGTCGCGCTTTGGAGGCGAGTCGCACGCCATCGATGATCGAGGCGTGGTTGAGCTCGTCGGAAACGATCGCCGAGCCTTCGTCACAGATCGTTGCGAAGAGCCCGGTATTGGCGTTCCAGCAGGAGACAAACGATAGCGAGGCTTGGGTCCCCAAGAACTCCGCAATGCGCTGCTCCACGACGCGATGGATGTCGAACGTGCCGCAGATGAAACGTACCGAGGCCGTTCCCGCGCCATACTTGTCGAGACCTCGCTTCCCCGCTTCTACGACCTCGGGTTGGTCGGCCAGCCCCAAGTAGTTGTTACTCGAGAGCACGATGACGTCGCCGGCCTCTTCCATGTGGACCTCGGGAGCCATCGGCGTGGTCAAGTGGCGCAGATGCTTGTACGTTCCGGCCTTCTTGAGCGCGTCGAGATCGGTTTGCAGTTTTTGTTCGAAGGCCTGATTCATGAGTTTGCGCTTTCTCCTTTGAAGTCGAGAACGATCTTTGCCGCTTCGCCCTTGCGCATCAGCTCGAACGCCCGGTCGAACTGCGTGTACGCAAGCACGTGAGTGATGATCGAACTCAGGTCGATGCGACCGCTCTTCACCAGCGCCTGCGTTTGGTACCAGGTCTCGAACATTCGGCGTCCGTTGATTCCCAGCACGGTGAGGCCCTTAAAGATGATGCGCTCCGCCAAATTGAGGTTGATCGAGTCGCCGGGAATCCCGAGCAGCGCAGCGGTGCCGCCGTTGCGCACCATCTGCAGGCCAAGATCGATCGCCGCCGCACTTCCGGACATCTCGAGCAGCACGTCGACTCCATCGCCGTTGGTTCGCGCCTTGATCTCATCAACGAGGCCGCTCTGCGTCGCGAGAAAGGTCGCGTCGGCGCCAAGCTGCGTCGCAAGGGCGAGTTTGGCCGGGTTGACGTCGATCGCATAAACGGAGGCGGCGCCGGCGGCTCGCGCCACCGGAATTGCCATCAAGCCGATCGAGCCCACCCCGGTGATGACCACGCTCTTGATGCTGACGCCGGCGGCCATGACCGTGTGCACGGCGTTGCCGAGCGGGTCGAAGATCGCGGCGTACTCGTCGGGAATCGCCGGATCGAGGCGCCAAACGTTGTACTCCGGCACCGCGACGTATTCGGCGAATGCGCCGTCGCGATCGACGCCGATGATCTCGACACGCTCGCAGAGATGTGCTTGACCGGTGCGGCAGAGCAGGCACGTCAGGTCGGCGATGTGTCCTTCGGCGGAAACGCGTTCCCCAACCTGGACCGAGCGAACCGCATCGCCGACCGCCGCGACCCGGCCCATGAACTCATGACCGACGACCAGCGGCGGCTTCACCCGCGCCTGCGCCCAGTTGTCCCAGGCGTAGATGTGCTGGTCGGTTCCGCAGATGCCGGCCTTTTCGACGCGAATCAGTACGTCGGTAGGCCCGATCGCGGGGATCGGAACGTCGGCCAAGATGAAGCCGGGCTCGCCAGCCGGCTTGACGAGCGCTTTCATCGCAGCAGCCATGACGGCGCGTTATTTTAACGGGATGGCGTGAAGTCCCCGTGCGTCGCCTCAAAGATCGCGAGATCCCTGGGGATGATATAGACCTCTTCGCCTTTGTTCAGCGCGAGGTCGCGAAAGCGCTCCTGCGCCATCTCGATGTGTACCGGCGCGCCCCACTCCGTGATGACCTCGATTTTGACGAGTGGGCCCGCTGCGTTGATGTGTTTGGTCGTCGCTCGAAAGTGGTTTGGGCCATTCGCGTTGCGCGTGATCTCCAAGGCGTGCGGACGCGCGAAAATGAGATCGCCGGTGGCGTCTTGATTGATGTACGTCATTCCGTTGTCAACGCGACCGTGGAAGAGATTGACGTTCCCAAGGAAGTTGTAGACGAACGAGTTGGCCGGATGGTTGTAGACTTCGTCGGGCGTGCCGACTTGGACGATACGGCCTTGATTCATCACCGCGACCTGGTCGGCAACCTCGAGCGCCTCTTCCTGATCGTGCGTGACGAAAACGCTGGTCACGCCGACGTCGTCGTGCAGCTGGCGCAGCCAACGCCGCAGCTCCTGGCGAACCTTGGCGTCCAGCGCGCCGAATGGTTCGTCGAGCAGCAGGACGCGCGGCTCGACCGCCAGCGCTCGTGCCAGCGCAACCCGCTGGCGCTGTCCTCCGGACAGCTGCGACGGATAACGCCCGGCCTGGCTGCGCAACTGAATGAGGTCGAGCAAGTCGCCAACGCGGTCGCGGATCTGCTGCCGCGTGGGGCGCTCGCCGCGCGGACGCACGCGCAATCCAAAGGCAACGTTTTCGAAAACCGTCATGTGCCGGAAAAGCGCATAGTGCTGAAAGACGAAGCCGACGCGCCGCTCGCCGGCCGCGCGGTCGGAGATGTCCTGCCCGTCGAAGCGAATGGCCCCTGACTCCGCAAACTCCAAGCCCGCAATAATTCGCAGCAAGGTCGTCTTTCCCGAACCCGAGGGACCGAGTAATGCGACGAGCCGGCCGGCCGAAATCTCGAGACTGACGTCGTCCAAGGCGGTAAAAGTTCCGAAGCGCTTGGTGACGTTCGCAACCGTGATGCTCAGAACGTTACCTCCTTGGTGGTACCGGCTCGCCACTCCACGAAACTCTTGATGACCAGCGTTGCGAGCGCGAGGAGCGCCAGCAGCGATGCGACGGCGAACGCCGGAACGAACTGATAATCGTTATAGAGCACCTCGATCTGCAGCGGCATCGTGTTGGTGAGGCCGCGAATGTGCCCTGAGACGACCGAGACCGCGCCGAACTCGCCCATCGCGCGCGCATTGCAGAGGATCACGCCGTAGAATAGAGCCCAACGCACGTTCGGCAGCGTAACCCGCATGAACGTTTGCCAGCCGCCGGCCCCCAGCGTCAAGGACGCCTCTTCTTCATCACTGCCCTGCGCGATCATCGTCGGCAACAGTTCGCGTGCGACGAAAGGAAACGTCACGAAGATCGTCGCCAACACGATACCGGGGACCGCGAAGATGATGTGGATGTCGTGCGCCGTCAACCAGGGCCCGAGCACTCCCTGGGCTCCGAAAAGAAGTACGTAGATCAAGCCGGCGACGACCGGCGAGACGGAGAACGGCAAGTCGATCAGCGAAATCAGCACGTTCTTACCGACGAACTCGAACTTTCCGATCGTCCAGGCCGCCGCGACGCCGAAGACGACATTGGCGGGTACGGCGATGGCGGCCGCCAGCAGCGTCAGCCGGATGGCCGCGATCGTGTCGGGATCCTGAAAACTCCGAAAGTACGCTGCGACGCCCTGCCCAAACGCCGAGGCGAAGATCACCGCCAGCGGCGCAAACAGAAAAACGCCCAGAAAGATGACCGTAACGGCGATGAGCGCCCGCCGGACGAACGCGGGTTCGCCGACTGCCGGCGCGGAGACGCCCGGTAGCGCGCTAACCACTGGGCGCGCTGCTCCACTTTTGCAGCAAATTGATTCCAAGCAACAGCACGAATGATACGACCAGCATGACCACGGCGATCGCCGTCGCTCCGGCGTAGTCGTACTGCTCGAGCTTGGTGACGATCAGCAACGGCGTGATCTCGGTTCGCATCGGCATGTTGCCCGCGATAAAGATCACCGAGCCATACTCGCCGACGCCGCGCGCGAAAGCCAGCGCGACGCCGGTCAGCGCCGCAGGCAGAATCGCCGGAAACAGCACGCGTCCGAAGGTCTGCCAGCGCCCCGCGCCCAGGCTTGCTGCGGCCTCTTCGAGCTCTCGATCGAGATCTTGCAATATGGGTTGTACCGTCCGCACGACGAACGGCAGACCGATGAACGTAAGCGCCACCACGATGCCGAGACGCGTGAACGCGACGTGAACGCCGAGCGACGCCAACGGCCGTCCGAGCCAGCCGTTTTGCGCATAGATCGTAGTCAAGGCAATGCCGGCCACTGCCGTCGGGAGCGCGAACGGCAGGTCGACGAGCGAATCCAAGATGCGCCTGGCCGGAAACGCGTAGCGCACGAGCACCCACGCGACGAGAATCCCGAAAACGAAGTTGATCAGGGCACCGGTGAGCGACGCGCCAAAGCTGAGCTCGTAGGAAGCGACGGCGCGTGGTGCCGTTACGATGTGCCAGAACTGCTGCCAGCCCAACTTCGAGGTCTCAAACACCGTCGCCGAGAGCGGAATCAGCACGATGAGGCAGAGATAGAGCACGGTAAACCCAAAGGTCAGCCCGAACCCCGGGATGATGCTGCGCCGCCGAAATGCCACTACTGGTTGGGCTGGTAGATCTGGTCGAAGACGCCGCCGTCGGCAAAGTAGGTTTGCTGTGCCTTCGTCCAGCCGCCGAAGACCCGTTCGACGGTCACGAGCTTGATCTTCGGAAACTGCGCCGCATAGCGTTTAGCCACCGCCGCGTTGCGCGGCCGGTAGTAATGGCGCGCGATAATCTCTTGCCCTTGCGGCGAGTAGAGGTAGTCGAGATACGCCTGCGCGACGCGCCGCGTCCCCTTCTTGTCCACGACGCCGTCGACCAAAGCCACGGGGGGCTCGGCGAGGATGCTTTGCGATGGAAGAACGATCTGGAACTTGTCGCGGCCGAGCACGTTGACCGCAAGCAGTGCATCGCTCTCCCACGCAATCAAGACGTCGCCGATTCCCCGTTCGACGAACGTAGTGGTCGAGCCGCGCGCCCCCGAGTCGAGGACGGGAACGTTCTTGTAGAGTTTCGTCACGAAGGCTTTGGCGGTATCGGCGTTGCCGCCCGGCTGTGCGAGCGCGTAGGCCCAAGCGGCCAGGAAGTTCCATCGCGCGCCGCCGGATGTCTTCGGGTTGGGCGTGATCACCGAGATGCCCGGCTTCACGAGGTCGTTCCAATCGCGAATATGCTTCGGGTTGCCCTTGTTCACCAAAAAGACGATCGTGGAGGTGTACGGCGTGCTGTTATCGGGCAACCGTGACTGCCAGTTCGCGGGCAACAGCTTGGCTTTCTGCGCGATCGCATCGATATCGTATGCCAGCGCGAGGGTAACGACGTCGGCTGCTAAGCCGTCGATCACGGCGCGCGCCTGTTTTCCAGACCCGCCATTTGATTGCTGAACGGTGACGCTCTGCCCGGTCTTCGCCTTCCAATACTTGGCGAAGACCGCGTTGTAGTCGTCATACAGTTCGCGAGTCGGATCGTACGAGACATTGAGGATCGTCACGGCCGGAGGGGCGGCCGCCTGAGCGTACGAGCCGGCCCCTCCGACGAACAGGGCGGCTGCCGACCCGATAGCCGCCTTCAAGAACCAAGCGCGCCTCATTATGGAAACAAAGCCTCCCATAGCAGCTAAAAAGTGACTCTAGTCACCTTTCTGGCTGGAGGTTTTGATATCCTGGGTCAATTTTTGCCGAAGATTAAAGCCGCGCGACCCGGTCTCGGGGCCGCGCGGCTTTTTTGTTGGGCGCTCGGAATGCTAGCCAATCATGCCGAGGCGCCTCGGGTTCCCAGAGCTACGCTAGAAGTCGTACTCGAGCTGGGCGCGATTGTATTTGAAGAGCGGAAGACCGCCGAAATACTCGTCGCCGGATACCAGGCTAGATGGACAACTCACGTTGTAGTCGCCGCAGTAGGTGTTGGTCAGCGTGCGCTGCCCGTAGCGGTAACGGAGGAGCAATCCCTTGTAAGGTCCGTGTTCCGCAACGTGATTCAAGTGGTACATCGCATCGAGGTACCACAAGTTGGTCATCTGCGGCCCCAGCGCGTTGCCGTAGTTATACCATGCATCGGCTGCACTGAAGACGAACTTCCGGTCGTTCGAGGTGAAGGTCGCCGCGGCCTTATACGAAGTGCCCGGCGCGCGCCGATCGACTTGTCCTTCGAAGAAGTTCGTCGTGTAGAGCGGATCGGACGCGTAGTTGTCGGTGTACGGACTCGCCCAGCCGCCATAGTAGATCTCGGTGAGGCCGTTGGGTTGCGTGAAGCACACCGCGGTATGCTCCGGCAGAACGTACGCCAGCGTGTGTCCGGGTGCGACCGAGATTTGGTAGTTGCTGTTGTTGCAAGTCACACCGGCCGGCAGATAGACCGAGTCGGTCTTCCACGGGACGTCATCGAATGCAAGCGTTAGAAGGACGTGCCCGTACTTGCTGGCGGGCACGGTGGCGCCGACTTCCACGCCGTAGGCTTGGCTGTCGATCTTGCCGACGTAGGAGAGTCCGGCGTTCTGATTGGTACCGCCTTGCGCTGCGATGAACGGCTTGTACGGGTTATCGAAGACGTACTGGCCGTCGAACCACCACATCGTGTTGATATCACTGACGCCGTACAGGAAGCCGTCGGCCGAGAAGCCCGCATTCGGATCTCCGTAGCCGACGTGGCCGTAGCCGAAGCCGGAGGTATTCACGCCCTGGCCGCCGGGGAAGTTGATGTTCGAGGCTAGACCGCCGCCGCCGGCCGGATAGCTGGTGAGCAGCGTCTGCTGAGTAAAGGCCGAGCTGGTGCGGTTTTCAAACGCGTCGAAATAGCCGCCTTCGATCGTCCAGTTCTTGATGCCGGTGTATCCAAGGTAGGCGCCTTGGAACGCGGCCGGCTTCAGACGGCCGTCGGCCACGTTCGCCCAGGGGCTCTCGGTGGCGCTCAGGAGCTGGTTGCCGGCGATGAAGTTCCAGCCGTAGTCCTTGTACTGGAGGAAGGCCTCGTCGAACGTGCTCATCGCGAATTGCGGCAACGTGTTGTCCACGTTGAGGTTCGGCGGCACTTGGTGGCTGCAATTCGGCGAAGGAACCGGCGAATCGCTGGTGTTGTTGGCCGGAACCTGACACGGGCCGCTCGGTGCATTTGCGTAGAAGTAGGTGGCGTAGATGTTCCAGCCGCCGCCCGGAATGTGGATGTTGCCGCCAATCGCGATCGAGTTGTTCCAGCTGGCTTGGTTGACGCCGTTGGAGTTGTACT
>JASHPI010000235.1 GCA_030038215.1 Vulcanimicrobiota bacterium | reverse complement strand
AGCGCCGTGACGAGCGATTTCCCAACACCGCCCTTACCGGACATGATCGGAATGACGTGGGCGATTTTGGCCCGGCCGCTGAACGCGCCCGGGGCGCGGCGCGCCGGTCGCCGGTCCTCGTCGGCGATCGGCGGAACGCTTCCCGAGAGTCGCGCCTCTTTGAGCGCGGTGAGAATCGGTTCAATCCGTAAGCCGTGCGCTGCGGCGCCCTGCTCGATCGTTTCATACTTGCTGACGCTGCAACCGCTGCAGCCCAAACCGAAGGCGGTCATCACCTGGGCGGCAACCGGCAACTCCGCGACGAGCGCCTTGATGTTGGTCTGCGGACCGATCTCGATCTGCGGCATGGCTCCTCTCTTCGACACGCGAACCCGGCGATGCTATGCGACTGAAGTCGGCCCCCGATGCGATTGGGCGGGCGCTCGGCGTGCTCGCGGGCGGCTGCGACTCACCGGTGCGTTCGGGCTGGGCCGTCGGCGGGCCGATGTTCGTCCAAGCCGGCGCGCAGGGAGCCCACGTGTACGACGAACGCGGTCGCCGCTACATCGACTACATCATGGCGTACGGTCCGCTGCTCTTCGGCCACACCCATAGACCGCTGGTCAGCGGACTCGACGAGCTGGCGAAGGCGGGCTTCGTGTGGGGCTCGACACATCTCGAAGAGATCCGTTTAGCCGAACGCATCCGTTCCCATCTGCCCTCCATGAAGCGAATGCGCTTCGTGACGACGGGCACCGAAGCGACGATGAGTGCTATCCGTGCTGCGCGCGCTCACACGCAACGCGACCTGGTCCTGAGATTCGCCGGCAGTTATCATGGCCATCACGATCTGGCGCTGCTGGATGCAGGTGCATCGGCGCAGACCCGGGATGGCGCCCGCGACGGGATTCCGGCCGGCGTCCTGCGCGACGTTTTGATTGCCCGCTACAACGATCTGGCCTCGGTAGATGCAGAGTTGCGCGGTCGAGGCGGGGATCTCGCAGCGATCGTCGTCGAACCCTTTGCCGGCAATATGGGGTGGGTGATGCCGCAGCCGGGATTCCTCGAAGGGCTGCACGAACGCGCGCGGCGCAACGGAGCGTTGCTGATCTTCGACGAGATTATTACCTGGCCGCGTGTCGGATTGCGCGGCGCACAAGGGCGCCTCGGTGTGACCCCCGACCTGACGGCCCTTGGGAAGATCATGGGTGGCGGCGCGCCGATTGCTGCGTTCGGCGGACGCGCGGACGTGATGGCCGGTCTCGCGCCGCTCGGAGCGGCGTTTACCGGCGGCACGCACGGCGGGAACCCGTTCAGCGTCGCGATGGCTCATCGCGTGCTCGACGAGCTCGAATCGCACCCCGAGCACTTCAACGATCTGGATAACATCGCCGCACGCCTGGCGGACGGCATCCGCGCGATCCTTGCGCGACGCGGGTTACCCTATGCAGTCGTGCAGCACGAGTCGGTCGTTGATTTCAAGTTCCGCGCCGGCCCTCCCAGCCGAGACTACGACGACGCGCGTAAGGCGGACAAGCACGCTTACGCCGCCTACTATCACGCGATGCGCGCGCGCGGCATCCTGCTGCCGCCCTCTCAAAATGAGGTGATGTTCCTTTCGACCGCGCACACCGCGCAAGACGTCGACGAGACCCTCGCCGCGATCGAAGCAAGCCTGTAAATGATTCGGGACCACGGGCTTTGCCCGTGGGGGCGCATAGGCGCGAAGCGCCGGAGTGCCTATCAAATAGAAGGGGTCCCCAAAATGCTTGTCATTTTTGGGGAATTTCGCATGATTCGAAGGCGAAGTCGTAGATGCCCAGGCCGTTGCCCTTTGGAAAGAGCTTCAGCTCGTACTCTCCAAAGTGCGCGTTCATGATGAGATCGTAGGCGCGGGCCGTGTCGACCACGACGTACGACCTCCCCTGCGCGTCGTAGCGCAGATCCTTCCCCGCGTCGCTCTTCGCAACGGGTTTGCCGTCTTGGGTGACGTCGATGTGAATTGGACCGCCGTCCTCCGGCTTCATAACGGCGTCCAGCGCGATCGCATGATAGCGCAGCGCCGCGTACCCGTCGCCGCCGCCCGAGACTGCTGCCTCGCGCGTAAGATGCCAGTAGCCCTGGAGGTAGATCGCGCCGTCGCGATGACTCGAGTCGCCGTCGGCATAGTTTGTGTCGCGCGCGGGGTCGTTGGTGAATGACGCGTCGGCAATCGGTCGCCGGCCGACAAGCAGCTCGGGCGTTTGTGGATAGCATACCGCGCCCGGCTTATCGTAGCTGTCCTGCGGCAACAGCGCCATCACCGGCGGCAGCGCCAGGCGTGGATCGGCGCTTTTGAGCAACGCCTGAATCTGCGCTTCGGTTTGAGGATAGTTGCCCTCACCGGGGACGCTCTCGACGAGATCGCCATTTTGGTCGTACAGATACTCATGAGGCCAAACGTTGTTCCCGTAGCGTTTCCAGATCGAAAAGCCGTTGTCGAGCGCGATCGGCCAGACCACGCCCAGGCGTTGGGCGGCGGCAGCGACGTTCGCCGGCTCGGCCGAAAAATCGAACTCCGGCGCGTGCACGCCGACGATCGTAAACCCATGGTCGCGATACCGCCGGTACCATTCGCGCAGGTAGGGCAGCGTTCGCAGACAGTTGATGCACGTGTACTCCCAGAAGTCGACGAGAACGACGTGCCCGCGCAGCTGTGCCGGCTCCAGCGGCGGACTGTTGATCCACCCGGCCGCCCCGTCGAAGCCTTGTAAATGCGCGGCGGGCTGCGCGCCCTTGGCGGCGCTGCCGAAGAGCGAGGCGATGCAGACGAGCGCGAGAGCGGTAATGCGTTTGCGCACGGTTGTTGGAAACGGTTCGGGGGCGGCTCGATGCCGCCCCCGTTGTGGGTGACCGTGCAGACGTAGTCCTTCTAGATCTTGACCGCGGCGTTGAAGTAGATGCTGATGGGCGGCGGAGCGCCGCCGATCGCCCCATTATTGAGGTTGCTCGGTATGTAGCTCTGCTGGAAGTTCGAGGGCGTGCGAGCCTTGTTAGCCGCGAAGTCGTTGATGCCGGTGCCGTTGTAGAAGTTGCTCGGATAGAGTGTGCTGTTGAGCACGCCACCGGCCGCTGAGTAGCCGCAGATCACGCTGCTGGGCGGAAATGCGGCCGTCCACGGTGCCGACGTGCCGCCGAAGCAGACGTGGAAGAGATTCACGCCGAGAACCGTCAGCCTGATTCGCGGATTGACGTCGTAGGAGACCTGAAGGTTGCCTACGATCGAGCTGGGGTTCTGGTAGTTGTCGAACAGGAAGGCTCCGGTTTGTGGGTTGGGGATGTAGAGATACGAGAACTGCCCCAAACCTGGACTGGTGGTCGTCAGGTAGTTGCACTGCAGCGGATTGGTCTTGGGCGAGAGTTTGGTAATGCCGCTGCCCGCCGAGTTTAGCATGCAGGTGCGCGGATCGTAGCCGTTGGTATCCAGCGGGCTCCCGTAATAGCCGCCGGCCTGGAATCCGAGGCTGGGCGTGATCGCTAGCTTATCGTGACGATAGTTCGCGATCAGCGAGGCTACGTACGGCGAGATGTAGCTGGAGATAACGCCGAACTCGTTCGGCGCGATTGCCGTCGTATAGGGGTTGTACCAGCCGTTCGGATCGAGCAGCGGCTGCGAAGGCTGATTGTAGTACGGATTCTCGATGGTATCGTAGCCGGCTGCGATCTTGCCGTTGGGCGTCGAGCATGACACGGCCTTTTGATCCTGATAGCAGGGGCTGCCGCCGCCGGCTTTGGTCAGCTGGTTGTACTGCGCGATCGCCTCGTTGAGCGAGGTCGTCTGGTTGGGGATGACGCCGCCGGTGAGCGTCGGTATGTTCTGGAACTGGACCTTGGAGTTCGTGTACGTGAAAGCCAGCTGACCCGACCAGCCGTCGCGGGCGAAGTCACCCTTGTTGAACTGGAACTCCGCGCCGTAGTTGCGATTGACGCCGACCGGAACTTGCGTCACGAAGTTGGCGCCGATGAAGGTCTGCTGTTGCCAGTCGTTGACCCACGTGTAGAACGGCGTGATCTTAAAGCTCATGTCGGTGCCGCGGAAGTGATGCTCGAGCGAGCCGTCGTACTGCGCCGATGAGATGCCCGGAATCGGATGGAAGGGCGAGTAGAAGCCCAAGCCCATCGTGTTGTTCCAGACCGAACTCTCGTTGCCCGAGGCGCTCAGGTACTGCACCGAGGCCGAGATCGGCGGCTGCGTGAAGCGGCCGGCCGAGACGCGCCAAACGGTGTCGGGCGATTGGGTGTAGGTTGCCGAGAAGCGCGGCTCCCAGTAGTTCAGCGAGTACGAGGGCGGGGAGGCGGCGGTGAAGTTCGGCGCCGCAACGCCGTCTTGCACCGTTCCGTTGGGGTGCACCCAGCCGGTCGCCTTCGTATGCGTCAGCGCGCTGACGCCGGCGTTGCAGTTGCCGTTGATGAACTGCGCCGATGCCGGCGGCGGTTGACCGGGCGCGAGCGGTGCGAGAAAGACCTGGCTGGTCGACGGCTGGACGCAGGTGTACTGCGCCGTTTGCATGGCGTAGAACTCCGTTGCCGGCGTCGCCGAGTCGGGCAGGTCGTAGGTGAAGTTGTCGTAGCGGATCGCGCCGTTGATCAGGATCTTATCGTTGGGCCGGAACTGATCGCTCAGCGACGCGTTGCTAAACCGCGGCGACACGTTATTGTATGAGCCGGTGGCGTTCCCTTGCCAGAGGGTATCCCAGGTGGCGCCGTTGACTGCCGCCGGCGTTCCCGCCGGAGCGAATCCGGTCGGACCGCTCTGCGCGAAGGCGACCCAGGGCGGCGTCGAGACGCTCGCACCCGTCGCGACATCATAGTAGCCGCTTGGGTTGCTTATGCACGGCAGCGCTTTGCCATCCGTCGGATCGTAGCACGTGTACTTACCGTTCTTCAACGACATGTAACCGATCGGCGAGCCGCCGACGCACGTGTTTAGGCAGCCCGCGTACGCAGAGCTGTTGTTCCAGCGAATGACACCGGCCGTCGTATAGTTCCCGCTCAGGCTGAGTAGGTGCTGATCGCTGAGCTGGTCCTGGAAGTCAAGCGCCGCGCCGACCGTATGCGTCATGAGTTCGTAGTCGGCCGATTCGGGGTAGGCCGGTATATACTCACCGGAAGCGCCGAACGTCGGGGACGTCGACAACCAGTTGGAGTAGAAGCTGTAGCCATAGGCGCGCAGATACGCCGACTGACTCAACGCATAGGTGTACTGGAGTTTCACGATCCCGGTGTTATTTTGATTGACGTTGATCGAGTTGTCGTCGAGCGGAATCGGTCCATCGAAATCGTGCGCCGGCGTGCCCGGCGCGAAATAAATGCCCGGCGCCTTGATCGAAGTCGCGTTCTTGCCGATCACTGCGCCAAACGGCAGGTCGTACGCGATTTGGTCGGCATAGCCGAAATAGGTCGGCGCGCAGCCTAGCGCCGGGAAGCTGGCCGGGGTTTTGCCGCAGACGACGCCCAACGGCAAGAGCGAGGCGATCTGTCCTAAGCTGGAACAGGCATTCGCGGTCAGTCCGGGTGCCAGGAGCTCGGGGCCGCAGCTCGGCGCCCGGTACGCAGTGTTGTAGAACGAGTAGATGAACTGGTTGTTGCCCGGGCCCAGGTCGGTCGGGCTATTGTAGCCGTAGTTGTTGAGCGCCGATCCGCTCCAGAGCAGTTGCACGTCATCGCGCAAGCCGTTCCGTTTGGGAATCCCTAGGTGCATGTTGACCACGTTCTCGCGATCGCTGATCATCATTGGACTACCGGCGACGCCGCTGTAGTACTGCCAGCAGCCCTGCGCCGGGGGCGTCTTCCACGCGACGCCGGCAAGCGAACACATCGGCTTGACGCCCTGGCAGGTGCCGTTGAATTGCAAGCCGAGGTCGCAGGTCGGACCGGTGACGAGGACTTGGTCGCTGCCGTAACCGTAGCCCATAGCGAACCCGTCGGGGTTGCCTGAGAAGATGCCGCCGGGCACGCCGTAACCCGCGCCGTTGGTGTTGTCGATGAAGCGATAGGTCTGATTGTAGCCGCTGAGGCCGACGTAGTAGCTGAAGGTACGATCCGGCGTCGAGCCTCCGACCTCGACCTGCGCGGCATGGTAGAAGGTCGGCGTTCCGATCCCCAGGTCCGCACTCGCGTATCCCGGGAAGGTGCCGGTCTTGATCACTTGGTTGATGAAACCGGCCGTACCGGCCGAAGCGATCGACGACGGGCCGCCGCCGGTATAGACCTGCAGCTCCTGTAACCCGAGGGTCGACTCGGTCGAGGAGTTGTAGTTGTCGAAGGCGCGGTTGACGGGAATGCCGTCGTATTCGTAGGCGGTGTAGTAGGAGTTTTGCCCGCGAATGTAGGCGGCATTGAAATCCCAGCCCATGCCGCCCTGCGACGTTTGGACGCCGGGGACCGAAGCCATCGCCGAGTAGGCGTTGTTGAGGTTGCCGCTTCCGCCCAGCGGCCGTGCCGCTTGGGCTTGCTGCGCGTTGACGCTGTAGAGACTGCCGCCGACGCCGGATCTCACCAGCGCCGCAGCCGACTGCGCGGTGACGTGCGCGATGGTGCGCAGCGCCTTCTGCAGCGTGTATGCGACTTGTTGCGTTTGGTCGGCAAAGACTACGTTGCCGGGATAGGAGATGCTTTCAAACCCCTCTTTCGAGAAGTTGAGCGTATAGGTATCGGGGGCGAGCGAGAGGATGATGAAACGGCCTCCCGCATCCGTCGTTGCGGTCCGGGTCTCCGAGGGCGAGACTGCCTGCACGTGCACGCCGGCAATCGGTGCACCGCTCGAATCCTTGATCGTGCCGCCTAGGTTACCGGTGACGCCTGCCAGTGCCCATGTTTCCTGGAACAG
>JASHPI010000234.1 GCA_030038215.1 Vulcanimicrobiota bacterium | reverse complement strand
GCTTGCTCGAGCGTCAGCTCGAGGTCGGTGGCGCGCACCGCGATCTTGCCGTCGTCATCTTGCAGCAGCACGTTGGAGAGCACCGCGACGGTCGTGTGAGCGTTCACGACCTTGCTGGCGGCTCCAACCGCCGCCGCGATGTCTTTCGTATTGCAGGTGAACTTCATGGTTCCACCGTTCCTCGCGCGTCGCCGTTTTTCATAGTGAATAATAACTAGAGAGTCGTAGCAGTAGTAGAGCGGTGTAAATTGCGGACAAGTCTCCGATCGCTCGCGCTGGCGCGGATCCGGGCTAGGGATAACCGTGTGGAGACCGGCCGCCGGTCATGCACTCGGTCCACGCGGCGAGAGCAGTGGGTGAGTTATCCTTGCGGGTAGGCTCGCCCTGTGCGCAAGGCTGTGGGGAGCCCTTAAGGGCTTTGGCACATGGCGATGAGCTGGCGAATCTTGTTGCGATAGGCTTCGTCGCGCTGCATTTGCTCCTTGATCTTGTCGCGCGCGTACATGACCGTGGTGTGGTCCTTCTTGCCGAAGTCCCGGGCGATTTGCGGCAGCGAATAGTTGGTCAGCTCGGTCGCGATGTACATTGCGATCTGCCGGGGCGCGGCCAGGCGCTGGTCGCGCCGCCCGTTGTCCATCTCCTTGACGGTCAGACCGTGCGCGCCCGAAACCGTCTCCTTGATCTTTGCGATGGTGATGCGATGTAAGGGCACTTGCGCGACGGCACTCTTAAGAACCTCGGCGGCCAGATCGGTCGTGATCGGCGCCTTGGTGAGCGAGGCGTAGGCAACGACCCGGATCAACGCGCCTTCCAGCTCGCGGATGTTCGAAGGGATCACTTTCGCGATGAAAGACGTCACTTCGACCGGAACCGGAATGTTTTCGCTCTCGGCTTTCTTTCGCAGGATTGCTTCGCGCGTCTCGAGATCCGGCGCCTGAATGTCGGTCAACAAGCCCCATTCAAAACGCGAGCGCAGCCGCGCTTCCAGCGTTTGAATCTCCTTGGGCGGGCGGTCCGAGGAAATGATCAGCTGCCGTCCGGACTCGTGCAGCGCGTTAAAGGTGTGAAAGAACTCTTCTTGCGTCGTCTCTTTACCGGCTAAGAATTGGATGTCGTCGATGAGCAGCACATCGACCTGACGGTAGCGGTTGCGAAACTCCGGCGTGCGGTTGTTCTGCAGCGCGATGATGAATTCGTTGGTGAATTTTTCGCACGTTACGTAGACGACGTTGGTCGCAAGATTGTCTTGGACGACGCGGTGACCGATCGCATGCATCAAATGCGTCTTGCCTAAACCCACGCCGCCATAGAGAAAAAGCGGGTTGTAGGCGCGGGCCGGCGCGCCGGCAACGGCTTGCGCTGCCGCGTGCGCAAACCGGTTGGAGTTTCCGACGACGAACTCCTCAAACGTATAACGAACATTAAGATTGGCGGTGCGCAGCTCGTCGGAGGGGCGGGGTACGCTCCCCGCGCCGCCGCGCGCGCCGTCGCCCGGCTCGGCCACCGAGAGACGCAGCTCGACGTCGGTTCCAAACAACTCGCTCAAGACCCCGATCATCTGCGCGCGCAGCTTGCTCCCTACCCAGTCCTGGGCGAACTTGCTGTGCACCGCGAGGTGCAGCTCGTTGCCGTGGAACGAGATAAAGCGAATCGGCTTGATCCACATCTCAAAGACGGGCTTTGAGAACGTTCGTTCTAACGTCCCAAGAGCAGATTGCCAGAGCTCGTTGGAGATGTCCGAATTGCCGATCGCAAGCGCCATGCTTTGCGTCCTCTCGTGAGAAGAAGTAGCACCACGCAGCGGGCCCCAAGCGAGAGGAGTCGGACTGCGCCACCCCCGTGAGGCGCGTCGTGTTGGCTTAATGAAGCGTTGCTCCTGCGGGTTCTATGCACGATCTTATGCACTTATCCACAGATTGGCGCGCACGATATTACCGCGATTTTTCCGCCTTATGAACTGGCTCCGGCAAGCGGTCTCCCCGGCTCGAATTGCTCGGCAGAATAAGGTCTCAAAGCCCCCTCAAAGGGGCTGATCGTGGGTCTTCTCCACAAGGCTATCCACAGGTGTGGAAAGCCTTGTCCGGAGCCCCTTGGAATCCGGGAGACGCTCTGGTACAATCAGCCGGCTATGTTCCTATTCGACCTTCAGCTCTTCGCCTCTAAGAAGGGGGCCGGATCGACCCGTAACGGGCGGGATTCCAACGCCCAGCGCCTCGGGGTCAAACGCTTTGCAGGCGAGCGGGTGATCGCTGGGAACATCCTGGTCCGCCAGCGGGGCACGAAGTTCTATCCCGGGTCGAACGTCGGCATCGGGCGCGACCACACCCTGTTCGCGCTGATCGACGGGACCGTCCAGTTCAGCAACGGCGGTGCGCGCAAGCACGTCTCCGTGGTGCCCGCAGTCTAGCCGAACGCGCGCTGCAATTCATTGACGAGGTAGAGATCTCGGTTGCCGCCGGGAACGGCGGCGACGGCATCGTGGCCTGGCGGCGCGAGAAATACATTCCCAAAGGCGGGCCGGCCGGCGGCGACGGCGGTCATGGCGGCAGCGTCTATCTCGAGTCGACGCCCGAGCTCTCAACGCTGGTGGAGTTTCGCTTTCGACGCGCCTTTGCGGCCGAATCGGGCAAACCGGGTGGGCCGTCAAATAAATCGGGCCGCAGCGGCCAAGACCTCACCATCGCCGTTCCGGTCGGAACCCTCGTCTACCGCGCGTTCGAGGGAAAGTCCGAAGTCTTTCTCACCGATCTCACGCAGGCCGGCGCACGCGCGCTGGTGGCCAAGGGCGGGCGCGGCGGGTTAGGCAACCAGCATTTCGCAACCAGCGTGCGCCAGGCGCCGCGCGTCGCCGAGAAAGGCGAGCCGGGTGAACGCTGCACGCTGCGTTTGGAGCTGCGCCTTCTTGCCGACTGCGGAATCGTCGGCGTTCCCAACGCCGGCAAGTCGACGCTGCTTTCGGTTGTCTCGGCGGCGCGTCCGAAGATCGCCGACTATCCGTTCACGACGCTCGAGCCGCAGTTGGGAGTCGTGCGCGTCTCCGACGATGAGTCCTTCGTCATGGTCGACGTTCCTGGGCTGGTTGAGGGCGCGCACGAGGGCGCCGGTCTGGGCGATCGATTCCTCAGACATCTCGAGCGAACGCGCGCGTTCGTGCACCTGCTCGACGGCGCGAAGCCGCTCGACGAAGTCCTGAACGATATCGCGACGATCGAAGGCGAGTTGCGCGCCTGGAACTCGCACCTGCTCGAAAAGCCGGCCTTGCTGGTGCTCAACAAGCTCGACCTTCCGACAGCGCGTGAATCTTTGCAAACGCTGCGCGAGCGTTTTCCCGGCATCCGCGCGATCAGCGCGGCGACGCGCGAGGGCGTGCGCGACCTCATCTTTGCCATTTGGCAGAAGATCGAACACGCGCCGATACCGGAAACGATCGCGCCGCCTGCCCACATCGAGCTGGTCGCACCCGATGCGTTCCATATCGAGCGTCAACGCGACGGCGCGTTCCGAATTTCGGGTGAACGGATCGAGCGGCTTGCGGCGATGACCAACTTCGATTCCGACGAGGCGCTCGCGCGTTTCGAGCGCGCGCTCGCGCGGATGGGCGTCGAGAAAAAGTTGCGCGACCTCGGCGCGGCCGAAGGGGATACAGTCCGCATCGGGCCGTACGAGTTCACCTACTCATGAGAATCGGTATCTTCGGCGGCACGTTCGATCCCATACACAACGCGCATCTCTTCGTAGCCGAGTCGGCGCGTCTACTCGAACGGCTCGACCGCGTGCTGTTCGTGCCGGCGAGCAATCAGCACTATCGCGACCGGGCGCACGCCGACGCCACGCACAGGTGCGCGATGATCCTGGGCGCAATCGAGAGCAATCCGGCCTTCGCGCTCGACGACACCGACTTGCGCGAGGACGCGACCGGTTACACCGCCGACCTCCTGCCGCGGCTGCACGCCAAATATTCCGACGCAGAGTTCACCTTCATCATCGGCGCCGACTCGCTGGTCAATGCCGACTGGGTGCGTTTCAACGAGGTGCTGGAGGGCCTGGAGCGTTTCGTCATCGCGCCGCGCCCCGGAATCGCGGCGGACGCGCTCTCGCGCGTGATTGCCGTGGTGCCGCCGGATCTGCGCGAGCGCGTGAAGTCCCTGAATCTCCCCGAGACTCCCGAGTCCGCCACGTTGGTGCGCACGCTGATCGCGCAAGGACGCAGCATTCGCTACCTGGTTCCCGAGCCGGTTTGGCAGTATATCGTTGCCCAGCGGCTCTACGGCTTCGGCGATGCGTAACGCGCGCGCGATCCTCGCCGCGGCCGCACTCGTCCTCGCGACCGCGTGCGCGAGCACTCAGACGGCCGACGATCCTGCCGTCTGCGCCGCCTACTCGGCGGGCCGTTCGCACGTCGAGGTCGTCGCCGACGGCACCGTGACGCGGGTCTTTGGCGTGCAGGCGGGGCGTGTCAGCCCGCACGAAGGCTTTCTGATGCGCTTGACCAGCGGCTGCAACTTGATCGTGCGGGTCGAAGCCAACACCGACTTCACCGGCGCCTTTGCGCTGACGCGCGGCGATCGGGTGAACGTCAAAGGCGAGTACGAATACTATCCGCTCGGCGGCGTCATCCACTGGACGCATCGCGACCCGCGCGGTCGCCACGAAGGCGGTTACATCGCCGTCCGCGGCAATGTTTACGAGTGAGCTGCTAGAGCAGTTGGCGCCGGTAGCGGACGATGCTAAACGCCAGCAGCGCGAACGTCACGGCCGCGAGCCAGGCGAAGTTTTGCCAGAGCGCGGAGAAATCCGTCCCTCGAATGAGCGCGCCGCGCGCGATGGCCGCGAAGTTGGCGATCGGGTTGGGAATCGTGAACGGCTGAAGCCATGTCGGCATGGCTTCGATCGGCGTGAATGCGCCCGAGAGCGTCGCCAGCGGCGGGTTGAGAAAGAAGACGGCGAGCTGCGCCTGTAGCGCGTTGGTCGCGATCGTGGCAACGCACATGCCCAAGGCAATGCCGCACAACATGCAGAGCGCCACGCCGAGCGCCACGACCAGCAAACTCCCGTGGAGCGGCACGCCGAAGACGAAGCGGATCGCCGTCAGCGAAACGATGGCCAGACAAGTGAGCAACACGAAGAGCGGGATCACCTTCGAGAGGATGATCTCGGTAGTCGATGCCGGAGACATCAGCAGCTGCTCGAGCGTTCCCGCCGATCGCTCCTTGATCATCATCGTCGAGGAGATCATGGAGCCGTTGAGGATCAGCAAGATTCCCAGGATGCCGGTCACCATGAACCAGGAGTCCACCAGTCCGGGATTGTTCACGTAGGTCGACACCAGCGTGACCGTGGACGGAGGCGACCCCCTGGCCAGACGCTGGCTTAAATAGGCCACCGTGGACGCGGCATAGCCTTGCCCGATGTCGGCGACGTTGGCGTTGGTGGCATCGAGGAGGATTTGAATGGACGTTGGTTTGCCGAGCACGACGCTGCGCGCGTAGTCGTAGGGGATGACCAGGCCGGCATCGATCTTGCCGCGGCTGATCGCATCGCCCAGCTCGCGCGTCGAACCGTACATGCCCGCTAGGCGGAAACTCTCGCTTTGCGTCATCACCTCGATCAGATCGCGGCTCTGCGGCGTGCGGCTGTCGTCAACGATACCCAGCGGAAGGTTCTTCACGTCGGCGCTGAGGACGTAGCCGAAGACGACCAGCTGGATGAACGGAGCGATGATCGCGATGAAGATGATGCGCCGATCGTGACGCATTTGGCGGAACTCTTTGAGGAGCAGCGCGAACAGCCGCGGCATAGCCGGCTCGGTGCTAGTCCGGCAGCTGCATGGGACGCATGATGCGCCACGCGGAGAAGTAGAAGACGCTGCCGATCAAGGCGATGATGCCGGCCTTGTACCAGGTGGCCGGCCAGCCGCCGCCCTGCAGAAACGCATCGCGCGCGATTTCGATATAGTAGCGGCCCCAGACGAAGTTCGTGAGCCAGCGCAGCTGGATCGGGATGTTTTCGATCGGGAAGAGCAGCCCCGACATGATGAAGACGAGCAGGAAGCCGCCCAGCGCCACCGCCGCGATCGCGCCCAGCTGGTTGGGAACCGCGACGCCGATCAGCGTACCGAACGAGGCGACGCAGAACGCGTACAGCACCGAGCCAACCAGCAACGGCGTCGGGTCACCGGCTAGGCTCAATCCGAAGTAGGTGAACAAGAAGACGCTCATGATCGCGGCCTCGACCCCGAAGACGAGCATGATGGCGAGGATCTTGCCGAGTAAGTATTCGTGCGCCGGAATGCTCGAGACGTAGACTTGTAAAATCGTCTTTTGCTCGCCTTCTCGGGCCAGCGCCAGTGCGGCGAGCAGCGTCGGGAAGATCGTCAACGCCAAGACGAAAACGCCCGGCCCGTAAAACTTTTTCGAATCGCGACCGGGATTGAACCACAGGCGGACTTGCGGGTCGATGAGCACGACCCCCGATTCCGGCGCAAGCGTGCGATTGTACGACGTTACGACCTCTTGCGCGTAGCCGGTCACGAGCTTGGCGGTATTGGCATCGGCACCGTCGATGATCATTTGCACGCGAGCCTCACGACGGCGAGCGAGATCGCGCCCGAGCGTCGCCGGGATGATCAGCGCCGCTCGGATCCCGTTACGTCCGATGGCGAGGTCGGGATTCTCTTGCACCGGCCAGGCGGCGATTTTGAAGCTCAGCGACGCGCGAAACGCGTCCAGGAGCCGTAGCGACGCCGGCGAGCCGTCGAGATTCTGGACGACGATCGGCAGTTCGCCGACGGTGAGCGAGATCGCGGTTCCCATCAAGAGGAGCAGAATCGCGGGCAATGCCAGCGCTAACGTAAGTGCGATTCGATCGCGGATAATTTGGGTGAGTTCCTTGCGAACTTGCGCGAGCAGACGGCGCATCGACACTAAGCTGCACGCTCCGCGCGCTGGACTGCACCGATGAAGACGTCTTCCAGCGAGAAGTTGGCTTCGCGCACCTCAAAGACGTGCACGCCCGCCGCTTCGAGCGCCGCGCGCGTTTGCGCGATGGCAGCGTCGACATCGGCATCGCTCACGACGTGCAAGCGGTCGCCGAAGACCGAAACGCGCCAGGCTTGCGTGCCGGCGGAAAGGGCGCGCATCGCGCGCGACACGTTGTCGACGCGGCACTCGACGAGGTGACCTGTCTGCGACTCCTTGACTTGCGTCGGCGTGCCCTCGGCGATGAGCTTGCCCGCCGAGACGAAGCCCACGCGGTTGCACTGTTCGGCCTCTTCGAGATAGTGCGTCGTCACCAGAACTGCGGTGCCGCGATCGGCCAGCTGATTGATCAACCCCCAGAAGGCGCGCCGCGCGATCGGATCGACGCCCGAGGTCGGTTCGTCGAGAAAGAGCACGTCGGGCTCGTGCATGATGGCCGAACCGAATGCAACGCGCTGCTTCCATCCACCGGGGAGGCTTCCCGTAATCGTATGTTCGCGGCCGCGCAGACCCGAGAAGTCGAGGACCCATTGGATCGTCGTGTGACGCCGCTCGGCCGGAATCTCGTAAACGCCTGCAAAGAACTCCAAGTTCTCGATGATGGTGAGGTCGTCGTAGAGGGAGAACTTTTGCGACATGTAGCCGACGCGCCGGCGAATCGATTCCGAGCGCACGTTCCCACGCTCGCCGGCCAGGGTGACCGCCCCGGAGCTGGGTTCGAGCAGCCCGCACAGCATCCGGACGGTGGTCGTCTTGCCGGCACCGTTGGCGCCCAGCAGACCATAAATCTCACCGAAACGGATATCCAAGCTCAAGTCGTTCACCGCGACGAACGTGCCGAACCGTTTGAACAAATGGTCGGCAGCGATCGCCGTGGTGCCCAGCGCCGCGCGTCTCGGCTTGACGAACGGAAACTCCGCTTCGCCTTGGGAGTTCGCTTCACGAATCGATGCGACGAAGACGTTTTCGAGGGATGGCTCGTCGGGGCGGATCCGTTCGTGTTGCAGGCCGGCGGCGTTCAATACGTTTTCGACGCCGGCCGTTACCGGCTCGACCGCCGAGTCCGCGGCCAGCACGTCGAGGTGATCGCCGAATCGCTGGACGTCCAACACCCCTTGGATCGCGGCGAGCGCCGGCGTGGCGAGCTGCGCGCGCCGCAGGTCGGCGACCCGCACTTCAAGGCGCTGCGCGTGAATCGAGTTGCGCAGCGCGCTCGGCGTGTCGAGCTGCGCGATCTGGCCCAGGTGCATCAAAGCGACGCGATTGCAGCGCTCGGCTTCGTCCAAATACGGCGTCGCTACCAGGATCGTCAATCCCTCGCTGGAGAGCTGCGCGAGCGAATCCCAAAACTCACGTCGCGAGACGGGATCGACGCCCGTCGTCGGCTCATCCAAGAGCAGCACCGCCGGTTCGGAAACGAGAGCGCAGACCAATGCCAGCTTCTTCTGCATGCCGCCGCTGAGCTGGCTGGCAAGGCGCCCTTCGAAGGGATCCATGCCGAACGCCGCGAGGTAGTGCCGCGCGCGCGACGTCACCACTTGCCTGGGCGTCAGGCGAAGATCGCCGACGTAGTGAATGTTCTCCATCACGGTGAGGTCGGGATAGAGCGTAAAGCTCTGCGTCAGGTACCCGGTCTGAGCGCGTGCTTCGCGCGCCGGTTTACCCAGCACGTCGATCTCACCGCTGGTGGCGCGCATGACGCCGGCGAGGATTTCAAAGGTCGTCGTCTTGCCCGCGCCGTCGGGTCCGATGAAACCGAAAATTTCGCCTTTATCGACTTCGAAGCTGATCCCGCGAACCGCTTCGACCGTGCCGTAGTGCTTGGTGAGACGATCGACGCGTACGGCTACTTCGGCCATTGGCCGGAAGTCAGGATCTCGCCGTCCGCAGGCATACCGGGTTTGGCTTGGCCGAATCCCGAGCGCAGCGCCAGCTTCACGCCGAAGACTTCCTTCACGCGATCGCTGCGGAAGTAGGTATTCTCGGGCGTGAACATCGCTTGCGGATCGATGCGCAGGACGTAGGCGTCGAGCGGATGGCTCGGATCGGAATCGAGAAAGACCCGGGCCTCCTGGCCGAGGACGACGCGCCCGATTTGGTCCTCGGGCACGAAGGCGCGCAAATAGACCTTGTCGAGGTTCAAGAGCGTGACGATCGGCGTGCCGGCGGGAAGCACTTCGCCCGGCTCGGCCGAGCGCACCATGACCGTGCCGTTGAACGGAGCGGTCACGGTAAGGTCGTGTTCGGTGGCTTCGGCTTGCTGCAGTTGTGCGATGGCGGCGTGCACGGCGGCGTCTTGGGTATTGAGCTGCGCGGCCACGGCCGCTTCCTGTTCGCGGCGCATCGGCGGTTCGGCGTAGTTGGCTCGTGCAGCGGTGAGGGCACCTTCGGCCGCTCCGACCTGCTGCTGCGCAGCCTGGACTGCCTGCGACGCTTGTTCCGCCGACGAAACGGCTTGGTCGCGTTGCGCTTGGGCGACGTCACCGGTCTGATAGAGGCTTACCGCGCGGCGTTCGTCGTCGTTTGCGAGTTGCGACGCGGACTTGGCGCGCGCGAGCTGCGCTTGCGCGGCCTCGACTTGCGATTGGGCCTGCGCCGTCGTGCCGGTGACGGTCCCTTGCGCCTGTCCGGTCGCGAGTTGCGCCTGGCGCAGCTGCGCCGACATCACGCCGGTCGTGCGCATCGCGACCAGCACGCGCGCGCGCGCCTCCGCGACCACGGCCCGCGCCTGCGCATTGTCGAGCGTCGCAATCACATCTCCTTTGCGCACCGGGTCGCCCTCGCGATAGTTGACCGTCAAGATGCGGCCGGGCTGCTTGGAGGCGATTGCGGAGTCGTCGCCTTCGATCCGTCCCGAGAGGAAGATGAGGTTTTTCGGCGTGCCGACGGCGAAGAATTCGCGCCACGCGAAGTAGCCGCCGACCGCGAGGAGCGCAACCACGAATACGGTCACGGCAACGCGCTTGTTCACTTGATCAGAATCCTTCCGAGGATATCGCCTAAAAGCTCGATCTCAGCTTCGGAGAGCCCTTCGCGGCGCAGTGCGACGACCTGCCGAACGCCTTCCGCCAGCATCGTTAGCAGCGCCGCCATCGTTTGCGGATCGTCGTCATAACCGATGCGATGTGCATTCAGATGCGCGACGTATGCGCCAAAGATGCGCGCGCGCTCGACGTTGAACCGCCGCCAGAACGCGTCGATTGCATGATCCTTGAACTGCATCTCGTAGATCGCGCGCGCAACGCCGTCGCGTATGGCCGCATGCGTAGTGACGCTACGGATGAACATCTTTAGCCGAGCGCGCTCGGTCGCAGCGTCGCCTCCCGCCTGCAGCGCCGCTGCCGGGTAGAGCTGGTCGCGCGTTCGCTCGACCAACGCGAAGAGCAGCGAACGCTTGTCGTGAAAGTGGCGGTAGAAGGTCGCGCTGGTCACCCCGGCGCAGCGCGCGATCGCGCCGACGGTCGTCTCGGCATACGAGGTTGAGGCCAGCAGCTGCGCGAGTGCGTCGAGCAGGCGCTCGCGCGTCGGGGTGGGCGCCTCGTCACGCACGTCGACCGGTTCGAGGTGGCGGCCGCGATAGGTCCAGCGCCCCTTGCTCTTCCCGCTGGCCGGATCGCGGAAGCTCGTCACCTCGTAGAGATAGGCGCGTCTTCCAAAGCGCTTGATCACTTGGTATGACATGATACAGTGGCCATCGTAGCATACCACGACGCGACGGGTCACCCGTGGAGTCTCTCGCGCAGGGGTACCGGAGAGAGCGGGCGGCCTTCGAAAGGTACGCCGATGGACGCCCAGTTGCCGCTCGCTCGAATCATCCTGGCAAGCGCCTCACCGCGGCGCTTGGAGCTTTTGCGCTCGCTCGGCTTGACGGTCGAGGTCGTGGCGAGCGGTTACGAGGAACCAGCTTCGGCATCGCTGACGCCCGAACAACTCGCTTCCCATCACGCGCGCGCCAAGCTCGGCGCGGC
>JASHPI010000233.1 GCA_030038215.1 Vulcanimicrobiota bacterium | reverse complement strand
CTGGCGATTCTCGAGCGGACGTATCCGCATGCCGGCACCGCGCTGGAGTATGCGAACGACTTCCAGCTGCTGATCGCCGTGATTCTCTCCGCTCAAACGACCGACGCGCGCGTGAACATGACGACGCCGGCACTCTTCGCGAAGTATTCGACGCCGCAGAAACTCGCTGCCGCGAAGCAATCCGACGTCGAGCAGATCATCAAATCAACCGGCTTCTTTCGCATGAAGGCGAAGAACATCATTAATTGCGCGCGCGATCTGCTCGAGCGCTTTGGCGGCCAGGTGCCGCGCGAGCGCGAGCAGCTCGAATCGCTGGCCGGCGTCGGGCGCAAGACCGCGAGCGTCGTGATGGCGGCCGCCTTTCACGAGGCCGCTCTGGCGGTCGACACGCACGTCTTTCGCGTCGCGCATCGTTTGGGTCTCACGCTGGGCACGACGCCGCGCCAAGTTGAGGACGACCTGACCGCGCTGGTCCCGCGCGCCAAGTGGGGCGACGCGACGCATTGGCTGATTCTGCACGGAAGGCAGATCTGCAAGGCGCCGATTCCGCGATGTCCGCGCTGCCCGGTCAACGCGCTCTGCCCCACGCCGCGCATTCTGGCGAAAACCTTGACGGCCAAAGCCAAGGGGGCACGTTGAGAGCTGCCATCGCGGTGCTGCTTCTCTTTGCATGGGCGATCCCGGCCCGCGCAGCGGAGCTTACGCTCGATACGGTCTTCACGAAGGAACCGCCTTGGGGCCGCATGATCGATCGCGTCTCGTGGTCGCCCGACGGCAAGCGTTTTCTCTACGTTCGACAGAGCCAGGATCCGGATGAACCATTGGCGCTGATGCTCTACGACGTCGCCGGCGGCACGCCGGTTGTGTGGTTGAAGGCGAACGCCTTAGGCGTAAAGCCGCCGACGCCCGAAGTTGCCGGATGGTCGTTCGACGGAGCGCGGGTGGCGCTGCTGGCCGGCGGGGGCCTCTACGTCGCGCGGCTTGACGACGCGCGCCCGCAAAAGATTGACGACGACGTCGACGATGCGATTTGGTCGCCGCGCAGCAATGCGATTGCCTTTGCTCACAATGCCGATCTCTACGTGGCGACGCTGCGCGCGCACCCGATCATCGCGCGCATCACCCACGGCGGCGTTCCGAACGATCTGCTCAACGGCACGCTCGACTGGGTCTACCCCGAAGAGCTGGGCATCGAGCACGGCTTCCGATGGTCGCCCGACGGAAAGCGCATCGCCTACCTCGCGATGGACCAGCGGCGCGTAACGAACTTTCCGATCGTCGACTTTCTGACGGTCAACAACGTCGTAGAGAGTTCACGGTATCCGCTCGCCGGCGAGCCGAATCCGGGCGTCGCGCTGCACGTGGTCGACGTGGGGAGCGGTGCCGACCGGGTCGTCTACGACGCCGCCCGGCGCGACGAGTACATCGCCAATTTCGATTGGACCGGACCTGCGGGCGCACTCACGGCCGAAATCCTCGACCGGCCGCAGCGTTCGATGTGGGTCGATCTCTGGCCGAGCGACGGCACCGCCGCAGTGACCGCGTATCGGCAAACCTCGCGCACGTGGGTCGACGTGCAGCCGCTCCCGCATTGGCTGCCGGACGGGCGTTCGATTTGGCTGCTCGATCGCGGTCCGACCGCGGGCATGTTTCTGCGCTCGCGCGACGGGACGCTGCGAAAATTGACCGGGTCCTATCGCGTCACCGACTTCTACGGCGTGGCTCGCGACGGCACGATTTACATTCGCGCCGCCTACCCGACTCGGCGCGATCGCTCGCTGCTGGCGATCTCACTCGGCCCTTCGACGAGCTCGGGGCAGGGTGTCCACAACCTGGCGCCGTCGCCCGGCTGGCACGACGGCGCCTTCGCGCCGAACTTCGCGCATTTCGTCGACACGTACAGCCGCCTAAACGATCCGCCGCAGGCCGAGCTCGTAACGACCGCTTCAGGCGCCGGCACGACGCTTGCGCCGGAGAACGCAGCGTTGAAAGCGGAGCTGCTGGCGGTCCGAATGCTCGAGGTTCCGTCGGGATATGGACCGCTCGATGCCACGATGCTCGAGCCCCCCGGCTTCGATCCATCGAAACGCTATCCGGTCGTCATATACGTCTACGGGGGACCCGATGCGCCGACCACCGCCGATAGCTTCCCCGGCCTCTACGGGCAACTGTTAGCGCGCGAAGGCATCATCGTCTTCTCGATCGACGGCCCGGCTTCGCAGGTCGACAGCGACGCGCACGTCCGACTGCTCTTTCACAACTTCGGGCCCGGGTCGTTGCTCGGTCAAGAGATCGGGGAGCGCTATCTCGCTACGCTGCCGTATGTGGACCCGGCGCGAATCGGCATTTGGGGCTGGAGTTTCGGCGGCTATTTAACCTGCTACGCGATGACCCACAGCCGGCTCTTCAAGGCCGGCGCAGCAGTCGCGCCGGTTACCGATTGGCACTTCTACGACACCATCTATACCGAGCGGTACATGGGCCTGCCGAAGGATAATCCGGCGAGTTACGCGCGCAGCTCGGTGCTAAATGCCGCCGGCAGCCTCAACGGCCCGCTCCTCATTCAGCACGGCACTTCCGACAACAACGTGCACATGGCCAACACGATGCAGCTGATCCAGCGCTTCATTCTGGCTCACGAATCGCGCGTGCTGTTCTATCCGTATCCACGCAAAACGCACTCGATCAGCGGCTTGCCGCAGCGCCGCTCCGTCTACGCTCACATGCTCAACTTCTGGAAGAACATGCTCTAGGCTGCTAGTAATCGTCGTCGGGGCTCTCGTCCGAGAGCGGTTGTCTCAAAAAGTAGCTCGGCGGCAGCGGCGCGGGAATTTCTCTGAATTTGCTTGGCGGTCCCGAGAAGTTGAAGCAGTCGGAGAGATCGTCCGAATCGGCGTCGGTCGTACCCAGCGACGGCAGACCAAACACCTCTTCGGTGAACTTCAGGATGCTGCCGAACTCGTGCTGCTTTTCCGATATGTAATGCTGCTTGGCGTATGGAGAGATGACGAGCAACGGCACTCGGAATCCCAGCTCGTAGGAGTTGCGCTCGAGAGGCTCGACCGGATCGTACCAGCCGCCCCAATCGTCCCAGGTGATGAAGATCGCGGTGGTGTTCCAGTACTTGCTCTCGCCGATCGCATTGACGACCGACGCCACCCAAGATGGGCCCGAGCCATCCGTAACGCCAGCGTGATCCGACGCGGCCGCAGTCGGCGTGACCCAAACGACGTTAGCTAAGTTTCCCTTCGAAATGTCGGTGAGGACCCGCGCGGGCGGAGAGATGACGTCGGTGGAAAACTCGCGGCTGTAGCGAACCGGCGAGATTGCATCGGGACCGTGCCAGAGCCCCGCCCCTTTGCCCGCCTGATAGTAGCTCCAGCTCAACGATCGCGCCTCGATGAGCGCAATGAGCGAGTTGCGATCGAAGCAGGGGTAGACCTTCATATTTTCTTGCCCGTCCGGATCGATCACGAAGACCTGCGATCCGGGCGGCGAGTCGCAGCCGCCGGTGAGCTGGCCCTGCGGTGTCAGCGGATTCTCGGCGGCCCGCAGCGTTGAGCCGTTGCTGATCGTTGAGGTTCCGCTCAGGATGTACTGGTGGGCCGGAAAGCTCGGGCCTTCGTTCGTTTGGAACATATCGTTGGCGAACGCATATCGGCTTGCCATGACGTAGTACGGCTCGACCTCGTATCGTGGAACGTAACCGAAAGGTCGTACCGCGTTGGGCGGACAGATTGCGTGCTTGTTGCACTTGGTCGCGACCTCAGACCAATTGCCGTTATACTCGAGCTCGAAGGCGAGATGGGAGTGATCGATGTCGTATGGAGCGGTCAGGAGCTCGGGGAGAAGATGCAGCGGACGTCCGTGAGCGCGCTCCACGATGCGCACGGTATCGGCGCCTGGAAAGGCATTGAAGAGATCGTTGGTGGATCGATTCTCCTGGAAGATGACGACGACGTGGGAGATCTTCGACGGAGGTCCGCCGGTTAGGAAGAGCGGGCTGGAACGGCCTCGGACGAGCGTTTCGTCCCGGGGCGGCTGGTTCTGAGCAGACGCGGTTTGAGGCAGCGGGTTTTGAGGCGCTTGGCCGCTACCAACCGACGCGCTTTGACTGCAGCCTGCGAGCGCAATCACAATGAGGGTAAGGGGCAAGCATCGCATGCTGTTCATCCCGCCGCACCTCTGAAGTTGCCTAACGAATACCGGAAAGTCTACGGTCGCACTGGCACGGGGTCAAGCGACTTCACGAGAATTTCATTCTAAAGTTGATTGCGATGCACTTTTTCGCTTAGTAGTGCCGCTTGGAAGAACGAAATTTTATAAGCGCGTTACGGCGCTGTCGATAGGTTAGCGTCCGACCAGTGCGCGGGCTATGACCAGGCGCTGGATCTGCTGCGTGCCTTCGTAGATTTGCGTGATCTTCGCGTCGCGCATCATCCGCTCGACCGGATAGTCGGCAGAGTATCCGAAGCCACCGAGCACTTGCACCGCATCGGTGGTAACCGACATCGCGACGTCGCCGCATTTCAGTTTGGCTAAAGCCGACCAGAGCGTCACATCGGAGCTCCCTTGGTCACAGCGGCGCGCGGCTTCGTAGAGCAGCAGGCGCGCCGCTTCCACCTCGGTCTTCATGTCCGCGAGCATGAAGCCGACGCCTTGATGGTGACCGATCGGCTTGCCGAACGCGACGCGCTCTTTAGCATAGTTGGTCGCGTACTCGAACGCACCGGCGGCGATGCCGAGCGCCTGCGCGGCGATGCCGGGACGCGACTTGTCGAGTACCTTCATGGCGATTTTGAAGCCTTCGCCCTCTTCGCCCAGCCGATTGGCCGCCGGAACCTCGCAATCGTTGAAGACCAACTCGACGGTCGGAGACCCGCGAATGCCCATCTTTTTCTCGACGTTGCCCACCGAGAATCCGGGCATCCCTTTTTCGAGCACGAATGCGCTCACGCCGCGCGAGCCGGCCTGCGGATCGGTCACTGCAAAGACGCAGACCACGTCGGCCACGCTACCGTTGGTGATCCAAATCTTCTGACCGTTGAGAAGATACGTATCGCCGCGTTTCTCGGCGCGCGTCCGCATCGAGCCGAGCGCGTCGGAGCCGCTCGAGACCTCGGTGAGTGCATAGGCGACCAGATGTTCGCCCGATGCGATCTTCGGCAGAAAGCGGCGCTTCTGTTCTTCGCTACCGCCGATCACGATCGGCAGCATGCCGAGTTCTTGCACCGCGACGATTAGCGCGCTCGACGCGCACGCCTTGGCGATCTCTTCGACGACCTTGACGTAGGTGAGGAACGTGCCGCCGAGGCCGCCATATTCGGCTGGAATCGGGATCCCGAGCAAGTCGTTCTCCGCGAAGAGCTCCTTGATGTCCCACGGGAACTCGCCGGTTGCGTCGATCTCGGCGGCGCGCGGCGCCACCTTCTCGACGACCAATTCGCGCACGACCGCGAGGATCATCGCCTCCTCATCGCTGCTCGTAATTTGGGATGGTGCCGTCGTCATAATGCAGGCCTCTTCCACGAAGGCGGCGCCCATTCCGTCGGCGCATTAGAGCGGCATGGAGAAGGTTTACGGCTCCTGTGCCGAGGCCGTCGCGGACATTCCGAACGGTGCATCCATCGCGGTCGGCGGCTTCGGCCTGAGTGGAATTCCGCACAATTTGATCGAGGCACTGCTGGAGCAGGGCGCGACAGATCTGAAGACCGTTTCAAACAACTGCGGCGTCGATGGTTGGGGCTTGGGAGTCCTGCTCGACCACAAACGCATCGCGCGAGCTACCGGCTCGTACGTCGGCGAAAACCGCGAGTTCGAGCGCCAGTTTCTACACGGCGAGCTCGAGGTCGAGCTGGTTCCTCAAGGAACCCTGGCCGAGCGCCTGCGCGCCGGCGGCTGCGGCATCCCGGCCTTCTATACGCCGGCCGGCGACGGCACGCTGGTCGCCGACGGCGGCCTGCCGTGGCGGTATCGCGCCGACGGCAGCGTCGCGATCGCCTCGCCGAAAAAAGAGACCCGCGTCTTCGACGGGCGCGAGTACGTGCTCGAGAGCGCCATCATCTGCGACTTCGCCCTGGTGCGCGCGTCGATCGGCGACCGTACCGGCAATCTGATCTTCCACAAAGCTACGCGCAACTTCAATCCGCTCTGCGCGATGGCGGGCAAAATTGCGATCGTCGAGGTCGAGGAGCTGGTGGAGCCGGGCACCATCGATCCCGAGAGCGTGCATCTCCCGGGCGTTTTCGTGCAACGCATCGTCCACGTGGGCCCGCAGGGCAAGCGCATCGAGCGCGTGACGACCCGCCCAAAGGAAATGTCATCCTGAGCCTGTCGAAGGAGACGCGATAATGCCGCTGACGCGAACGCAGCTTGCCGCCCGGGTCGCGCAGGAACTACGCGACGGACAGTACGTGAATCTCGGCATCGGCCTGCCGACGCTGGTTCCAAACTACGTGCCGCCGGACGTGACCGTGACGCTGCAGAGCGAGAACGGCATCTTGGGCATGGGGCCCTATCCGTACGAGGGCGAGGAGGATCCGGATCTGATCAACGCCGGGAAAGAGACGGTGACGGTGCTGCCGGGGGCCTCCTTTTTCGATTCGTCGCTCTCGTTCGGCATGATTCGCGGCGGTCACATCGACGTGGCCGTGCTCGGCGCGATGCAAGTGTCGGAGCACGGCGATCTTGCCAACTGGATGATTCCCGGCAAGGTGGTCAAGGGGATGGGCGGGGCGATGGACCTGGTGCACGGCGCCAAGCGCGTCATCGTGATGATGGAGCACGTGGCGAAGGGGAGCGCTCACAAGATAGTGCGCCGCTGCTCGCTTCCGCTGACGGGAAAGGCAGTCGTGAACCGGATCATCACCGACCTCGGCACGATCGACGTCGGGCCGGATGGACTGATTCTGCGCGAGCTCGCACCGGGGGTCGGCGTCGAGGAGATCCAGGCCGCAACCGAGCCGAAACTTTCGATTCCGGTCGAGCCGATGGTGATGGAGGTTCCCGCCGGTCGCGCTTAGAAACCGCCAGCCGTTTTCCATTTATACGTTCGTCTATTGCAATGGAGGTATGTTCCAAATGCTACGTTCCAAAGTGAAGCTCGGAGTCTTAGCGCTGCTCTTTGCGCTGTTCTTCGCGGGCGTCGGTGCCGGCATTGCCGTGGCCGCTCAGACCCACATGATCAACGCCCGCAACTACCTGAACTCCGCCCTCAGCGAACTGGAAGCCGCGCAGGCCGACAAGGGCGGGCATCGCGCCAACGCGATCAACTACGTCAAGAACGCGATTAGCGAGGTGAACGCTGGAATCCAGTACGCGCGATAGCCTCTCCTAGGCGGAGAGATCGCGAAACTGGGTTCGGTAGAGACGCGAGTAGAGGCCGCCACGCGCCAACAGCGTAGCGTGGCGGCCCGACTCGACGATGCGGCCGTCCTCGACGACGAAGATGACGTCGGCCCGTAGTACGGTCGAAAGACGGTGCGCGATCACCAAGCTCGTCCGCCCTTGCATCACGACCTCGAGCGCGTCCTGAATGGCTGCTTCATTCTCGTAGTCGAGCGAGCTGGTCGCCTCGTCCAGAATCAGTATCCGCGGATCTTTGAGCAGCACGCGCGCGATCGCCAGGCGCTGGCGCTCGCCGCCGGAGAGCTTGTGACCGCGCTCTCCTACGACCGTCTCGAAGCCGTCGGGAAGCGCCGCGATGAAGTCGGCGATGTTCGCCGAACGCGTGACGGCGCGAAGCTGCGCATCGGTCGCGTCCGGCTTTCCGTAACGGAGATTGTTGGCGATCGTGTCGTGGAAGAGGTACGTTTCCTGCGTCACGATTCCGATGTTGTCACGCAACGACGTTAGGGTGACGGTGCGCACGTCGTGTCCATCGATCATCACGCGTCCGCTCTGCGGATCGTAGAAGCGCGGCACGAGTTGGGTGATCGTCGTCTTGCCGGCACCCGACGGGCCGACGAAAGCCGCCACCTCGCCGGGCCGGACGTGGAATGAGACCCCGTTGAGCACGTCGCGCACCCCGTCGTAGGAGAAGACGACGTTCTCGAAGGCGATGTCGCCGCTCACGTTCGGCAGAACGATCGCTCCGGGCGGATCGTACTCTTCGGTCTTCATGTCGAGGTATTCGAAAATTCGCTCGAAGACCGCGAGCGCGCTGACGATCTGCACTTGAATGCCGGCCAGCGTCGCCGCCGAGCCGTAGAGCCGGCCCTGAACGAAAGAGACGAAGGCAACGATCACGCCGACCTTCAGGCTCGCGGAAATCGCCAACCAGCCGCCGCCGAACCAGATCAGCGCCGGACCGACCACGACCATCGCGGTAACCGAAGCTAGGAACCAGCGCCCGACCATCGCGAGATCGATCTCCAGCTGCATGAGGCCGGTTCCGACCTTGTAAAAGCGCGCGCGCTCGAAGGCCTCGCGCGCGAATGACTTGATCAAGGTGATTCCGGAGATCGAAAGCGTCTCTTGGGTGATCGACTCGACTTCGTCGCGCTTTTCGCGGGTCTGCCGGCGGATCGAATACATCCGGCGCCCGACCGGGCCGAGCGGGAAGATCATCAGCGGCACGATGACGACCGAGAGCAGCGCGAGCCGCCAATTCCAGACGAACATCGCGATCAGCGTCGTTACGATGAGCACGATGTTGGTTACGATCGTCGTCAGCGTCCCGGTAACGACATTGTCGACGTTATCGACGTCGTTGCTGACGCGGTTCATGATCTCGCCCGTCTTGGTCCCGGTGAAGAACTGCAGCGGCATGCGATGGAGATGTCCGACCAGGCTCGTGCGGAGATCGCGCATGATGCCCTCGCCGACCACCGAGTTGAGGTAGCCTTGAAGGACGCCGACCCCGGCCGCGAACAGTGCGGAGACGAGAATGATCCCGACGTCGACCCCCAACGCGGCGACGTCGCGCCGAGGAATGGCGGAATCGATGATATTCGCCGTGACGAAGCCGGGCACGAGGCCCAAGCCGGAGACCACCACGATGCACGCCAGCACGGTGGTCTGCTGGCGCCAATAGGGAGCGAAGAGCGCGCCCATTCGCTTCCAATCGACGCGCCGCTTCATGTGGGGCTTTTCGGGCTGATAGATGTTGGACCACATCAGCCCATGTCCGGCCATCATCGCCTGCTACAACCGCTCGAGCCGGTCCTCGGGTTGCTCGCGATAACTAATATGGCGCGGTGCGCTGATGCAGCGAGACCTTGTTCCCCTCGAGGTCTTTGAACGAAGCGACCTTGCAGACCGGCGTCGCGTACGGATCCTCGACTTCGACGCCCTTGGCGCGCAGATCGGCGATCGTCTTGTCGATGTCGTCGACCTCAAAGACGATGCCCGATGCGGTTCCGGGATCGGTCTGCATCCATTGATTCCACATCACGCTGAAGTAGCCGCCGCCCACGTCCGCCTCGTTGTATCTTTCCACTCCATCCTCTTCGAACGGGCCGCTGAAACGGATGCCGAGCGTGTTTTCGTACCACTTGCGCAATCCGGCAACGTCCTTGGCCGGATACGCCGTGTACGCGATCTCTTTAATCACAGAATTCTCCTTACGCAGCGAAAGGTTTATCTTGCAGCGACCAGCTCGATCGTGTTGCCGCTGGGGTTCATGGCTTACGCCTGGCCGTTACGCAGTGCGGCCAGCTCTTTGAAGAGCTTTTCTTCCTTATCGGAGAGGTTCTGCGGAAGCTGGCCGATTAGGCGCACGTATTGATCCCCGGCGCCTTTCCCTCTGACCTTCGGCATTCCGCGGCCGCCCAAACGCAGCAGGCGATTGTTCTGCGTGCCGGCCGGAATCGTCATCGCGACCTGACCGTTCAGCGTCGGGACCTTTACTTCGCCGCCCAGCACCAGGTCATAAATGCTGACCGGAAGATCGACGTAGAGATCGTCCCCTTTGCGCTTATAGGTGGGGTCGTCGAGCAGCTTTACGACGAGATAGAGGTCGCCGTTGGGGCCGCCACTCTGTCCGGCGCCGCCTTGTTCGGCCAGGCGAATGCGTTGCCCATTGCCGATCCCTTTGGGAATCGTCACCTCGAACTTCTTGTTGACCAGTATGCGTCCGGTGCCGTGGCACTCGGGGCAGAGGCGCCCGCCCACGGTACCGGTGCCCTGGCAGCGCGGGCAAACGTCTTCAATTTGAAGCGAGACGGCTTTCGTGCCGCCATCGTACACGTCGCGCAAGCCGAGATCGATCGTGGTCTCGAGGTCCTGGCCGCGACGCACGAAGCGAGCGCCCTGGCCCGTTTGCCGGCGGCCGATGCCCGAAAAGAAAACGTCGAAGAAATCCGAGAATCCGCTCGGTCCCCCGGCGCCGCCGAGGTCGAATTCGAACTCTTGTCCATCGACGTTCGTACGATATCGCCGCTGCTGTTCGGCTTGTTGCGCGGCTTGTTGCCAGTTCGGGCCGAGCACATCATATTTTTTGCGTTTCTCGGGATCGCCCAAAACTTCGTAGGCCTCGGAGATCTCCTTGAACTTCTCCTCGGCCTCTTTTTGATTGTTCGGATTCGCATCCGGATGCCACTTGCGCGCCAGCTTCCGATAGGCGGATTTGATGTCTTTTTCTTGCGCGTTCTTCGCGACGCCCAGGACGGCGTAGTAATCCTTGAAGTTCATTGCGCTTTGGCGACGATGACCTTCGCTGGACGCAGCACTTCGGTTCCGAGGCTATAGCCCTTCTCGGCAACTTC
>JASHPI010000232.1 GCA_030038215.1 Vulcanimicrobiota bacterium | reverse complement strand
GCCCAAGCGTGAAGCGTGCGTTGACTTCCAAGCAGCAGCACCGCCGCAACCGCAACGGTCACCGAGAGCCAGAGGGGCTGCGTCAACGCGATCGGGCCGAGTGCGAATGCGAGCAAATTGCTCACCGGTACGATGAAGAAGCCTGCCACGGCCTCCGCGTCTTCGGCGGCGCTTTTCCTGCGCGCCCACGCGTAAATCCAGAAGCCGAGGATCAAGAGCCCGACCGCGAAGACCGAGCCGTAATGCGGCTCCAATAGGTAGAGGCAGCCGCCGGCCAGCGCCAGTAGCGGGAAGGTGCGCACGCCGCCCGGCCGGCGGGGCAGGTCCGAATAGAACCCCTCGAAGGCAAAGCCGAAGAAGAGCGATAGCATGAGAAGGAGCGCGAAGCGCTCGGCGAACCCGCTCACGGCCGATTCCTTCGGCGCGCGGCCACCGCGGCGCTGCGAGCGCACGCCCTCGCGGCTCGCTCGGTAAGAATGGCATGAGATCGCGTTAGCTGGGGCTCGCTGCCCGGGCAAAAGGGGTCGTGCACCATCCCTGTCATCGTTTGCCCTCACCCGAGGAGACCCCGTGCCAATCATGAGATCGATCCCGGCGCTCGCGCTGGCAGCGCTCGTCGCGGCCGTGCCCCTAACCTCGACCGCGCAGGCGTGGCCGTGCGTGGGCATTAACGTGGCGGTCCCGCCTCCACCCCTGCCTGCCTACTCGCAGCCCCCGCCCCCGGCGCCGAACTACGTTTGGAATCCCGGCTACTGGGCTTGGGGCGCTTACGGCTATTACTGGGTTCCGGGCGTTTGGGTCGCCCCGCCGGCGATGGGCCTTTACTGGACGCCGGGCTACTGGACGTTCTCCGGCGGCGGCTACATTTGGAACGCCGGGTACTGGGGCGCTAGCGTGGGATTCTACGGCGGCGTCAACTACGGATTCGGCTATTTTGGCATCGGCTTTGTCGGCGGAACCTGGGCCGGCGGAACCTTCAACTACAACACCGCCGTGACCAACGTGAACACGACAGTCATTCACAACACCTATTTTGACAAAACGGTCATCAACCGGAGCGTCATTACCCACCGTCGCGTCAGTTTTGACGGAGGCCACGCTGGACTCAAGGCCAGGCCAACGGCCGCGCAGCGCGCAATCGCGCGGCGGCCACACGTTGATCCGACGCCTGAGCAGCTTCGGCATGCTCAGATGGCGGGTCTCAATCGAAATAATCTCGCGGCGTTCAATCACGGACGACCGCGCCGTTCCTACGAGTCGCTCTCCAATGCCGACCGCGTCGTAGCGCAACGCCAAGCGCTGAGCCGCCTTCACGTGGCGGGCGCTCCATCGGGTGCCCAACGTTCGCAAGCGCCGGCGCGCTCACCGAGCGAGCGAGCCGCAGCGACGCACGATCAAGCCTCACGGGCGGCCTTGCGAGGGACGCACGGGCACGCGGGAGCCGCACCCAGAGTCGAGCAAGCGCCGCGGACGCCGGTCGGACATCCGAGCTCGCGAAGCGTCACCTCGGGACACAAGCCGCCTAGAATCTGACGCGGCTCGGGGCCGCGGAGCTGTCGAAATTCCGGGATGCCGTTCGACGCATACGTAGAGAACCTGCGTCTAACGTATAAGGAGAGAGAGATGAGATTCGTGGTAATGGTCAGGGCCAACAAGCAAACCGAGTCCGGAAAACTTCCGTCGCGCGAAGAGTTCGCTGAGATGGGCAAGTTCAACGAGGGGCTGGCGAAAGACGGCGTGCTGCTGGCGCTCGACGGACTTGCGCCGTCGTCCAAAGGTGCGCGCCTGCGCTTCGACGACGGCCGCACGACCGTTACCGACGGGCCCTTCGCGGAGACCAAAGAGCTCATCGCCGGCTTCTGGATCGTTCAGGGCAAATCCAAGGCCGAGGTCATCGAGCGCTTCACACACGCGCCCTTTGACGGCGGAATGGAGATCGAAATTCGCCAGATCTACGAAGTCGCCGACCTAGGCGAGAACTTTCCGGCGGAGATGCGCGAGCAAGCCGAGCGATTAGGGGCGGCGTATCGCGGGTGAGAGGCAGCGACGTGCGGCAAGCGATCGAGGCGATTTGGCGGATCGAATCTCCGAAGCTGATTGCGAGTCTCTCGGGGATGCTGCGAGACGTCGGCCGCGCCGAGGAGCTCGCGCAGGATGCCTTCGTCTGTGCGCTCGTGCAGTGGCCCGACGAGGGCATCCCCCGCAACCCCGGCGCCTGGCTGATGACGGCCGCCAGACGTCGCGCGATCGATCAGATTCGTCGAGACAAGGCGTTCGAACGCAAAGCGGAAGAGCTGCAACGCGAGGTCCCCGCGACCGAGGCGGATTTCACGAGCTCCTGTGACGAGATCGATGACGACTTGCTGCGTCTAATGTTCGTTGCCTGTCACCCGATGCTCTCGAAGGAAGCGCGCGTTGCCTTGACCCTTAGACTTCTGGGTGGACTGACGACCGGCGAAATCGCGCGATCGTTTCTCGTTAGCGAGACCACGATCGGCGCCCGCATCATGCGCGCAAAACGCGCGCTCTCGGAAGCTCACGTCCCGTTTGAAGTGCCCGAGGGTGCTGAACGGACGCAGCGTCTCGGGTCGATACTCGAAGCGATCTATCTGATCTTCAACGAGGGCTATGCAGCCAGTGCCGGAGACGACGTGCTGCGACCCGAGCTCGTCGAAGATGCGCTGCGCTTGGGACGCATGCTGACCACTCTGATGCCGGATGAGGCCGAGGTCCACGGGCTCGTGGCATTGATGGAGCTTCATGCGTCGCGCACGCAAGCGCGCGTCGGGCCGTTGGGCGAACCGGTTCTTTTGCGCGATCAGGATCGCAGCAGATGGAACCGCCTTCTGATCGCGCGCGGCCTGGCTGCGCTAACGAAAGCCGAACGGCTCGCGCCGGAGCCGGGCCCTTACGCGCTCCAAGCCGCAATCGCCGCGTGTCACGCGCGAGCCGTGCGCGCGGAAGAAACGGACTGGGCACGAGTCGCAGCGCTCTACGAGGAGCTCGTTGCGCTCCTGCCAACGCCGGTCGTCGAGCTCAACCGCGCGGTTGCGGTGAGCATGGCCTCCGGCGCGCGCGCAGGGCTCGAGATCGTCGACGCGCTTCGCGACCATCCGTTGCTGCAAAACTATCGGCTGTTGCCGAGCGTTCGCGCGGAGCTCCTCTTCCGGCTCGGACGTCTGCCCGAAGCGCGCGTGGAGTTCGAGCGCGCGGCCGCCCTCACGAAAAACACGCGCGATCGGGGTCTCCTGCTGGAACGCGCATCGTCGTGCGCCGTCGACCCGGTCGAGTCAACGCCATGATCGTGGCTGCGACGATTGCGCGCATTCTGCTCGGCCTGCTCTTCATAACGGCGGGCACGTTTTCGTTCTTCGTCGCGCACCCGGCACCCGTGCCCGGGCTCGCCGGTGAGTTCACCGACGTTTTTTACCGGTCACACTGGGCGCTCTTCGTAGCTGCGGCGCAGGTGGCGCTCGGCGTGCTTCTGCTCGTCAACCGATTCGTGCCGGTTGCGCTCATCATGCTGGCGGCGTTTCTCTACAACAGCCTTGCGTTTCACCTCACGATGTTGCCCAGCACCGCATCGGTGCCGATCGTCGTCTTGGCGTTATGGTTTCTGGTCGCGTGGCCGTACCGCCGCCTCTTCGCACCGATATTCGTGGCCAAGCCGTAGGCGGAATTGTCCGGCGGCGGCCGGCTCGAACGTCTAGGCTTTACGACACTCATTCGTACGGGAGGACAGTCATGGGCGAGTTTCTCTACCTCTACCGCGGCGGCCAGCGTCAGCGCACGCCCGAAGAATCGGAGCAGGTCATGCAAAAGTGGCTTGCTTGGATGAAAGAGCTCACCGCGAGCGGCAACCTGAAGGATCCGGGCCAACCGCTGGAGACCGAGGGCAAGGTCGTGAAAGATCGGCGAGGGACGGTGACCGACGGTCCGTTCGCCGAAGCTAAAGATCTGGTTGGGGGATTCTCGCTGATCGAAGCCGCGAGCATCGATCGCGCGGCCGATCTAGCGCGCGGCTGTCCGATCTTCGACCTCGGCGGCACCGTTGAGGTGCGCCCGATCATGAAGCTGGATATGTGAGATGGAGCCCAGCGGCCGGCTCTACCGCCGCGAGGCGGGGCGGATGGTCGCGACGCTCACGCGCATCTTCGGCCTGCACAATCTCGCGCTGGCAGAAGACGTCGTACAAGACGCCTTCTGCCGCGCCTTGGAGGTTTGGAAGCTGCGCGGCATTCCGGAGAATCCGTCGGCGTGGCTGATGAGGACCGCGAAGAATCGCGCCCTCGACGTCCTGCGCCGCGAACGAACCGCGCGCACCTTCGCCGCGGATCTTGGCCTGCTGTTGCAGACTGAATGGACGCTGGCCAACACGGTCGAGGAAATTTTCGACGCGACGAGCATACCCGACGATCAGCTGCGGATGGTATTCTCCTGCTGCGACCGCCGACTTCCACAGGCCGCACAAGTGATGCTGGTACTCGCATTGGTCGGCGGCTTCGGCGTGGACGAGATCTCGAACGCATTCGTAAGCACGCGGGCCGCGGTTGAGAAGCGCCTCACGCGCGCAAAGAAGAGCTTGTCCGAATCGGGACCGCTCTTCGACATCGCCGACGCGACCGATTTCCAGGCGCGCCTTCCCGCGGTGCAGCGCGCGCTCTATCTGATCTTCAGTGAGGGATATCACGGGGCGTCGCCGCAGGCCGTGGTTCGGGCGGAGCTCTGCCGCGAGGCGATTCGATTGACGCGGCTGCTCGCGGAGCATCCGTTGGGAGCCACGCCCTCGACGCGCGCGCTGTGTGCGTTGATGTATCTCGACGGCGCCCGCCTGCCGGCGCGCCTTGACGCTAAGGGCGACCTAAGCTCGTTGTTCGATCAAGACCGTTCGCGCTGGGACCGCAAAATGATCGATCTCGGACGCGCTTGGCTCGAACGCTCCGCAACGGGTTCGCAGTTGAGCCGGTATCACGTCGAAGCTGCAATCGCCGCCCTGCACGCTCGCGCGCCGCGATGCGAAGAGACCGACTGGACGGCGATCGTTTCGCTCTATGATACGCTGATGACGATCGCGCCCTCGCCGATCGTCGCGCTGAACCGCGCGATCGCCATCGCGCAAGCCGCCGGAGCCGACCGCGGGCTGGAAGCGATCGAAGCGATCGATCAACGCGATCGCTTGGCAGCCTATCCGTTCTACCATGCGGCGTGCGGCGAGCTGGAGCTGCGCCGCAGTAACACCCTGGAGGCGCGCACGCACTTCCAGGCCGCACTGGCGCTCGCGCGTAATCCGGGCGAGCAACATTTCCTCGAAAAGCGGCTCGCTGCATGCTTACCGGGCTAGGCTGAAAGTTGTATAATCTGAGGGTGATCCGCTTTCTGGCCTTCGCCGGCGCGGTCGCACTGACGTTGTCGCAGCCGGCCATCATACTCGCCGAGCCCGCGCCGCCGGGGGGCGTCGCGATGCCGATGTCGATGCCGGTGTACGCTCCGCCCGTCTACCACGCGGCGCCGATGCCCGTCTACCACCCCGCGCCCCGGCCCGCCCCCGCTGCACGGCCCGCGATGCCGAATCCGGACGTTTTTAAGGTGCCGTTCGACGTCCCCGTCCACGCGGGGCCGCTTCACGGAACGATCGCACATCCTCCGTTCGAGCCGGCGCTTCAACCGAATCCGTTGCTGATCCCGCGACGCCAGCTCGAGGGATTTTTCTGGCCGACCAACTTCGTGAGCACGCCCTGCTACATGGCTAACGGTTACTGGGGTCCGTGGGGTATGCTCGCAGCGCCGGCCGTTTCGCTCGGCTCCAGCACCTACACCGCGCCGTCGCAGCAAGTCGACCCGGCATACGGCGTTGACATCGGAACGCTCGGCGGCGTCTACCAACAGCAGTATGCGGGCGGCCAACCCTTCTGCGGCGGTTTCGTCGGCCTCTAACTTCGTCGTTCGCTGACTTCGCCGTTTCCTGAAAGGGGCGCTCGCGTGTCACTCATTCCTTGGGAGTCTGATTACAAGGGAGCGCTCGAGCGTGCACGCTCAGAGCAGAAGTTCGTTCTCTTCGACGTCTTCAACCCCGGTTGAGGAGGATGCCAAGCGCTGGATACCGTGACGTATCCTCTACCCTTTGTGGCCGAAACGATCCTCGCGCACAGCATCCCCGTTCAGATCGATAACTCCAAAGCGCAGAACAATCAGCTGCTCCATAGCATCCACCATATCTGGACTCCGGATATCCGGATTCTCTACCACGACGGCTTCGAGCTCTACCGCTGGGACGGTTTCCTCCCGCCGGCCGAGTTCACCGCGCGGAGTCTGTGCGCATTTGGGCTCGCGTACTTGCGATTGAAGCGTTTCGATCGCGCCGAGGCGGCATATCTCGAGGTTCTGACGCGCTTCTCGACGGCATACGCCGCTCCCGAAGCGCAATACTATCTCGGCGTGACACGGTACCGGCGCGACCCGGACAGCGACGAGCTGCTTACGCAGTGGGGCAAGCTGCGCTCTCGATATCC